>JBKJSE010000095.1:0-15060 GCA_046595925.1 Archangium sp. | reverse complement strand
CCTGGGTGCTGCGGCTCTGAATCGTGGCGAGCCACTCGCGGATCTGCCGGGTGGCCTCCTGCTGCGCGCGTTGACCGTCGGTCAGGCTGATGGGGGCGGAGAGCACGGCCTGCAGCTCGGGCATCTCGCGCAGCGGCACGAACTTCCGGCCATCACGCGACACCGCGCGAACGTCGAGCAACTTGCCGCGCGCGTGCAGGGTGTGAATCACATCGAGGCCGATGGGGCCGAGCACGCGGGCCTCGCTGTCGGCGAGCCAGTATTCCTCGCTCATGGGGAAGAGGCAGCCTCCAACGCTCCTCGCACCAGGCTCTGCACGTCGAGCGGATGAATGGGTTTGGACAAGAAGCCGTGCGCCCCGTCGGCCATCGCCTGCTGCACCAGGCCCTCGGTGTCGAGGGCAGAGAGCACCACCACGCGGGTGGCTTTGCCCTTGAGCAGCTTGAGCACCTCGAGGCCGCTCTTGCCCGGCATCACCAGGTCGAGCAGCACCACCGCCGGGTTTCGCTGGGCGATCGCAGCCAGCGCAGAGTCGCCCGAGTCGGCCTCGCGGATCTCACACGGCACGTCGATCAACGCGTCGCGCACCATGGTGCGGATCAGTTGATCATCGTCGACGATGAGCACTTCGGGCAGCGCCATGTTCGAACTCCTCGAGGCTCAGTAGTACTTCTTGCGCTTGCTCGACGGCAGCACCCCGAGCACCTCGCGGTACTTCGCCACGGTGCGCCGGGCGATCTCGATGCCCTGCGCCTTGAGGAGCTCGACGATCTTTTGATCGGAGTACGGGTTCTTCGCGTTCTCCGTCGAGACCAGCTGCTTGATGTGGTTCTTCACCGCTTCGGAGGCGATGTCATCGCCGCCCGTGCGCGCGATGGAAGAATTGAAGAAGTACTTGAGCTCGAAGATGCCCTGGGGCGTGTGCACGTACTTGGCGGTGGTGACGCGGCTGACGGTCGACTCGTGCATGCCGATGTCTTCGGCCACGTCGCGCAGGATGAGCGGCTTCAAGAAGGCGATGCCCTTGTCGAAGAAGTCGCGTTGGAACTTCACGATGCTCTCGGTCACCTTGTGAATGGTGCGCTGGCGCTGCTGAATCGAACGCAGCAACCATTGCGCGGAGCGCATCTTTTCCTGCACGAACTCCTTCTGCTTCGGGTTCAGGGCCCCGTTGCGCAGCGCGCGGCGGTAGGCGTCGCTGACGCGCAGCTTGGAGAGGCCGTCGTCGTTGAGCACCACGTGGTAGTCGTCGCCCACCTTGTGGATGAAGACGTCGGGCGTGATGTGCTGCGCCTCTTCGCCCGAGTAGTTGCGGCCGGGCTTGGGGTCCAGCTTGCCCAGCAGCTTGGTGGCGGCGATCACCTCGTCCAGGGTGATCTTCAAGTCGCGCGCGATGGCCGGGAGGTTCTTCGACTCCAGCAGCTTCATGTGCTTCTTGATCATCGTCTGCAGCAGGGTGGCCGCAGGGTCCTTCATCAGCTGCACCTGAATGAGCAGGCACTCGAGCAGGTCGCGCGAGCCGCAGCCCACGGGGTCGAGGTGCTGAATGCGGCGCAGCATCTTGGTGCCCACGCTCATCGGCACGTCGGCCTCGTTGCACAGGCGGATGAGCGGGTCGCCTTCCACGTCGGCGAGCTTCAGGTACCCGTCGTCATCGAGGTTGCCGATGATGAGCTCGGCGATGCGGCGATCGGCGTCGTTCATGCGCAGACCGGCGAGCTGGTCGAAGAGGCGATCGAACAGATCTTCCTTCTTCACCATGTTCGCTTCGAAGGAGGGCAGGTCGTCGAGGTCGACGTTGCCCTTGTTCGAGGCCGTGGTCGGCTCGTTGAACTGGTAGCTGTTGAGATAGGCGTCCCAGTCGATCTCGGCGGGCGCGTTCTCTGCCTTCACTTCCTGGGCGGTGTCGGAGACCGGCGCATCGCCGATGGACGGGGCCTCGAGGTTGCCGGCCTCGAGCGAGGCCTCGCCGGGTGCCTTGTCGGACATGTCCCCGTCGACCTCGTCGGGGGTCTCGAGGAGAGGATTGGACTCCATCTCCTCGCGGATCTGTTCGATGAGCTCCATCCGTGAAAGCTGGAGCAGCTTGATCGCCTGTTGCAGCTGGGGCGTCATGACCAGCTGCTGCGACATCCTCAGGCTCTGTTTGAGCTCCATACCCATGCGTCGCACCCCTGCATCAAAAGGTGTGCCAAGGGTACTCAAAGCGCAACAGCAAGTGCTCGCCTATTTACGGGGCTTCAGCCAACCAATTGGAATGAGTCAGGAAAGCGAAAAATCTGCGCCCAGATACACAGAGCGTGCCCGTTCTGAGGACGCGATGGCCTGCGGCGTGCCTTCTTCGAGGATGCGGCCCCCCGCGATGATGTACGCGCGATCGCAGATTCGCAGGGTGTCGCGCACGTTGTGATCGGTGATGAGCACGCCCAGCCCGCGATCACGCAGCCGGGAAATTTCCTTCTGCAGCTCGCCCACGTTGATGGGGTCGACGCCCGCGAAGGGCTCATCGAAGAGCATGAAGCGGGGCTTTGGCAGCAGCGAACGGGCGATCTCTGCGCGGCGCCGTTCACCGCCCGAGAGCATCTCGCCGAGGCTCCCCGCCACGTGCGTGAGGCCGAACTCGGCCAGCATCTGATCGGCGGTGGCCGCGCGTTCGGAAGGGGTGCTCTTCGCGTCCAACTCGAGCACGGCGATGAGGTTGTCGCGCACGGTGAGCTTGCGGAAGATCGACGCCTCTTGCGGCAGGTAGCCCAGGCCCGCCCGGGCGCGCAGGTGCATCGGCAACGAAGCGAGCTCACGGGAGCCCAGCCGCACCGAGCCCGCATCGGGGTGCACCAGCCCAATCACCATCGAGAACGAGGTGGTCTTGCCCGCGCCGTTGGGGCCGAGCAGGCCGACCACTTCGCCGGGCTTGACGGTGAAGCTGACGCCGTCGACCACCTTGCGTGAGCCGTACGTCTTCTGCAGCCCCTCGGCGACCAGCGCGTCGCTCACGCCGGGTCTCCGTGAATCGCGAGGAAGAGGCGCGCGCGGTAGACGACCACCAGGTGCACCAGCGGGCCGACCAACGCGCCGCCCACCACGTCTGCGAGCCACGCGCCGTCGCGATGGGCGTAGGTGGCGAAGATGCTCATGGGCAGCGCGAGCACGAAGCCCAGCATCAACAGGCCGATCAGCAGCGCGAACATGGTGCCCAGCCACAACAGGGCCGCTGACTTGAGCGTGTCGAGCACGCCGCCCAGCGAACCGGCCGGGCCTTCGCCGTACATGATCGCGTAGTCCATCAGGGGGATGAGCCAGATGAAGACCGGCATGATGAGCCCGAAGCCGCCGTACTCGAGCCCGAGGAACGCGAGCACCATGGCCACCGCCGGAGTGGCGAGGCCGCTGTGTGACGCGCCGCCCGATGCGCCCATCGCCAGCCGGAAATACAGACCCCAGCCGATGCCCTTGGCCATGCCCACCACCGCGGGCGCGATCGAGTGGAGCGGCGAGACCCACGCATCCATCGCTGCGCCACCGGCGAGCAAGATGGAAGGCAGCACGATGAGCAGCGGGTTCTCTTTGACGAAGCCGAACACTTCCCCGCCCGCTTCACGGAGCAGGTCGGTGTCGGAGACCGGCTCGTTCGACTCGGTCATCACTGCACCTTCTTCTTGTCGACTTCGATGACCGTGACGGCGTTCTCCACTTCGAGGAACTCGGAGCCTGAGAAGAACGTGACCTTGGTGCCCTTCATGCGCGTCTTGCCCTGGCGCGCTTGTGGTTTGCCGGTGACCACCAGCGTGCCTTTGGGAACGTCGTAGTCGCCGTTCTGCCCGCGGGCCCAGCGATCACCTTCGGTCACTTCGACGCCGCCGCGCGCGAGCACGCGATTGATCTCGCCCTGTTCGTCGTAGGTCGCGGTGACCTCAGGCGAGAGGAGCGTGGTCTTGCCTTTCACGGCCTTCACGTGGCCCGTCCACTTCGCTTCGTTCTTCACGCCTTCGAGCGTGAGCAGGTCTGCGTCGATCGCGAGGCGCTGAGCTTTGGGTTCCTTCACGCGGGTGCGCGCCTTCGTCACCACCAGGCGATCGACGCCGGTCACCACGGTGACCACTTCACCTTCGACTTCACGGGGGCCCTGCTTGCCGCGCGGCTTGCCGGTCACGGTGAGCACGCCGGTCTCGTTGATGAACTGCGCGCGGTCGCCCCACGCTTCACGGTCACCGTCGATCGCGTACACGTTGCCCCGGGCTTCGATGCGCTGAATGTCGCCGTTGGCATCCAGGAACGCTTCGATCTCGTCGCACGTCAGGATCATCGCGTCGCGCTTGGCGATGGCGTGGCCCTCGTAAAGTGCGCGCGATTCCTTCTTGAAATAGCCGAGCTTGTCCGCGGACACCGCGATTGGGCTGGACCCTGCGTCCGGCACGGCGAGCAGGAGGCTGACGAACAGAGGAAGCACTGAAAGGGGTTCTACACCACGGATCGCGAAATCAGGCCTCTGCGATCTCCTGCATGCGCATCGCGCGGCGGCTGAACTCGGCCAGACGGTAGAGGACGGTGCGGCGCGAGACGCCCAGGGCCGCGGCCACCTGGGACTGCTCGATGCCGCGCGCGTGGTACATCAAGGCCGGCTGCTTGAGCTCGTCGGGCGTCGCGGCCAGCAGGCGGTTGGCGAAGTCGCGGGTCACCACGCTGTTCTCGAACTCGTCGTCGACCAGCTCGGGCACGTGCTCGACGGGCTCGGCGTGGCGGCGCGCATCGCGGATCACGTTGAGGCAGTGGTTGGTGGTGATGCGGTGAATCCACGGCAGCACGGCCTCTTCACCGGGCGCGGAGTCGACGTGCTTGAGCACCTTGATGAAGACGTCCTGGGTGGCGTCTTCGGCGGCGGTCCCGTCCTTCAGCAGGCGCTTGCAGCGCGCGTAGATGGTCGGCCCGTACTTCGCGTACATCTTCTGGGTGTCCAGCTGGCTCATCGTTGCGTCCCCTTTGAGTTGAACTGCGGCCGGCGTTGCAGCCGGGCTTTGGAGACATGTTCGAGGTCTGCTGGTGGATCGTTGCGCCACTCCCGCGCGACACACGTCAAAGCCGTTGGCGGTTTCGGGAAACCCCAGTTCGCTGGCGCGCTTACGAGCCGAAAGCTGCGAGTAGCAGAACTGATTCATGAATAATGGGTCCCGAATCAACGCGAACGACCCGAAACGACAGCGCGGTGGACCGAGCGCGCCACGCTTCGGAAACCCTCGGAAGTGCGCGGGAAACGCGTGCGCTAGGGTCCGCTGATGGTCTGGCTCGTGGTGGCTTTGCTCAGCAGTGTGGTGGCGGGTGTCGGTTTCTGGCGCGGTACTTCTTCGGGCATCGCGGGGGAGACGATGCCGGCGCTGGCCGGGGTGCTCTTCTCGCTGATGATGTTCCGCGCGACGACCCTGATGAAGGACACCGCCGCGTTGGGGAAGTTGGGCGGCTGGCCGCTGAAGGTCGCCGGTGCCCTGGCGCTCACCGCCACGACGGCCGCCGCCATCGACGTGATCATCTGGGTTCAGAGTCGCAAGGCCACCTTCGGCCAGGTCGCGCTGCCCACCGCGACGATCGCCTTCGTGGTGCTGGTGGTGACCGCCCTGCGGCTGTCGGCTGGTTCGCCCCGACGCACCCACTTCTATGCGCTCGCCCTGGCCTGCGCGGTCAACGCGCTCGTCTCGGCGTTCCTGTTCATCAACCTGCAGTTGCCCGCAATCGCTGGCTGAACGTCAGATCATCAATCAGAGTCTTGACGACTCTATCTGCGGTGGTTAATACTTATCGTGTCGAAGGAGAGGGACATGGGTTCGCCGCTGCTGCTCACCGATGGCTACAAGTTCTCGATGGCCGAGGCCGGTTGGCCGCTGCGACCGGAGACCTTCTATTACTCGCACCGCAAGGGCGGGCTGCAGGTGCTGCCGTTCGACGTGGAGACCGAGCTCAACCGCGTTCTGCCTGAGCTGAAAGCAGGTGACTGGGAGTACCTGAGCACCCACGGTTACGACCTGGGCTCGGCGGTGAAGGCGGCGATCACCTCGAAGCAGCTGACGGTGAAGGCGTTGCCGAAGCACGCGGTGTTCAGCGATCGCGAGCCGGTGTTCACGGTCAGTGGCGCGTCGTCGCTGGTGTCGTGGCTCGAGCCGGTGCTGTTGATGTGGAGCTATCGCATTCAGGTGGCGACGGTCGCGGTGATGCGGCCAGACGAGCTCGCGGCGGCCGTCAAGACGGTGACGTGCGAGGTGCAGAAGCAGTTGGTGTTGGCCACGCTCGACGCGGTCGGGGTGAAGGCGCCGCCCATCACGGTGGACAGTGACGGCTACGTCGCTCGCGTTCGCGCGCGGGTCACCGAGCTCTCGGAGATAGTGGGATCGCCTGCGCGTTTGTTCGAGGTGGGGCTGCGCGCGGCGAGCTGTCCCGAGCAGCACCTGCTCGCTCTGGAGGGCGCGAAGCAGGCGGGGCTCACGCGCACCAGCAACGTCTACGGCGCGCAGCAGCTGGGCCTGGTGCCGGTGGGCACCATGGGTCACGAGCACATTCAGCGGTACGGGAGCGACGAGGCGGCGTTCAGGGCGATGGTCGAGCGGCGGTATCAGCGCTCCAGCTTCCTGCTCGACACCTTCGACACGATCACCTCGGGCATTCCCACGGCGTACCGGATCATCGCCGAACGAAAAGGGCAGTCGGATTCGATCCGCTACGACTCGGGCGACAAGGAGGCGCAGTACCGCTTCGCGGCGGCCGAGGCGCAGCGCCTGGGCATTCGTCCCGTGCAGATCCTCGAGGACGGCTTCGATGCGGAACAGACGCGGCGCTTCGAGGTGCTGCGCAAGGAAGTGGGCTGGACGCCTGAGGAGCAGGTCTACGGCTACGGCGGGTACATCGTGGCGCAGACGAGCGGCAGTCCGCTCACGAGGGACCGGGTGTCGGCTGTCTACAAGCTCACCCAGACCGGCCAGCGCGCGACGATGAAGTTCGGCAATGAGAGCGGGAGCGGCAAGCAGAGCGTTCCCGGAAAACCGGTGCTGTTCCGACGGAGCGCGGGGGCCAGTGGTCCATTCGGCATCGTCGGGCAGGAAGGGGAAGCGGTACCCGAGGGGTACGTGCTCCTGACCGGGGCTCCCGCTCTTCAGGCTCCGCGGGTTGAGCAGGTGGCTGAGGCGGATCGGCGGATGGGTTTGTCGCCGGCGACGCAGCAGTTGGTCGATGCATTGTCGAAGTGGAAGGCCTGAAGAAGGTCGAAGCCGAATCAATCCCGAAAAAACATCCACCTTCTCTCCCTCTCCCCGAGGGGGAGCGGGTCGGGGAGAGGGCTGTCCAATGTTCGCTGCAACTCACATCGGTCGCGATCACCTCCGCGTCGGCCGCAACAACCAGGACGGGGTCTTCTCGACCACGAGAGTGGCAGTGGTCACCGACGGCTGCTCATCCCAACCCCAAAGCGAAGTCGGAGCACAACTCGGAGCGCGCTACCTCGGCCAGTGGCTCAGCGCACAACCCGAACTGACCCCTGATCTCCCGCACCGCGCGACGGACGCTCTTACTGCCTATCTCTACCAATCCGTCCTCGCGCTCGGCCCCGACGTCGAGCCACTGCTCGAGCGCTACTTCCTCTTCACCTTCCTCGCGGCCGTTCGAATCGGAGCGCGTGGAATGATCTTCGGCCTGGGTGACGGCGCGTTCCTGATCGACGACGAGCTCGTGAAGCTCGACTCCGGCCCCGACAACGCACCGCCGTACTGCGCGTATCGCCTGACGAACACCGGCTCACGGCCCGAAGCCCAGCTGCACTTTTGGGGACCCGCGAAGCGCCTCGCCGTGATGACCGACGGCTTCGATCGACTCGCGCCTCCGCGGTTGCTCGAGCTGACGAACGAAGAGGCGCTTCACCGCAACCCGCTCACCTTCCAGCGGCGGCTCAACGTGCTCGCCGAGACCGAGCGCTTCACGGACGACGCGACGATCGCGCTGTTGGGGGCCTGATTCATGGACGTCTATCTCTCTGGGAAACGAGTGAGGGTCAGCGACACCGATCTCCTCGGCGAAGGAGGGGAGGCGCGCGTCTACAAACTCGGCACCACCGCGCTCAAGCTGTTCCACCCGGCGAACGACCCGCTCGCGCAGCGAATGCTCGAGCTGAAGCTGCTCAAGCTCGCGAACTTTCCGAAGGCACTTCCCGCGGCAGTGATGAGCCCGAGCACGCTCGCCACCGACAAGGACGGGAGAGTCATCGGCTACCAGATGCCGCTCGTGCCCGGCGCGGACGACTTCGGCCGGCTCGCTCAAAGGAAGTGGCGGCTCGGCGTGCTCTCGAACGGCGGGCTCACCGCGCTGTTCCAGGAACTGCACGGGCTGGTCGAACAACTTCACGCCGCGCGCGTGGTGATCGGCGACTTCAACGACGGCAACGTGTTGTTCGCAGGCGGCAAGCCGTACTTGATCGACGCCGACTCGATGCAGTTCGGCCCCTATGCGTGTCCCGTCGGTCACGAACGGTTCCTCGACCCGCGCCTCTACGGAGTCGATCTCTCCGCCGCGCCCCGCTTCGATGACGGCACCGATTGGTACGCGTTCTCCGTGCTGCTGTTCCAGAGCCTGCTCGCCGTGCATCCCTTCGGAGGAACGCACGCGAAGCTGCCCACGCTGCTGCGGCGCGCGGAGGCCCGGCATTCCCTGATGAAGAGCGACGTGGTGGCGCCGCGTCTTGCCGTGCCGCCCAACGTGTTGCCCGACGACTTGCTTCACTGGTTCCTCGCCGTCTTCGAAAAGGACGCGCGGCAGACGTTCCCGGCTTCGCTGCTCCAGCTCGCGTGGACGAAGTGCGCCTGCGGGGTCGAGCACGCGCGCGCCGTGTGTCCTGAGTGCCGCGCGTTGGGACCGCTGGTGACACGCCAGGTGCTGCGCTCGAATGGCCGTTGCACCGCGCGCACCGCCTTCGAGACGAACGGCCGCGTGCTGCACGCCGCGATGCAAGGCGGCCTCCGCTATCTGGCGGAAGAAGACGGGACGCTGCGTCGCGAAGACGGCACGGAGATCTCCACGCAGCTCACCGGTGCGCATCGCCGCTACGGAATCGCCGGGGCTGCGACCTGGATCGCGGACGGAGAAGGTCACCTCGAGAAGTGGCAGGGTGACCGTCTGGTCGAGCGCGCCCAGACCGGACTGCGCGGACTGTGGCCCGTGCTCGCCACTTCGACCTCTGCCACGTACCGGCAAGAGCAGGCCTGGCTCATCGAGCAGCAGACCGGCGCGCGCATCGGGCAGGTGCTCGAAGGCCAGACCTGGCTGTGGACCGGTGAACGTCTGGGGCTCGGCTTCTACCGAGCGGGAGGCCTGACGGTTTCCTTCCTCACGCGCGTCGGAAAATCAGGCCTCAAGCAACTGAACGGCCTCACCTGGGCGGGGCGCATTCTCGACGCCGACGCGGTGTTCGACGCGAAGCACGCGCTGCTCACGGTGGTCTGTGACGACGGCGGCAAAGACGTGGTGCATCGCTGGCTCATCGACGAGGCGGGCACGATGCTCGCGAAGTCGAGCGGTGGTGCACGAGGTCACGCCGCGTTGCTGGCCGGCAGGGTGGTGCTGGCCACCGACGCCGGGCTCGTCGCGATGAAGAATGATTCTGGCCACTTGATCGAAGCGATGCAGTTTCCTGACACCCAACCTTTCGTCTCCGCGGGCGACGAAATACTCCCCAATGCCGACGGCTCATTGTTCATCGTCGGTGCCCGCGACATCACGCAGTTGACCCTCACGTGAAGGAGGTTTGCCATGTCGATGCCGCTCCCTGATTTCTACGATCCCAAGCAGGTCTCACAGCTCTACCTCGAGCGCGCAGGACTGGTGACCGAGGCCGGTGAAGCGTTCGCCGCGAAGCACGCGATCAAACCCGCAGGGCAGGACAAGTTCCGCATCGCGGCGTTCGGCATCGACGTGCAGGTCGGCTTCTGCACGCCGGGCGCGAGTCTGTTCGTGCCGGGCGCGGTCGAAGACAGCACGCGCACCACCGAGTGGATCTACCGAAACCTCGACAAGCTCACGGGGCTCTTCTTCTCGCTCGACACGCACCGGGTGTTTCAGATCTTCCACCCAGCCTGGTGGATCGACGCGCAGGGGCGGCATCCCGCTCCGCTGACGCCGGTGTTCCACGAAGACGTGCGCTCGGGGAAGTGGACCGCCATCGCGCACCCCAGGGAGAGCCTCGAGTACGTCAAGAAGCTCGAGAGCACCGGCAAGTACGTGCTGACGATCTGGCCGTACCACACGCTGCTCGGCGGGCTGTCTCATGCGCTCGTGCCGACGGTGATGGAAGCGGCGCTGTTCCACGCGGCGGCGAGAAAGCACCAGACGCACTTCGAGACGAAGGGCACGCACGCGATGACCGAGAACTACTCGGTGCTCTCGCCGGAAGTGACCGAGCTCTCAGGCAACGTGGTCGGCGCCTTCAACGCGCCGTTCTTCAAGATGCTGATGGAATACGACCGCGTGTACGTGTTCGGGCAGGCGAAGAGCCACTGCGTGCTCTCGACGGTCAACGACATCCACGCGCATGTCGCCGCGACGGACCCGAAGTTGGCGGAGAAGATCTGGATCCTGGAAGACGCGATGAGCCCGGTGCCGCCTCCCCCGCTGTCACCGCTGCCGGATCATCTGAACTTTCCGAAGCTGGCCGATGAAGCCGTGGCGAAGTGGAAGAGCGCGGGCATGAAGGTCGTTCGCACGACCGACGCCGTCACCATCTGAAAATCGAACTGAACGACTGAGTTCCCTCTCCCCGAGGGGGAGAGGGTCAGGGAGAGGGCAGTCGCGCCCTTTCTCCTGGCGGAGCCACGTCCAAAAGGAACCCAATGATCAAGAAGACCATGACGCAAGACGAAGCCACCACGCTGTTCACCTCAGCCACCGCGAAAGGAATCATCTCGCCGCAGACGAGCTCGCTCATCACCGGCAACCTGGGAAACCTGGTCCTCGCGGGCGCAGCCGGCAAAGACCTCGAAGACATCACGGCCTCAGACGTGACGTTGGTCACCGTGCTGATCGACGCGAGCTCTTCGATCGCCGACCGCGGTCTCGAGAAGCCGATCCGCGAAGGGCAGAACGCGCTGCTCGACGCCTTCGCAGGAGCGAAAGATCGAGACGCAGTCCTGCTCGCCTGCTGGACCTTCAACGGCTCGATGGACGTGATCCACAGCTACGTGCCCGTGCCTGACGCGACGAGGCTCGACGCGAAGAACTACCGGGCGAGTGGTTCGACCGCGCTCTACGACACCTGGTGCACTTCTCTCGCGGCCAACGTGGCGTATGCGCAGCGTTTGCGTGACGGCGGTACCCCGACTCGCAGCGTGGTGGTCGTGCTGACGGACGGCGAAGACGTCGGCAGCAAGCGCACCGCGGCTGACTGCGCGCGCCTGAGCCGCGACCTGCTCGCTTCCGAGTTGTTCACGCTCGCGTTGGTCGGAGTGGGAAGCGACGTCAACTTCGAGCACGTGGCGAAGTCGATGGGCATTCCGCCGGGCTGCATCTTGTGGGAGCGCGACGCGACGCCGTCAGGTTTGCGCCGGGCGTTCCAACTCGTCAGCCGGAGCGCCGTTCGTGCGAGCCAGGGAAAGATCCAACCCGGTGCCGCGGCGGGCTTCTTCGTACCCTGATTCGATACGCTCGGAGGAATGAAGGCGCGCCGTCGAGCGGAGTGGATTCAGAGCCAACGTGACGCCGTCGAAGCGCTGCTCGCGCACGCGAACGGCCGTCGAACGAGCCGGCTCATGACCCTGCCGCAGGTCGAACGCTGCGTGGACAGCGCGCTCGAGAACGAGCTGGGCTTCGCGTGGGTCAGCGCAGGCGATGCGCCCGATGCGCGCGGCGTCACCTCGGTGTGTCTGTGTGTCGTCCTCAACGACCACCTCACCATCGGCGTCGCGGCGGGCCACGGCGCGGCGAACCCATCGAACGCCTGGCCCGACATCACGAGCTGGGATCGCTATCGCGATGCTTCGAACGCCTCTGCCTGCCGGGCATGGGCGGGGCGACTCAAACCCGATCGCGTGGCGATCGCGTTGGCAGGACCCGTCGTCAGCACCAGCGCCACGCGCGGCGACTTGCTTGCGGCGGTCCTGGCAAACCCAGAAGCCGACGCGCCCCGGCTCGTCTACGCAGACTGGCTCAGTGAACGCGGTGACCCGCGCGGCGACTTCATCTCGATTCAGTGCGAGCTCGCGCGGGGTTCACAGCGCGCGGCCGAGCTCGAGAAGGAGGCCGCTGCGCTTCTGGAAGCCGGGTCTCCGCAATGGCTCAAGGGCTTCACGCCTGACCTCGCGCAGGTTCGTTTTCATCGCGGCTTCGTCGAGACCGCGACGGTGCGTGACTCGCAGTCGCTCGCTCAGCTCGAGGAGTTCTTCCAGACCGAGCCCGTCACCGAGCTGATCTTCAGCTCGTCGCAGACCATCGATGGTGAGCGGTTTGCGACGCTCGAGTGGCTCGAGCGTCTGCGCTCGGTCGAGTTCCGCGCAGCGCGGCCGAACGCGCCGGGGGCACTGAGCCGGGAGCGCCTGGCGCACGTGCTCGACTCGCGGCGGCTTCGAAAGCTCTCCCGGCTCGTCCTGATCGGCCAACGCGTCGGAGACGAAGGGTTGAATCTGCTCACCGCACAGGGAGGCAAGGCGCTGCCCGGCCTCGATTGCCTGATCCTCGAAGACGACGCGGTGACCGAGAAGAGCGTGCGCGCTTTCGCAGCGAACAAGTGGACCGCGCGCTTCACCGAATTGTCTCTCGCGAACAATCACCTCGGCGTCGGCGGCACCGAGGCGCTCGCCGATTCACGCAGCCCCGGTCATTTGTTGCGACTGTCGCTCGGCGGAAATCAGGCGGGCAATGAAGGTGCGTTCGCCATCGCGCGGGCGGCGCGTTTCAAGACGCTCGAGTCGCTCTCCTTGCCGCGAAATCGCATCAGCTCGAGTGGGCTCGACGCGCTGCTCGAGTCTCGAACGCTCGATGGGCTGAGCGCGCTCGACCTCACCGGCAATCCGATCGGCGCGGCAGGCAAACGACGGCTGCAGGCTCGCTTCGGCTGAGAATCGAAACGGAGCGACTGCGCTCCATGCACGCCGACGCGCGGGTGCTGCACGGGAACTCGCGAATTCACAGGGAATCGAGACGGCACGCCGCGCGCTCCAGGGCCGGGCGCGGTCCTTCTCTTTCCTGGAGCGGTCATGTTCCGAAGCACTTCGTTGGTCCTGGTCCTCATTCTCTCGGCGGGGTGTGGCTCCGCGGTCGTCACGTGCCGGTCTGATTCGGACTGCGCGCCGATCGATGTCTGCCAATCGTCGACCTGCGTGCAGTTGGAAGCGCCGCCTCGTGACGCGGGCGTGGATGCCGGTGCCGACGCTGGGGAGTTCGTCGTCATCGACGCGGGAATTCCACAGTGCACGCCACGGCGCTGCGCAGACGTGGGCGCGACGTGCGGCTCCGCAGTTGATGGCTGCGGAGGGCAGCTCAATTGCGGAAGCTGCAACGCTCCGCAGACGTGCGGCGCGGTGATGGCCAATCGGTGTGGCTGCCAGCCCGCGACCTGCGCGTCGTTGCGCGCCACGTGCGGCACCAATCTTCCCGATGGCTGCGGCGGCGTCATCGCCTCGTGCGGCGCGGAACCTGACTGTGGCGGCGGCCCGTGGTCGTGTGATCGAACGAGCCACTCGTGCCGATGTGCGGCGAAGACCTGCGCGAGCTTGAATGCGACGTGCGGCCAGAATCTTCCCGATGGGTGCGGCGGCACGATCGCTTCTTGCGGTGGCGGCCTCGATTGCGGCGGCGGTCAGATGTTCTGCGACCAGGCCAGCAATCGGTGCGCGTGCCGACCCAGAACGTGCGCGTCGTTGAACGCGAACTGCGGCAGCAACATCTCTGATGGCTGCGGCGGAACGATCGCGTCGTGCGGCGCTGCCTGTGGCGCGTTCGAGACTTGCAGCCCTCTGCTGCGCTGCGTGTGCGCGAGCTCGGTCGATGCGCCCGATGAGCTCTTCGAAGACACGAACTGCGACGGCATCGATGGTGACGCGAGCCAGGCGGTGTTCGTTTCGATGACGGGGCACGATTCGAACTCGGGTGCGAAGACGGCGCCGGTCGCGACGATCGCTCGCGCGCTCTCCATCGCCAGCTCGAGTGGCAGGCGGCAGATCTTCATCGCCACGGGGCGCTATCTTTCTCCGTCGAGCTGGAGCTCGGGCGTCAGTCTGTTCGGCGGCTACGACGCGACGTGGCGGAGATCTTCGAACCCGGTTTCGCGCGCGACGATCCTCGCGCCGTCGACGGGCATGCCGATCGACAGGCTCACTTCACCGACCACGCTCGAGCGGGTGATCATTCAGGGCGCCGACGGTGTCCGGGGCAGCGCTGCTCAAGCATTGCGTGTGGTGAACAGCGGCTCGTTCCTCTCGCTTCGTTTCGTTCACCTCGCTTCGGGGAAGGCAGGCGATGGCCTCGACGGGGCGCCGGGCAATCCTGGTGCGAGAGGTGCGGCGGGTTTCCCGGGGGAGAACGCGACCCGGGGCGTTCCGAACACCAGCCCGCGTGGCGGCATCGGTGGGCTGAGTGCCGGGAACGGCAGCGGCGCTCGCGGTGGCAACGGTGGCGCAGGCTCGAGCCCGAATGGTGATGGGGGGCTGGGGATCTCGGGCGGCGCCGGCGGCCGGGGCGGTTGTCACATCGCCGACAACGGACTCAATGGTGGGGCTGGTTCAACGCCGGCTCCCGGGGCGCGAGGCGTGAGCGCGAAGGATCCCGGCTTCGTGAATGCGTCGGGTGTCTGGCTCTCGGCGCTTGCTGCGACGGCAGGCGAGCCGGGACGTGAAGGCGTGGGTGGCTCGAGTGGCGGTGGTGGCGGCAAGCTGACCTGTCTTGCGTTTCATGAAGCGGGTGGCGGCGGCGGTGGTGGCGGTGCCAGTGGCACTGGCGGCAGTGGTGGTGCTCCGGGAACATCGGGCGGCGCTTCGATAGCGTTGGTGTTGATTGCTTCGAACCCTTCGTTGACTGCCGTCTCGCTTCAGACGGGTGACGCGGGCAACG
>JBKJSE010000341.1:0-4012 GCA_046595925.1 Archangium sp. | reverse complement strand
CGCCTCGAGCCAGCGCTTCATCAGCACCAGGTCGTAGGCGTAGGCCTCGACAGTGTGCAGCGAGAGCCCACGGAGCAGCAGCCGGTCGAGGAACGTGCCGCAGGTCGCATCCTCGGTCCCGTCTGGGCCCACCACCACAACGCTGCAGTCCTTCTTTTCGACCCACCAGCCGCTCACGCTGTGCCCTCGAGCTCAGCCAACTCGAAACGCACCTCGAACGTGTCGCGCCCGACCGCGCTCAGATTGAGGGACCAGCGCTCGCACCAATCGGACGACGACCGCTCGTCGATGACCAGCACGACGGAGACGGGCGCCGCGCTCCACAGCGCGAGTACTGCGATCAACTCCCGCATGGTCTCCGGTGGGACGGTGTTCGGCAGCGCGCCCGCGAGTGACACCTCGGTTCGCATCCCATCTGCGAGCGACTTCATTCGAAGCTGAAGAGGTTCGGTCATGGACACACGCTGCGCGAGCCGGCGCGCTGCTCGCCAGATCGGCCCGTGACCGCTGTCCCAGACTCCGGCCGATTCACCGTTTGATCTCGCACGCATCGGCGTCGAGGCCGGCCCGTGACGTGCCGTGTTTATGTCCCAATTCCCGCCCCGGCCGAGGCCGCTTCTCCGAGCGAGAAGCGGCGTAGATGGCGGCGGAGGGCGGCCCGTGACGCGCGTTGTTCTTGTCTCAACTTTTCGACGATTTCTTCAATTGCCTCGGTGTCTTGGGGCGAGAGGCCGGCCCGTGACGGCGACGCCTGGTTGGCCAGAAAATGGAGCTCTCGGTGGCGTCGTTGGCGTGCGCGTTCGAGTTCGCACGCCGCCCCCACGTCAGCTTCGCGGCGCCGGGCTTCCTGACTTCTTCGTCGACGAAGCCGGCACTTCTTCCCGCAGGTCATCTGCGTCTGAGCAGTCGAGGGGGCCGGGCGGTACCAGCAGCGACATTCACAACAGCGCCGCCGCGGCGGTCTCGGGACCCTGGGGTTCATGCCTCAACGGTGAGCGCGACGGAGCGCTGCCGCGACTTCTCCACCTCCACTGCTGGTTGGTGGTCCGTGAGAATTCGTGAGACCTCCCAGCATGGGCGCGCCGCGCGAAACTGAATCAACTGGCCTGCTGACTGGGTTGCTCGCGACGCAAGGCGCCCGCCTGAGAGGCGTGCGATCGGTCAGCTGCGCCAGCATGAAGCCCACTCAGGTCGGATTGAAGCGCGAGATCGGCGCGCGCGAAGCGTTCATCAAGTTTCTCGCGGAGAGGTTCAGCCCAGCGTGCTCGCTTCGACAAGGACCGTTGCTGGACTGTCCGCCTTCCAGACATTCACGACTGTGTGGTAGACACACATTGCACTGGCCATGGCCGACGTCTACGCTGGGACCGTTTCAAAATCCCCGCTGACGCAAGGAGGTTCTCTCGTGGAAACACAAGCCGTTCCGAAGAAGCCTAGTGAGCCGAAGAAGTTGTCCTGAATAAGCAGACCTTGAGTGGCATGAGCAAGACATCGGAGGCGTTCCCAGGTGATGAGACTTGGACGACCTGCGGGCAGACCTGCGGCACCCGTGTCCAGTGCTGTACTATCGCCATTCCTTGAAATCGTAGGAGCGTGTTCGAGGCGGGCGCGGTCTCCGCGCCGCCCGTTCACTTTTCCCTAGCGCCAAGTCAATAATGCGACCTGTTCTCTTGCTGAGTGCCCTTCTCCTGGTTGGTGGTGCGCGTGCTGCGGACGGAGGACAGGCTGCGGCGAACGACGTCGACTACGGTGGAGTGGGCGACGAGGTTACCCGTACAGTGCGAGAACAATTCGCCTATGCGGACGCGGGGGTTCGATGGGCAAAACTGCACGAGAGTTACGGTCGTGGGCTTAGTGCCGTCGAATTCCCCTCAAAGACCAACGAGATTTTAAAGGAGTTGGGGCTGTCACATACACGCCTCTACGCCCCAACTGAACGCGAGTACTTCGAAGTCCGTGCCGTCTACGGCCTCGCGAGCGCCAAGGACCCGGTGATGCTTGAGAGCATTGGCGCGGACTTCGCCAGTCTCCCCGAGGGCACCTTCGTCCGAGAGGTTTTCCCGGGCGGTCCAGCAGAGCAGGCGGGGCTTCGTCGAGGGGACCGAATCGAGTCGGCAGATGGGGCACCATTCAACTCACTCGGGTCGCTTCGTGGGAAGGCGGGTGTGGCGGTACAGTTCAAGGTCGCGCGGCAACGAGGAGCGCCCCTCGCTTCACTGTCGATTACTCCTCTGCTCGTCGACATCAAGGCGGAGTGGCTGGAAGCGGTCAGCCGCAGCGTTCGCCTCATGCCGCTGGATGGCAAGTCCATCGGCTATATACGGGTGTTCTCATGCTCCGGGGAGGACGTTGAGAAGGGAGTGAGATGGGCGCTATTGGTGGGACCGCTAAAGACAGCGGATGCCTTGCTCTTGGACTTCCGCGATGGGTGGGGAGGCTGCAACCCATCGATGGCCAACCACTTCAATCCCATTCTGCCGGCATCCACGACAATCTCGAGGGACGGTTCTGTCGACGTGCGTGAGACAGCATGGCGCAAGCCCGTCGTAATCCTCGTGAACGAGGGCACTCGCAGCGGGAAGGAACTGCTGACGTTCATCCTTCAGCGTGGAGGGGTCGCTCGCGTGGTGGGCAAGACGACTGCGGGAGCGGTCGTCACTGGCCGAGTCTTCACTCTGTCCGACGGCTCACTCTTTCTGCTTGCTGTCCAAGATGGGGCATTTGACGGTGTCCGCTTGGAGGGGCGGGGCGTGATTCCGGATATTGTGGTCGAGAATTCGCTGCAATACGCACAAGGGGCCGATCCGCAACTGCAGCGCGCCTTGGAGGTCGCGGCGCTTCTAGGACGCAGAATCAAGCCCCCAGTTGTTCCTAAGAAGCCGCCCGCGAAACCATGAACAGCGCGCCGATCCCCCGGATAGTCGTTTGGGAAGTGACCTATGCCTGTCCATTGCGATGCATCCATTGCTACAGCGAGTCTGGGCGACGCCACGCGCGACACTTGCCGCCGAAGGAGATGATGCGTTTGGCCGAGGCCATCCTCTCAATCGGCCCTCAAACCGTCATCTACAGTGGTGGTGAGCCACTTCTGCTTCCCAATCTCACACAGGTGGCCGAGGTGTTCGCCCGAGCCGGCGTGCAGAACGTCCTCTACACGAGCGGTTGGGGACTCCAAGAAGAGTTCGCCCTGGAGTTGTTGCCATTTTTCGACCGGGTTCACGTCAGCCTCGACGCACCCACCGCCGAGTTGAATGACCGTCTTCGTGGACGGGCAGGCGCATTCGACCAAGCGCTGAAAGCGCTCGCTCTGATTGCGCGGCTGCGGAGGGCCAGCCCAAGGGTTGCGAAACTGGCCGCTCTCGGCCTGGAATGCGTGGTGCTCCGAAGTAATTTTGAACAGCTTGAGAAGTATTGCTCCGTTTTGTCGGAGCTGGCACCAGCCGCCGAATTTCTGCATCTGGGAGTAGTCGCTCCGTCCGGGCTTGCGACGCGCGTGTCCTTTGAGACGCAGGAGTTTCTCACAGATGAGCAGAGGGCCATTCTAGACTTGCCAGCCTTCGTGGAGCAATTGAGACGCAAGGCGCCGCAGAACGTTGAGATCCAACTGGCAAAGGGCGAGTACCTCCGTTCGTCGGCCGCCACAACGCAATGGCATGTCGAACCTGACGCAGTCCTACAGGTTCGCTCGCTGCTGCGCTCGTTCGACAGGCCACGTGGGCTGACCGATGAGCGCGCGCCCGCTGTTCGATCAAGGGCAGGAGATCTCCACCGATCTCCGCAGTCGGCGTGGGAGCAGCTCCGCCTGAGCCGAAATGGGCCACATAAATGTAAACTAACCGGCCAATCCGCCCACGGGTTCTCGGCTGGTGTTTTCAGGTTTCGGAGGCGATTTCTCGGGCCTCAGAGGTCGCCGACTTCCTCTCGGATCCGCTTGAGCCGCTTCACCAGGGCCGACGCGCGCTTCTGTTGATCGACGCTCTGTCCTGCGCGCTTCTGCACCCAGCGGATGATG
>JBKJSE010000262.1:0-3256 GCA_046595925.1 Archangium sp. | reverse complement strand
CCAGCCCGACAAGCCGCGCGGCCGCGGGCAAGAGGTGAGCTTCTCCCCCGTGAAGGACCTCGCGCTGGCCCGCAAAATCCCGGTCCTGCAGCCGCTCAAGATCCGCGGAACGAACTTCGCCCAAGAGCTGCGCGCGCTGAACGCCGACGTGGGCGTGGTGACGGCGTACGGCAAGATTCTCTCGCAGGAAGTGCTCGATGCACCGCGCCGGGGCTGCGTGAACGTGCACGCTTCGTTGCTCCCGCGATTCCGGGGTGCGGCTCCGATTCAGTGGGCAATCGCCGCGGGCGACGAGAAGACGGGCGTCTGCCTGATGCAGATGGATGCGGGTATGGACACCGGCGGGGTGATCGACTGCGCCGAGCTGGTCATCGGTCCTGACGACACGTCCGCCACCTTGCACGACACGCTCTCGGATCTCGGTGGCGACGTGCTGAGACGTTCACTCGCGCGTTACGTGAATGGTGCGCTTCCGGTGAAGCCTCAGCCCACCGAAGGCGTGGTGATGGCGCCGATGATCAAGAAGGAAGACGGCCGCCTCGACTGGTCGAAGAGCGCCCGCGAGCTCGAGCGCCGGCTGCGCGCGTTCACTCCGTGGCCCGGTGCCTTCTGCACCTTCGAAGGCGCGTTGCTGAAGGTGTCGAAGGCGAGGGCCGCCGACGGCAAGAGCGCGCCGGGCACGGTGCTCGCTGCTTCGCCCGATGGAATCGAAGTGGCCTGCGCGGAAGGTTCGTTGGTGCTGCTCATGCTGCAGCCCGAAGGAAAACGAGCGATGACGGCCAAGGAGTTCCTCGCCGGGCGCAAGCTCACAGTGGGGGGAAAGCCGTTCTCATGAAGCCAGCTCCCTCTGATCGTTCGCACGAGGAAGCGCACACCGGTCCTCCCGCGCCAAGTCGAGGGACTACCTCTGTCTCGAGTGGCAAGTGACCCCTCGACTCCGCTCGGGGGGACCGGTGTTGCTGCTCCTCGTCTCGCTCCACGCCTTCGGGCAAGACGGCGGCGTCGCCTTCGAGACCACCGTCACCGAAGATCGCCGGCCCGTCGCCTCGTCGATCGTCCGCCAGGCCGACTTCGAGCGTCGCCTGCCGCGCAGTGCCCCTGACGCGCTCCGCTACGAACCGGGCGTGTTCATTCAACAGACGGCGCACGGTCAGGCGTCGGTCTTCATCCGCGGTCTGACCGGTCAACAAACCGTCCTGATGTTCGACGGCATCCGGTTGAACACCAGCACCTGGCGCCAGGGCCCCAACCAGTATTTCTTCACGCTCGACGCGGCGAGCATCGACTCGCTCGAGGTGCTGCGCGGTGGCAGCTCGACGCGGTACGGCAGCGACGCGCTCGGCGGCGTCATCGCTGCTTCACCCATCGAAGCGCCCGTCGCAGACGGCAAGGCGCACTTCACGCCCACGCTCATGCTCAAGGCGACGTCGGCTGATCAAGAAGCCGGCGGGCGTTTCGGCCTCCTGGGGTCCATCGGCCCGGTCGGGTTCGTCGGAGGCCTCGGCTTGCGCCACGTGGGCTTGCTGGAGAGCGCGGGTCCGTTGCCCGGAGCCCCGGCCGACGTGCCACGCTTCGCGCCCGACCACCGCACGCAGCTGGGCACCGGCTTCAACGAATTCACCGCCGATGGCCGGGTCACCTGGCGTCCCTCTGCGACTGACGAGTTCACGCTGGCGAGCAACGCCTACCGCCAGTTCGACGCGCCGCGCACGGATCAATGTCCGCCCGCCTTCGCGCGCAGCGACGAGTGCCTCACGTACACCGAGCAGTTCCGCACGTTGACGTACGCCGCCTGGAAAGGCCGCTTCACCGACGTCGAGAGCGCGCGGGTCACGCTGTCCTGGCAGCGCCAGAGCGAAGCGCGTGAAGGCGCGCGGCCCGCGTCCTTCGTGCTCAACACCGGCCGTGACACGGTGGACACGCTCGGCGCGTCGCTCGTGCTGAACTCGCGGCGCTTCACGCCGCACCCAGGCCTCACGCTCGAGCTCACCTTCGGCGCCGACGCGTACTTCGACCTGGTGCAGTCGCGCAGCTTCGTCGCGTTCACCGACATCGCGGTGGTTCGCGAGCTCTCGCGCGGGCAGTACCTCACGGGGAGCACCTCGCTCACCGGGGGCGCCTTCGTCGATGGCGCGTTGGCCGTGGGGCACGCCGTCACGCTGCGAGTCGGTGGGCGGTCAGGCGTCGCCGCGTTGAACGCTCCGTCTGATGCGCCTTCAGGCACGACCGGAGTTCGAGGCGCGTGGGTGCCGCTCGCCGCGCACCTCGGCGTGGAGTGGCGCCCGCTGGGGCCGCTCACGCTCTTCGCCAACCTCGACCGTTCCTTCCGCGCGCCGAACCTCGACGATCTCTCCTCGCGTCAGCAGACCGGCCCGGGCTTTCAGTTCGAGAACCCGGCCCTCAACCCCGAGCGCGCGACGACCGCTGAGCTCGGCGCGCGCTTCAGGCTCGAGTGGTTGTCGCTTGATGCGTGGGCGTTTCAGACGTGGCTGGAAGACGCGGTCATCAAACAGCCGCGCGAGGTGACGCAGTGCCCGCCTTCGACGCCGCAGTGCGCGTCGGCGTGGTTTCGCTACCAGTTGCAGAACGTGCAGGGGCTCTCGCACGTTCGCGGGCTCGAGGGCTCGGCGCGGCTGCGGTTGCCCGCGGGGTTCGGCGCGCGCGCCACCGCGGCGTACACGTTCGGAGAAGGACCGACGCGCGTGCCGCTCAGCCGCATTCCGCCGGTGAACGGCACGGTGGAGCTGACCTGGCGTCACGAGGCGGGCGTGGTGCTGGCGGGGGCCTTTCGGTGGGCGGGGCCGCAGGCGCGGCTGGCGGTGGCGGATCTTTCGGACGCGCGCATTCCGCTCGGTGGCACGCCGGGTTACGCGGTGGTGGATCTGCGGGCCTCGGTGAGGGTTTCGCCCGTCGTGCTCACGCTGGTCATGGAGAACGTCCTCGATGCGCCGTGGCGAGCGCATGGCTCATCAATCAACGGTCCGGGGCGCGGGTTGATGGTGCTGATGACGCTGCGCTGACTTGTTCATAGGAATTGAGAACCCCACCGGTCTCCCCGAGCCCAGTCGAGGGGGCACTTGCCGCGCGAAGCAGGGAGGACCGGTTTCGATCAACCCTGCAAGAGCGCGAAGCTTCAGGCAATCCCTCGACTGCTCTCCTCAGGAACAGCACCGTTCCCCCCGAGCAAGGAACCAGCTTCGCTGGCGATTTCGACCGAAGGAACACACCGGTCCTCCCGAGCGGAGTCGAGGGAGTA
>JBKJSE010000057.1:0-6977 GCA_046595925.1 Archangium sp. | reverse complement strand
AAGCTCAAGAAGGTGCTCACCTACCATGTGCTGGCCGGCAAGGTGATGGCCGCTGACGTCACCAAGATGAAGGACGGCGCCAAGGTGAAGACCGTCGAGGGAGAAGACCTCACCCTGCACCTGCAGGGCGGCCAGGTGAAGTTCAACAACTCGAACGTGACGAAGACGGACATCGACGCCAGCAACGGCGTCATCCATGTCATCGACACCGTCTTGATGCCGTCGTGAAGCTTCTCGCCCTCGAAGAAGTCGTCACCGAAGCCGGAAGTGCACGCGCCCCACCTGCGAGAGCGTCGCCAACCGCTCTGGCTTGAAGTCCGTGTCCTGAATGTAGAGGGCGACGTTGGGTTCGCCCCACTCGGCCGCCTCGTCGAGCCCCTTCAGCGTGAGGTGGTGGACCTTCAACTCGGCGGCGAGGCCGGCACGCGCCGACGCGACCGTGGCCATCCCGGCGATCGCCAGACGCGCCACGGGCAGGCGCCTCGCCACCGCAGCCAGCGCTTCTCCCACGGTGGCGGCGACCGACGAGGTGACCGCGGTGCTCACGACGACTCCTGCGACCTCGTTCGGAAGGAGCGCTTCGAGCTCTGCCAGCGAGCCGAGCCGCACGGGCTCCACCCCCAGCGAGAGCAACCAGGTTTTCATCTGAGCCACGAGGAAATCGTGAGGCCGCGCCAACACCACCTTCATTCGCACTGAGTACCGAGCCTGCAAATGGGGTGCACGCAGAGAATGATCTGCACTACTTCATGCGCGCGGCTTCGAACTCATCGCCCTTCGTCCACGTGGGCATGCGGGCGCTGTTGGCCACCGCGAGCCCGAGATCGTGAAAGAGCCGCACGTCTTCCAGCGCGCCCGAGAAGTCCCAGCTGTCGCGCAGCTCATCGGACGGCTGGTGGTAGTGGGTCGACTCCCACTTCTCCCGCTGCTCTCGGCCCCAGCTCTCCGGGCGACCGATGAAGTCCTGACCGCTCGAGAAGTACGCCGAAGGCACGCCCACCTTCGCGAAGTTGAATTGATCCGAACGATAGAAGAACCCGCGATCAGCCAGCGCGTCAGGCTTCACCGTGCGGCCCTGCTGCTTGGCCAGGTCGACGATCAGTGCGTCGAGCGATGACTTGCCCAGGCCGATCACGCTGATGTCGCGCGTGCGCCCCCAGATGTTGAGCCCGTCGAGGTTCAGGTTGGCCGCCATGCGACTGGGTGGAAACGGGGGGTGCTCGACGAGGAACTGCGAGCCGAGCAGGCCCTGCTCTTCCGCGGCGACGGCGGCGAACAACACGCTGCGTTTGACGGCCTTGCCCTGCGCGCTGAACGATCGCGCGATCGCCAGCATCGCGGCCACGCCCGACGCGTTGTCGACGGCGCCGTTGTAGATGACGTCTTCACCCGGCGCCCCGCCCTCCTTCTTGCCGAGGTGATCGTGGTGCGCCGTGTAGACCACCACTTCATTCTTGAGCTGCGGGTCGGAGCCACGCAGCAGGCCGAGCACGTTGCCGCTCACCTTGCGCGCGACGGTGTTGTTGAAGCGCGTCGAGAGCGTCACGCCCAATTTCATGGGCGAAAATCGCCGCGTCGTGGCCAGCGTGCGAAGTTGATCGAGGTCCTTGCCGGCGAGCGCGAAGAGCTTCCTCGTCACCGCTTCCGTGATCCACCCCTTGAGCTGCAGTTGGGGACCTCCGCTGCTGGGGAGATCGAACTGCTCCCCGGTCCACGAGGTCTGCACCACCTGCCACGGATAACCCGCTGACGGCGTGGTGTGAATGATGAGGCACCCCACTGCGCCGAGCTTGCGCGCCTGCTCGAACTTGTACGCCCAGCGCCCGTAATAGAGCCGCGCGCGCCCCGCGAAGATCGAAGGATCGTCCTCGGGGTCGCTGTTCATCACGACCAACACCTTGCCCTTGAGGTCGACGCCCTTGAGATCGTCCCACTTGTACTCGGGCGCGGTGATGCCGAAGCCGACGAACACCAGCTCGGCCGACTCGACGACCGAGGTCTTGTCCTGGTGACCGGAGACCACGATGAAGTCGTCGTAGTGCGTGAGCTCGAGCGCAGCTGATCGGCCCTGCACCTTCAGCTTGTCAGGGTGCCCGTTCACGCCGACCAACTCGACCTGCTGAATCCAGCCGCCATCCAAAGCGCCCGGCTCCAGGCCCATCGCCTCGAACTGCGACGCGATGTACTGCTGCGCGAGCCGATCACCCACGGTCGCCGGCCCTCGCCCCTCGAGCAGATCAGAGGCGAGAAAGCTGATGTGACCACGGAGTTCGGCTCCGTCGATCGGCTTCACCGAGGGCGTCGCAGCGAGCGTTATGAGCGCGAACGCCAGCATCACACCGCCGCGATCTTCCAGGTGGTGCCGGCGGGCGAGTCCATCATCTCCACGCCCAGGCCCTTCGCTTCGGCGCGAATGCGATCTGACTCTGCGTAGTTCTTGGCAGCGCGGGCGGCGTCGCGGGCGGCGACCATTTCCTGCACCTTCGCAGCGTCGATGCCCCGCGCGATGACCTGGCGATCGCGCCGGGCCGTCAACCACGCGGCCGGGTCGAGCTCGAAGAGCCCGAGCGCCCCTGCGATCTTCCGCGCGACTTCACGCAGCGCGACCAGCGTTCGTCCCGCCAGCTGCTTGTCCTTCACCGGCGACTTCGGGTCGGTGAGCAGGTTGAACTCGGTGAACAACGCCGACAACGCCCCCAGCCCGCCGGGGAAGTTGAAGTCGTCGCTCATCTGCTCATCGAACTCGGCCAGGAACCGCTGCGGGTCTCCGTGCAGCGGGCCGGTGCCGAAGTCCTTACCGAGCACGCGCTCGTCGACCTTCTTGAGGGTCTCGTAGAAGTACTCCATGCGCGTCTCGGCATCGGCGAGCGACTTGTCGCTGAAGGCGAGCTGCTGCCGGTAGTGCGTCGAGAGGAAGAAGTAGCGCAGCGCGTCTGCATCGACCTTCTCGAGCGCGTCACGCAGGCGCACCACGTTGCCCAGCGACTTGCTCATCTTCGCGCCTTCGAGATCGAGGAAGCCGCCGTGCATCCACGAATTGCAGAGCGTCTTTCCGCTCGCCGCTTCCGACTGGGCGATCTCGTTTTCGTGGTGCGGGAAGATCAGATCGAGCCCGCCGCCGTGGAGATCGAACGTCTCGCCCAGATACTTCGCGCTCATCGCCGAGCACTCGATGTGCCAGCCAGGCCGCCCCGCGCCCCACGGCGAAGGCCACGAGGGCTCACCGGGCTTGGCCGCCTTCCACAACGCGAAGTCGAGCGGATCACGCTTCGCTTCACCGACCAGCTCGCGTTCACCCGCGCCCGCGATCAGATCGTCGAGGTTGCGCTTCGAGAGCTTCAAGTACTCGGGGTATTTGCGAACCTCGAAGTAGACGTCGCCACCCGACTGGTACGCAGCGCCGCGCGCGACCAGCTTCTCGATGATCGCGACGATCTCCGGAATGGTCTCAGAGACCTTCGGCGAAACATCCGGAGGCAACAGCCTCAGCTGCGCCGCATCGACCTCGAACTCGCGAACGAAACGCGCCGCCAACGCGAGCGCATCTTCGCCCGTGGCCGCGGCCGCCTTGATGATCTTGTCGTCGACGTCCGTGTAGTTGCGCACGTAGCGAACCTCGAAGCCGCGGTAGCGCAGGTAGCGCACCACCGTGTCGAACGACGTGAACGTGCGCGCGTTGCCGATGTGAACGAAGCTGTAGACGGTCGGGCCGCAGACGTAGATCCCCAGTTTTCCCGGGGTTAGGGGCTGGAGCGGAACCTTGGCCTGCTGCAACGTGTTGAAGACGCGAATCTCAGGGGCACCCATTGGGGGCGGCACTTTACCCACAGGCAACCATTGGTGTCAGATGTGCGATACTTCGACACTTACAGCAGCCGCATAAAGGAGCCCGTCCATGCCCCCCACCCCCAAGCGTCCCTCCTATAAGGAGCCCATCACGGACGAGCAGGTGTTGCAGGCCGACGATCCCAGACCGCAACGCGTCACTCAGTTGCCTAGCAATAGTGCGGGTGGCCGGCGGGTCGTAAAGAAGGTTGAAGAGCACATCCCCACGTCGATCTTCGATACCGAGGCAGACCAGGAAATGCAGGCTGAGTACGGTGTCCAGGGTTCAGAGTTGAAGCCGGCGTTCCTCTACGTGGAGCGGGGTCCTGGTGCGGGCCAGCTCCTCGAGGTGAAGCAGGGCACTGTGGTCGTCGGTCGCGCGTCGGTCAGCGATCTGCGGTTGCAGCACCCGTCGATTTCCCGCCGCCACACGCAGATCAAACGCGTGGGTGAGCAGTTCTTCGTGAAGGACCTGGGTTCGCAGAACGGAACCTTCGTCAACAAGCAGCGCATCGGCAATGAGGTCGAGGTGAAGCCCGGCGATTCGATCGCCATGGGCAACGCCCTGCTCCGCCTGCGCGGCCCGCTGGCCAAGGGTGAACGTCTGCCCGGCCAGCCGGCGCCTGCTCCGGTTCCCGAGAAGGTCAAAGAAGAGAAGCGCCCGGCGGCGGTGGAAAAAGAGAAGGCCAGCAAGTCACGGATCAGCACGGCCGTGGTCGCTCGCCCTGAGGCCGCTCCGGCGGCGCCCAGCAGCACGGCGCTCAAGATCGCGGTCTTCGCTGGTGCGGTGGGCTTCAGCCTCGCGGCGGTGCTCGCGTTCGCGCTCGTCAAGACGATGTCGGGTGACAAGACGCCCGCGGCGAACACCACGACGGCGGCGGTCGGCGGCGGTGAGAAGAGCGACAAGTCGAAGCTCATCGACGACGCCATCAAGCGGAAGATGGCGGAGCAGCCGACGAAGGTCGCGGCCATTCCCCAGAAGGCCCAGGAAGAAGACGTCGTCGAGTCAGACGACACCGTGACGGTCAAGGAGCAGCCGAGGGCTCCGAGCGTCGCGAAGGCGCCGGTGGTCAGCGCGGCGCCCCGTGTCGCGGCGGTCAGCCCGAAGAAGGCGCCCACTGCGAAGGCGGCTGCGGCGGCCGAAGAAGATGACGAAGAAGAGGCTCCCGCGGCGAAGGGCGGCAACAAGCGCGGTCAGATCCTCGCGGCGTACGAAAAGGGCAACGCAGAGGCTTCACTCGACGCGGCGAAGAAGGCTGGCGACAAAGAGCTGAGCGATAAGTTGTCCCGGTTCATCGCGGCGTATGACGCTGCGAACGACGCGATGATGTCGAACAACGGCTCGTCGGCGATCGCGAACTTCCAGAAGGCGCTGCAGCTCGATGAAGGGTTGTCGAGCGGCTGGGGCAAGTACGGCGCTGAGATTCGCCGGCAGCTCTCCAACCTGTACGTGCTGGTCGGGTTGCAGTTCGTCTCGAACGGCGACCCGGAGAAGGCGCGGCAGGCGTTCCAGGGTGCGCTCAAGCATGATCCGAACAACCAGCGCGCGAAGCAGCAGATCGCGAAGTTGACGCCTGCGGCGGCGAAGTCGGCCGATGACGCGTTCGATGAGGCGCCTGCGAAGGCGGCTCCGAAGAAGAAGGCTGCGACTTCGATCGACGACGCCTTCGGGGACTGAGCAGGGTCTCCCCTTGGAGACTGGCGAAAGCAGGTCCACCCACCGGTCCCCCCGAGCGCAGTCGAGGGGTCACTTCCAGCGCGAAGCAGAGGTACTCCCTCGACTCCGCTCGGGAGGAACGGTGTGCGCTTCCTATTTCGATCACCTGAGTTCAGCGTCTGACGGTCAGACCTCGGACGAACAGCCAGGCGTTCACTGCGGCGAAGAGCAACACGAAGGCGAACATCGAGATCGCCCCGAAGTCTTTCCCGGGCGGCTCTTCGGCCATCAACAACCACTTCGCGCTCGCCCCACTCCACGCCTCGTGTTCCCGGAAGACGTCCTGATACTTCTCCGCGTCGTCGCGTGAGAGCAGGCGACCGCGCGCGAAGAACGGGTTCTGCCTGGGCTGCGGTCGCTTGCCGTCGGGCAGCCGGCGGTTCTCGTCTTCGAAGCTGACTCGCTTCACCAGCAGGTTGGTGTCGTTCAGGCCGAGCACCACGAAGCTGCCGTCTTTCTCCTGCACGTACCAACCCCGCGCCGTGGGAATGCCGTGCACCTGCGCGTAGCGATTGGAGAGCGCGCGATCGAGGTGGTAGTCGCCTTCAGCGCCGAGCTCGATGGGTGTCCGCGACGAGAAGAAGTACGCCGCGTCTTCCTTCATCCACCAGGCGAGCGTGAGGGCGGCCACGAAGGCCAACGCGGCCACCGGCGGCAGCAGGCCGACCCGCGGGCGCGTAAGATCACGTTCCATCTGGGCGATGAGCTTGTCTCGGTCGTCGCTGAGTTCGTTGGGCATGGCGCTCACATGGAAAACCCCGGCCGCGCCTTCCGCGCAACCGGGGTCGTTGAAGCCTTGAAGAGACTTCAGCTCACTCGATGAGCTTCTTGGGCTCTTCGACGACGACCTTCTTCTTCTTGTCCGGCTTCTCGGTGATCTCCGACATCTTGGGAGGGTTCTCCGGGATGTTGAAGATCTTCTTCAGGTCGTTCTCGATGTCCTGCTCGGTCACGCCCTTCGCGAAGGCGAGCTCCTTGATGAGCAGCGAACGCGCCGTGTCGAGCATCTTGCGCTCGCCGAACGAGAGGTCTTTGTCGCCCTTGAGCAGGTAGAGATCGCGGAGCACTTCGGCGATTTCGAACACCGAGCCCGTCTTGATCTTCTCCATGTATTCCCGGTAGCGCCGGTTCCACGTGGTGGAGTCGACCGAGATGTCCTTCTCTTTGAGGATTGCGTACACCTGACGCACGTCGTCCTCAGAGATGATCTCGCGCAGCCCGACCTGGCCGATCTTGTTGATGGGGATGAGGAACCGCCCGCCGTTCTTCTCGAGCATCTTGAGCACGTAGAAGGACTGGCGCTGGCCGGCCACTTCCGTGTGCTCGATGCCCACTACCTCGCCCACGCCGTGCCCCGGATAGACCGCCTTGTCGCCTGGCTTAAACATCTTCACCTCTAACTACGGGAAAGCACTCGGCTTTTTGACACTTCAAG
>JBKJSE010000410.1:0-3349 GCA_046595925.1 Archangium sp. | reverse complement strand
GCGTGGGGCCAGTACCGGAATGGGACGGCGCCCGGAAGTACAGACACGAAGCTGGGCTACACGGGGCATCAGTACGACGTCGAGACGGGCCTCGTGTATGCGCGCGCTCGCTACTACGACGCCGAGTACGGGCGTTTCCTCTCCAGAGATAGCTTCGAGGGCAACCTCACCTCCGCTCCCAGCCTGCATCGCTTCATCTACGCCCGGGTCAATCCGCTCCGCTACAACGACCCGACTGGCCATTGCTGGTTGGTGCCCGGCAGCGCCGACGCGAGCTGCTTTGCCGGCAGCACTTACTCGGATGCGTTCCAGCAGCGACTGGGTACAACCTACCGCGCAATCAACAGCGCTCAGGTCTTGGCGTCGAAGGCCAAGAATGGTGACTCGGTTGTGGGGGCCGCAGTTGGCGACTTTGCAGAACCGCTCGTCGGGATGCTCAATATGTCGGCCTCCTTGACCGCGGTCGCACTGGCGAAGCCTGGGACGCTTTCGGATCGCCAGTCCCTCGCCTCTTACAACACCGCGAACATGCTAAATCCCGTCTACGCGGGGATCACGCATGGAAAAGAGATGTTGGAGATCGACACGAAGGCGAAGAGCGAAGGTGGCTACTCGCTCAAGACCGGCGGGCAGTTGGTGGAGAAGTCGCTTGAGTTCGCCGTTGATGTGACCGCCGGTTACGGAATGGCTCGAGGCTTCGCCTCGGCCGGCGCTCGCCCCGTTTCCGGCCGTGCACCAAATTCCGCAAGCGTCGTTGTCGAGGACTTGGGTGGGTCAACGGGCGGAGCGGCGAGGATCCCACTTCAGAAGCGCGCACCCCATCCGGAAATGGCTGGTCAAGACACCCCCAATAATTGTGGGCCCGCTTGCGGTGTGGAAATTCTGCGACGAGAGGGCGTGATCGTGTCGCAAAAACAGTTCCGAGAAGCCGCGGGCGTTCTTGGTGACGACCCGCTCTCGCCAGGCCAGATCGCTGACGGACTCAACGAGCTTGGAGGCCAACATGATTGGGTGGGAGGAGTGGTGGAGCCAGGCACCGAGCTGTCGAGTGGTGGGCGCCCATGGATTGCGCTTGGAAGCGACAAGCCATTCACCACGAAGAGCGCGGTGGGTCACTACGGGATCGTAGAAGGACAGACCGGCAAGACGTTCACAGTGTCGGATCCCGCTGGCGTGAAAGCTCCCGCTCCAGGACCTGCCGATGTCGGTCCCATTTCCACGAGGGCGTTTGATGAGTGGTGGGGCAACGGAGACAACGGCGTCGTGGTCCCGAAGGGACCGAAGGGAAGTACGGGGAATGGGACTTGATGAGGCGATCACCTACTTGAGGGATCGACACATCCCTCACTTCTGCGACAGCGGGAAGATGACCCTGACGCTCGGTTCGGCACGCTCTTCCGCCGGAGACGCTGAAGGTTATCCAAACGTGCTCGTCTTGGAGGCGCCCATCTTCGTCAAGAGGGCTCCGGACGAACTCTGGGATGTCTGGCGCGACTACTCGGGTGCGGGACGGCTTTTGGTCGCATCCTTCATGGAACTCAGGGGGGCTGTGGAGTTCGCGGCCAGCCTCGTGGACGCAGCTGTTCTTGCCGAGGATCGGACCAAGGCTTGAAGATCTGAGGCCATCGCTCAGGATTTCCCGGCGCGAGCAGAAGTGTCGATGATGCGGAGCACGGCGCGCTGGTCTCGCTCGGGGTGAGGGGGACCCACACCAGGAGTGTCCTGCGCTGAACGAGGCAGTTGTGGGGCGCCCTACGGGCGGTAGCCAGGAACCAGCTATGAAAGAAGTGACACAGCTCTTCGCCGGAGCGCGCACCGACGGCTCCCCGGTCTACGAGGAGGTCGTCGTTGAGCGCCTGGGGACAGGGCGATTTAAGTTGATGCAGTCGCCCGGGCGGGTGCTTGGCGCGGCCGCTGGTGACGTGATCGATGTGTCCGAGGATCGCCGAGCAACCGTTGTTGAGCGGGGCGGCAACCTCTGCATCCAGATCTACACCAAGGGCGAAGGGGCGCAGATCGAACCGGTCGTGCGCGAACGGCTGGCGCCGTTGAGCGGGCGCCTCGATGGCCGATCAGAGCCGCAGCTCGTGTTCACGGTTCCGGCTTCAGTGGGCCTGGCGGCGGTCGAGTCCGCAATGGCCGAGGTCGTGAGGCAGTTTCCGAAAGCTGAGTGGTACTACGGGATCTCGCCAGTCTTCTGGTCGATGAAGTGCGGTCTCTTCCCCGAGTAGTCGACGAACATTTTCTCGCCGCCGAGGTGCACCTGTCTCATCGAGAGCCGGTGCTTGCCCAACCAGCCTCGGTAGTGGTCGCAGAACGCCGTATAGCGATACCCGCTCGGATTCCCTTCGAGGTATTCGAGGTGCAGCAGTTCAAGCGTCACGCCCGGTCGCTTTCACTCCGCGTGAATGTGGGCAGGATCTGGAAGCGGCCTGGCGGCACCAGCCTTCACCTTCGGCCCATAGAGCCGCTCTTCGATCACCGCCTCGGCGAGCGCTTCCACCTCGGCCCATGTCGTCAGGCCCTTTGCGGCGGCACGGGTGATCGCCGACGAAACGAAGCCCGAGCTGTTCTCCAAAGCCCTGCCCACCTCGCGATGGCTCTTCTTCAGGACCACTTCTGACGCAGCACTTCCTTCACACAATGCATCGACAGCCTCTCTCTCCGGCCACTGATCCTCCGGGTTCGCCGGGGGTGCGGCCTTCGGGTTGTCCAGCGCTGCTGCTCTCTGCCCCGCGGTTGCCGGCGGGCTTACCGCCCACCGTGTTCACGATGGGCGATCTTCGTGTTCACGATGGCCCGATCCCTGTGTTCACGTTCGAGCGATCCAGGTGTTCACGATCGAGCGGTGCGGGCACTCGAGAAGGAGACGCGGTACGACATGAAGGTGACGGCCTACGGGTACGACGCGAAGGGCAACCGCACGCAGGTGACGGATTTCCAGAACGTCGGCACGGCGTACACATTCGACACGCAGGACCGGCTGAAGACAGCGGTGACGACGGAGGGCACCTGGGTGCTGCCATCGGTGGACTCCGAGTCGTGGGTCTACGACGCGAATGGAAACGTCGAAGGCGTGACGCAGAGCAAGCTGACGGCGACGGGCGTGGTGCAGGAGACGACGACGCGTGAGTACGACGTGCTTGACCGGCTCGAGAAGGAGACGCGGTACGACACGAAGGTGACGGCCTACGGGTACGACGCGAAGGGCAACCGCACGCAGGTGACGGATTTCCAGAACGTCGGCACGACGTACACCTTCGATGGGCAGGACCGACTGAAGACGGCGGTGACGGCGGAGGGCACCACGACGTACGGCTACTTCCCGGACGGGCTTGCGAAGACGACG
>JBKJSE010000244.1:0-9716 GCA_046595925.1 Archangium sp. | reverse complement strand
GGTCAGCGTGTTTTCGGTCTCGACGTCTTTCTGCTCGAACTCGTAGGTGCCGGCCTTCCACGCGAAGAGCTTGAAGAGCGTCTCGCTGGTCTGCAGCTGCACCATCGACTTGAACTTGTGGTCGGTGAGCACGCCCTGGCTGACCAGCACGTCACCCAGCCGCTGCAGCGTGCGCTTCTGCGTCTCGAGCGCGAACTCGAGCTGCTGCTCGGTGACCAGCGAGGCGGCGACCAGCATCGAGCCGATGAGATCCTTGCGATTGCGGCTGGTGGTCTCGGCGCGAAGAATGTTGCCGTCTTTGAAGGTGACGGCGACGGTGTCCTGCTTCTGGGTGAGCACCAGCGCGCCGGTCTTCTGCTGCTGACCAATCAGCTGGAGGATGTCGGCGATCCCGAAGTCCTTGAGTGTGCCCTTGAGCGCCATGTCAGCTCCGGCTCCGTCGCAGGCGCACCAGCGACACGGGGTAGACGATGAGGAAGAGCAGCACCAACGGCACCAGGCGCACGCCCATGGGAATGCCTTCGAACGGAGGCCTCACCACGCCGGCACGCAGCACGACGCCGGTGATGGCCAGCACGAAGAGGTAGCCGTAAATCGCGCCGCGCACCGGAGCGCCCGAGAACACGTGGCCCATGCCCGACCAGAGGACCCCCAGGAGGGTCGAGGCGCGCTCCATCTGGCTCTCGTAGCGCGCGACCTCGAGCTGCTTGCGCACCTTCACCGAAGGCGCGACCACGTTCTTCTTGGCGAAGACGTTCACGCACTGCGTGCACATCGGGCTGCCAGCCGAGACGTCGGGGTCTGCGCGGCGGCTGACCGGGCGACCACAGCGATTGCAGACCCTGGAGGCCTCGAGCGACTTCCCCAGGAAGCCGAAGGCCAGCAACAGGGCTGCGACCAGCCCGGGGTAGAACACGGCGACGGCCGAGGGCACGTCACCGACCAGCATCTGCGAGAGCTGGCTGCGCACCCGGGCCGCGGCCACTTCACTCTTCGCCAGCGCGAGCAGATCGGCCGACGCGAGCGGCAACGTCTTGAGCCGATCGTTGCCGATGATCTCTTTCTGAAAGAGATCTTCGGAAGAAATGGAAGGCAGCGACGGATCGAGCTGGCGGGCCTCCATCAGGTTCGAGTTGGCCTTGTCGATCTCACCGGCGTTCGAGTCGCCGTAGACCTGCACGCGGCGCTGGTACACGCGGCTGAGGTCGAGCAACGAGACGGCGCTGGGCGAGGCGAGCTTGAGCGCTTCGAGAATCGAGCGGGAGTTCTCGAGATCTCCCTGAAGGAAGAACGCCTTGGCCAACGCGAGCCGGCCGGGCACGTCTTCGGGGCGCAACGCCAGCGCGAGCTTGAGGTGACCTACGGCCTGCTCGAGGTGACCGCGGTTCAAGTGGAAGTGGCCCAGCACGAACCGTTCGGAGAAACCCACCTTGTCTTCGGCGGCGAGCTTCTCGTAGCGCTGCACCAGCGGCTCGATGTTCGGGCCACCGCGCTCGATGCGGTAGAGATCTTCGGCGGCGGTTTCAGCGAAGGCGGTGTGCTCGACGACGAGGCCACCGATGAGAGGAACCAGCCCCAGCGAGCCAATCAACGCCGCCGCCAGCACGCGCTCGCGCACCGAGAGGTACATGGTGATGGCCGCGAAGAAGGCGAGCAACGTCGGCGCCACGCCCATGCGGAAGACGATGGGCAACGAGAGCAGCAGCACCGCCAGCGCCGAGGTCTGCCACCGGGCGGCCGCGCGCGGGAAGAAGAAGTGGAAGTCGTAGAGGAAGTAGTAGCCGCGGCGCAGGAGCAGCACGAGCATCACCACGATGAGGGTGGCCAGGTACGCGAGCAGCGCGACGGTGACGAGGTCGGTGATGAGCGGCCGCAAGTAGCGCGAGTCGCTCAGCGAAGCGGCGATGCCCTTCTGCAGCGACATCACGTAGCGGGGAATGCCGCTGGGGTCCGAGGCGAAGTAGAGGCGGGTGAGCAGGAACCAGGTCGCGGGAAGTTCGGGCGCGAGCTCGGCGGCGCTCACCGCGATCTCCACCGCGGCACCGCTGTCGCCTGCGGCTTCCCACGCTTGAGCGGCGCGGAGCATGCCCACGGCCCACAGCTCCATGTTGCTGGAGCCGATGAGGCTGCGCATGGCGAGCAGTTCCTTGCGGGCGGCCTGCTCGGCCTGGGCGTTTCGGGAAGCGTTGGCCTGACGCCACTTGAGCCAGACGGCGTTCAGGTCTGAGTCCGAGATGGTCTTGACCACCATCGGCGGCGGCTCTTTTTTCAAAGGCGGCTCGAGCTTCGGCTGGGCCTGCTGCTCCTTGAGCAGCTCCTTCGCGGTCTTCTTCGGCGCCTTCTTGCTGGTGGGCGGCGCGACGAGCGTGCCGTCGGTGGGATCGTCTTGCACCGTCTCAGTCGAGCCCGGTGCGTCGGGTTCACCCAGGCCGTCTTCGACAGGCTCCTGGCGCGCCTTGACCTTCTTCTTCGGGGCCACGTCGGGATCGACGAGATCGACCTGGGCGAATGCCGCTGTCGGAATCAGCCACGCCAGGGCGAGGAAGCACGCGAAAATTCTCATCGGGGGGCGGGGCGCAGCCTACCCCTGGAGCGCAGCGGTCGCGAGCACTTCGACGAGGGGTGGGTTAGACGGCGCGCATGGGTGACATCGGCAACGCGGTCGAACGGCTCGCCACCATCATGCAGCGCCTCAGAGCGCCCGGCGGCTGCCCGTGGGATCGGGAGCAGGACCTGAAGTCACTCAGGCCCTACCTCATCGAGGAGGCGTACGAGGTGCTGGAGGAGATGGACCGGGTTTCCGAAGGCGGCCCCTGGAGCCCTCTGGCCGAGGAGCTGGGCGACCTGTTGTTCCAGATCGTCTTTCACTCGCAGCTCGCTTCCGAGCAGAAGCAGTTCGACTTGAGCCAGGTGGCCAACGCCATCGCCGACAAGCTCGAGCGCCGTCACCCCCACGTGTTCGGTGACGGGGCGGCCAACACCTCGACCCAGGTGCTGGAGAACTGGGCCCGGCTCAAGGCCGAAGAGCGCAAGAAGAAGAACGGTCACGTGGGCAGCGTGCTCGACGGCGTGCCGAAGGACGCCCCGGGGCTGCAGCGCGCCGAGCGGCTGACCGAGAAGGCCTCGCGCATCGGCTTCGACTGGCCCGACGCGAGCGGGGTGAAGGAGAAGCTGCAGGAAGAGCTGGGCGAGCTCGACGAGGCGATGGCCAGCCAGGACAAGGCGGCGATGGAGCATGAGCTGGGTGACGTGTTCTTCGCCCTGGCGAACCTGGCCCGGCACCTCAACATCGCCCCGGAAGACGCCATGAGGGCGGCGAACCGACGCTTCACGACCCGCTTTCACGTGGTCGAAAAGGGGCTCGAGAAGCAGGGCGTACCCTTCGGGGAAGCCTCGCTCGATCAGATGAACAGCCTGTGGGATCAGGCCAAGGCGGAAGAGAAGGCCGCGAAGTCGAAGGGCTGATCCACTTGACCCATCCGAGAGGGGCCGATAAGGCGCGGCCTTCCTCACCGTTTTTTCGATTCAAGGAGCCGTTCCGTGGCCAACACCAAGTCCGCCGTCAAGCGCAACCGCCAGGCAATCAAGCGTAACGCGCGTAACTCCGCCGTGAAGAGCAGCGTCAAGACCGCCATCAAGGCCGCGCGCGCCGCGATCGCCGGTGGTGATGTTGCGAAGGCGAAGATCGCCGTTTCCGCCGCCAGCGCCGCGCTCGACAAGGCCGCGACGAAGGGCGTGCTGCACTCGAAGAACGCGAGCCGCCGCATCGGCCGCCTGGCGCACGAGTCGTCGAAGAAGTTCGCCGCGCCCGCCGCGAAGTAATTTCGCTTGGGTCTCAGGTGGTGACACGAGCCGACGGTGCCCATGGGCCCCGTCGGCTTTCGTCGTTCTCGAACGGGTGGTCCGTGCGAGGCTTCGCGGATGCTCAAGCATCTGGTGTTGAGTTGCGTCGTTCTGGTGTCGTGTGGTGTGCCGAGCGTCCCCGGGCTTGATGCGGGTATCGGGGGTGGCGGCGGGACTGCGACGGGCGGCGGGACTGCGGCGGGCGGCGGGACTGCGGCGGGCGGCGGGACTGCGACGGGCGGGGGTGGAGGATCATCGACCACGCTGCCCACGATCGCAGGTTGCTCGATTCTCCCGGCCAACCACGTCTTCAACACGCCCATCGACACCCTGCCCGTTCACCCGTCCTCGACTGCGTTCATGTCCGTGGTCGGCGTGCGCAACATCCACCTCGACCTGGGCCAGCAGGAGACGCAGAGCGCCGCCGACTACTACGGCATTCCGTACAACGTGGTGAACGCCTCGACGCTCACATGGTCGACGTTCGCGTTCCTCGCAGGGGATCCCAACCTCGACTGGGACCCGAGCGCAGAGTCCGACTGTGCGATTGGCTCGGCGCACACGATCGCCTCGCCGTGTGTGGCCGGGGCGGCGCCGATGCCGCAGTTCCCCATCCCTCCGAACCCGCTGGTCGAAGGCGGCCTCGTGATGGACGGCGTGAACGCTCCGTACGGTGACCACCACATGCTCGTGCTCGACTCGAGCAGTTGCCGTCTCTGGGAGGCGTACCACGCGTACACCTCGACCGGCCCGTGGCACTTCTTCGGCACCGCGACATTCGATCTGAACTCGAACGCGCTGAGGCCCGCGAGCTGGACCTCGGCAGACGCGGCGGGCTTCCCGATTCTGCCGCTGCTCCTGCGACCCGATGAAGCCTCTGCCGGCGCCATTCGGCACGCGCTGCGCTTCACGATTCCTTCCGGCTCGATTCGCCGCAGCTACGTGTGGCCTGCGACGCACTTCGCCGGTGGTGCGACGAGCACGAACAATCCGCAGATGGGCCAGCTGTTCCGGCTCAAGGCCAGCTACGTGATTCCTTCGAGCTACAGCACGCAGTCCAAGGCGATCCTGCAGGCGCTCAAGACGTACGGCATGTACCTCTCTGATGGTGGCTCATCGATGTACGTCCAGGGCATTCCCTCGGCGAACTGGTCGGACTCGGTGTTCTCGGAAGTGCAGTCGGTCAGCAGCACGCAGTTCGAAGCGGTCGACATCGGCGCGATCACTTCTCGCACCGGGTTCGACGCGAGCTCGGCGGCAGTGCCTCCCTGAGCCCCTCTCTCCCGAAGGGAGGCTGGTGAAATAGGGCAGCACCGTTCCCCCCGAGCGAAGTCGAGGGGTCACCTGCCGCGCGGCGCAGAGGTGGTATCTCGACTGCGCTCGATGCGAACGGTGGGTCTGTTCCTTCGGACGAAATCGCCGGCGAAGCCGGTCCCCTGCTCGGGAGTGTCGAGAGGGAGACTATTTGGAAAGATGCTCGAAGCCTTCACGCACGGCTGCATCGGCGATGCGGCGCAGTGCGGCGGCCCGGTTTGATTCGGTGAGGAGCACGTCGGCGCCCGAGGGGAATTCTTCGGAGATCGCGACGGTGGTGCTGCCGACCACGACTCCGGCTTTCTTCAACGTGAGCGAGATCGTCGTCGACATGCGGAAGACAGGTTGCCGCGGCAGCCCTGGCGCGGTGAGGAACGGGCCGCTGCTCACCGCGAGGATGGTGCCTTCGAGCACGCCTTCCGCGTCGGGTCCGCCGAGACGACCGGCTCGCTCGAGCTGATCACGCGCGGCCTGGGTGAAGGTCAGCTCGGCCGCGGGTTCGGCGGTGCGGTTGATGAAGAGGGGTACGTGCGCTGAACGCACTGGCAGCGAGGCGTTCGGCGCGGTGAACCGGTACCCGCAGCTGGAGAGAAGAATGAGGAGGAGGAGAGGGGGTATGCCCTCTCCCCTACCCGCTCCCCCTCGGGGAGAGGGAGCCCTCATCCGACGACGAAGCTGACGATCTTCTTGTGCACGAAGACGAACTTCTTCACGGACTTCCCAGCGAGCGCGGCCTGCACCTTCGGATCGGCTTCGGCGATCGCCCGCACCTCCGCTTCCATCGCGGTCGCCGGCGCCTGAATCTCTGCGCGCAACTTGCCCATCACCTGCACGCCGTACGAGATCACGTCGTCGACGACGAGCTTCGGGTCGTAGGCCGGCCACGACTGCTCCTCGAGCGGCAAGGTGCTCCCGTAGCCCTGCGCCAGCTCATTGGCGAAGTGCGGCACGAACGGCACCAGCATCGTGGCCAGAAACTGAATGGCCTCGTTCATCGCGGCCTTCTCTGCCGGCGTGGTGACTTCCTTCACCAGGTAGAGCTCGTTGACGTATTCCATCGAGCCAGCGATGGCCGTGTTGAAGGACAACCGCTCGATCGCGTCGGTGATGCGCTTGAGCGCCTTGTGCGCAGACTTCCGAATGTCGAGCGCCCGGCCCTCGAACGGACCTTCCCACCTCGCGCCCTTCACGTGGGGCTCGTGCATCGTGGCCAGCGCCCAGACGCGCTTGAGAAAACGAAACGAGCCTTCGACGCTCTTCTGGTTCCAGTCGAAGTCGCGCTCCGGAGGACCCGCGAACAGCACGTAGGCCCGCGCGGTGTCAGCGCCGAATTCTTTCACCAGATCAGAAGGCGCCACGCCGTTGCCAGCGCGCTTGCTCATCTTGAGGCCGTCGTGACCGTTCACGATGCCCTGGGTGATCAGCCGCGTGACCGGCTCGTCGACCGGGCAGAGGCCCAGCTCTTTCATCACCCGCGTCCAGAAGCGGAAGTACAGCAGGTGCATCGTCGCGTGCTCAGGGCCGCCCACGTAGATGTCGACCGGCAGGTACTTCTTGGCGACCGCCGCATCGAACGGCGCGGTGTCGAACTGCGGCGAGAGGTAGCGCGCGTAGTACCAGGTGGAGTCGACGAAGGTGTCCATCGTCTCGGCCTCGCGCCGCGCAGGGCCGCTGCACTTCGGGCACGTGGTGTTGACGAAGGCAGGCACCTTCGCGAGCGGCGGTTCACCGGTGCCGGTGAGCACCTTCTCGACTTCGATGTCGGGCAGGCGCACGGGGAGCTGCTCGTAGGGCACGGGAATGCCCTTCTTCTGAGGGTCGCACTGCTCGCAATAGACGATCGGGATCGGCGTGCCCCAGTAGCGCTGGCGGCTGAAACCCCAATCTTTCTGGCGCCAGGTGGTCATCGGAGCGCCCTTCTTCTGCGCCACCAACCACGCCGTCATTTCCTTGCGCGCCTCGGCAGACGTCTTGCCGGTGTGCTCGCCGGAGTCAGCCAGCACGCCGTCTTCCGTGTAGGCGGCGGGCGCCGTCGCTTCTTCGCGCGGAACGAGCTTCGCGGGCGTGATCACCACGCGAATCGGCAACGCGTACTTGCGAGCGAAGTCGAAGTCGCGCGCGTCGTGCGCAGGCACGCTCATCACGGCGCCGGTGCCGTAGTCGGACAACACGAAGTTCGCGATCCACACGGGGACCTTCGCGCCGGTGAACGGGTTGAGCGCGTAGGCACCGGTGAACACGCCTTCTTTTTCAGCGCCCTCTTCGGTGCGTTCGGTCTTCGACTTCGCAGCCATCTTCGCCACGAACGCGTCGACGTCGGTCTTCTGATCGGCGGTGGTGATGCTGCGCACGATGCGGTGGTCAGGCGCGAGCACCACGTAGGTACAGCCGTGGATGGTGTCGACTCGGGTGGTGAACACGCGGATCTTCTCTGCGCTGCCTTCGATGCCGAAGTCAGCCTCGACGCCTTCGCTCTTACCGATCCAGTTGCGCTGGGCGGCGATGATGCGATCAGGCCACTCCTCGAGCGTGTCCAGGCCGTCCAGCAACGCCTGCGAGAACTTCGTGATGCGGAACGCCCACTCGGGCTGCTCGCGGTCGAGCACCTTCGAGCCGCAGCGCTCGCACGTGCCGTCCTTCACCTGCTCGTTGGCGATGACCGTCAGACAGCCGGTGCACCAGTTCACCTTCGAGAAGCGGCGGTAGACCAGGTCGCGCTCGAGCATCTTGAGGAAGAACCACTGATTCCACCGGTAGTACTCGGGGCGGCTGGTATCGAGCTCGAGATCCCAGTCGTAGGAGTAACCGAGGCTGTTCATCTCTTTCTTGAAGCTGATGATGTTCTCGGCCGTGCGCACCGCGGGGTGAACGCCGTCTTTGATCGCCGCGTTCTCCGCCGGCAGACCGAACGCGTCCCAGCCCATCGGGTGCACGACGTCGAAGCCCTTCATGCGGAAGTAGCGCGCGTACACGTCACCCAGCAGGTAGTTGCGCACGTGGCCCATGTGCATGTTGCCCGAGGGATACGGGAGCATCTCGAGCACGTACTTCTTGGGCTTCTCGCCCGCGCGGGTGAGGCGGAAGGTGCCGCGCTCGTTCCACGTCTGCTGCCACTTCGACTCGATGACACTCGGCTCGTACTTTTCGGACATCGCCATGATGGGCGCCTTGTAGGAGAGGGCCTGTGGTGACGCAACGAGCCTGTCCCGAGCGAAGTCGAGGCGGTCGCGGTGCGCTGACTGTTGGGGTAACTCCCCGCCCTGTGGAGCAGCCGACGCTGGAGATCGAGTTTGAGCACCGCCGTTTGAAGCCCGGCACCGTTCCGGCCTCGCTTCAGGGCGCCCAGGCCCGGCTCTCCGGGTTGCGCAGGCAGGCACAGTGGTCGCGGGCCGCCTTCGTGCTGGTGGGGGCGCTGGGTATCGCGTGGGCGACCGAGCGGGCCGGCATCGCGCTGCCTGGGGCGGTGTGCTTCTTCTTCGGGGCGCTGCCGATGTTGTGGATCGGCGGGTGGTTGTTCGGGTTTCTGTTTCAGGCGCGCCGGGCGGCGAAGGCCGTGGCTGGCAAGGTCGGCTCGACGCAGTGGCAGAGTGAGCTGGCGGCGGTGTCGGTGGTGGAGAAGGTCAAGCTGTCGATGTCGACGCTGGGCCTGCACCTGACGCGCGATCAGGACACCCAGGTGATCGGCTGGGGCCGCGTGCGCATGGAGCGCATGGGGCCGGCGACGCTGGCGGTGTTCATGAATGATGAGCCGTCGGGGCTCGCGATGAACGAGGGGATGATGGTGCCTCGCGCTGCCTTCGGCTCCGACACCGCGTTCGATGATTTCTGCCTCGCGATGCAGCGGTTCATCTGGGAAGCCCAGCGGAAGAGCTGAGCTCCTGAGCTCCCTCTCCCTCGCGGGGGAGAGGGTTGGGGAGAGGGCTGACGCCCACCCTACGACGCGAAAAACCCCGGAGCTCGAATTGAGCACCGGGGTCTTCTCCTAAACCTTCACCCCGACCCCCCCGTGGGGGAGAGGGAGACAGTTGTTGAGCGGTTTTTGTGTTGTGCGTCGTTGCGTTGGTGCGGCTCAGTACCCCGTGCGGCGGATGACCTTGAACGCCGAGGTCACGCTGCGGAGGTTGTGCACGATGCCGTACGAACAACCGCGCGCTTCGTACGCCCACAACGAACCCCACGCATCGCCCGACTCGTACAGGAGGATGTGGCCCGCACCGTTCGTGTTGTAGACGAACGCGTCACCCTTCGCCGCGTTGGCGCGGCTCACCGTGCTCCACTGTGAGTTGCTGCCGATGAAGTGAATGGTGCCGTACGGGTGCGAGTCGACCGAGACGTCGGTGTTCGTCGAGGGGATCTGCCAGGCCTTCGCCACGTAGCCCGAGCAATCCGCGCCGTAGCTGCCGGAGTGCGAGCAGCTGGGGCAGCTGCCCGTGCACACGCCTTTGTTCGAGCTCGTCGCGCCGCCGGCGACCCAACGACCGTGACCCCACCAATACGAGAAGCCCACGCCGCCCTGCGCGCGCGAGATGGCGCCGTCGCGACCCGAGGTGCTGGGGGGC
>JBKJSE010000193.1:0-7351 GCA_046595925.1 Archangium sp. | reverse complement strand
CAACGACGCGAAGGGCTTTGGGTTCATCACGCAGGACGGTGGGGGCGAAGACGTTTTCTGCCACCACACCGCGATCACCATGGACGGGTTCCGCACCCTCCAGGAGGGTCAGAAGGTCGAGTTCGACGTGACCCGTGGACCCAAGGGTCTGCAGGCGCAGAACGTTCGCTCCGTCTGATCGCGTCGTTTTAAAAGTCAGCAGCACCTACGCGACCCGACGGGGGGGATAACTCGTCGGGTCGTCGTCTGTCCGGACCGTTCGCCCTGAGCGCAGTCGAAGGGTCATTCGCGTTGAATTCGGCCTCCGCATCCCGCAGCTTCCGCCGCCATGCTCCTCATGACGCTGGTGTTGGCCGCGGCTCCCATGAACACGAAACCGATCGAAGACGCCCTCACGAAACAATTCGGTGAGCCGCAGCGCGCCCGGGTGGAGAAGGGTGTTCGCCAGGTGGCCACGCTCTGGCGCAAGGAAGACGGAGATCTGACCGCCTTCGCGAAAGAGAACTTCATCGTCGAGCAGAAGGAGCTCGATGAGACGTTCGCGCGCTTCGAGGCCAACATGGAGCAGCTCGACGGCCACCTGTTGGAGATCGGCCGGGAGCTGCAGAAGCCCACCGCGCTCGACCTGGGCCCGCTGCTGAAGGTCGACCCGCTCTTCGCCGCGTACGATCCTTCGGCGCACCTGACCGAAGATCTCTTCAGCAACAAGCTGGGCTTCGTGGTGCTGCTCAACTTCCCGCTCACCACGCTCGAGCAGCGGCTGGCGGCGAAAGACTGGTCGCGTCAGCAGTGGGCAGCGGCCCGCCTGTCAGGCCGGTTCTCGCGGCGCGTTCCCGCGGCGGTGCAGCAGGAGATCACCGGTTCGCAGGCGGCCGCCGACCTCTACATCGCCGAATACAACGTGTGGATGCACCACGTGCTGGCGGAGAAGGGCGAGCGGCTCTTCCCGAAGGGCAAGCGCCTCATCAGCCACTGGAACCTGCGCGATGAGCTCAAGGCCCAGTACGCCGACAAAGACGGCCTCGCCCGCCAGCGCACGATCATCAAGATCATGGAGCGCATCGTCACGCAGACCATTCCGGCTTCGGTGATCGACAACCCCACCGTCGACTGGAACCCGTTCACCAACACCGTGGTCGCGGCCGAAGTGGGGACCATCGAGAGCGAAGCGCCCAAGAAGGTGCTGCCGCCCTCGACCAAACCCGAGCCCGACGTCCGGTACGCGAAGCTGCTTGCGAACTGGGTCTCGCAGAAGAAGGCCGACCCTTTCTCGCCCATCGCGCCGACGGCGATCGATCGCGCGTTCTCGCTGGGCGCCGAGATGCCCGAAGCGCGCGTGAAGGAGCTGCTCGAGTCGGTGCTGGGAAGCCCGCTGGTGCCCAGGGTGGCCGGAGAGATCGAGAAGAAGCTGGGCCGCAAGCTCGAGCCGACGGATCTCTGGTTCAACGGTTTCCTGCCGCGCGGTTCGATCGCCGAGACCGAGCTCGACGCGAAGGTGCGCGCGAAGTACCCCAACGCGCAGGCGTTCGCGAAAGACATCCCGCGCATTCTGCAGGGGCTCGGCTTCCCGGCTGATCGCGCGAAGTACCTCTCAGAACGGATCCTGGTCGACCCGTCACGCGGTGCAGGTCACGCGCTGCAGGCCGCGCGGCGCGGCGACTTCCCTCATCTGCGCACCCGCGTGGAGAAGGATGGGATGAACTACAAGGGCTACAACATCGCGGTCCACGAGCTGGGTCACAACGTGGAGCAGGTGTTCTCGCTCTACGACATCGATCACACGTTGCTCGCCGGCGTGCCGAACACCGCGTTCACCGAAGCAATCGCCTTCGTGTTCCAGGCGAAGGATCTCGAGCTCCTGGGCCTGGGCAAGCCGGACGCGGAATCAGAGCGGCTGCGCGTGCTCAACGACTTCTGGATGACCTGGGAGATCGCGGGCGTGGCGCTGGTGGACATCGGCATCTGGCACTGGATGTACGATCACCCGAAGGCGTCTCCGGCGCAGCTGCGCGACGCGACGGTCGGGATCTCGAAGCAGATCTGGAACAAGTACTACGCGCCGGTGCTGGGCGGGAAAGACACGCCGTTGCTCGGCATCTACTCGCACATGATCAGCTACCCGATGTACCTCTTCAATTATCCACTCGGCCACCTGATCGCGTTTCAGATCGAGGAGCAGGTGAAGAAGACCGGGAAGATCGGGCCTGAGATCGAGCGCATGTCGAAGTTCGGCGCGGTCACGCCCGATGCGTGGATGGTGAACGCGAGCGGCGAGCCCGTGTCCTCCGGCCCACTGCTCAGAGCCACCGAAGCCGCCCTGAAGAAGTGAACCTGTGGTGAAACGGGTCCCCCACCGTTCCCCCCGCCGATGCGAACGGTGGGTCTGTTCCTTCGGACGAAATCGCCGGCGAAGCCGGTCCCCTGCTCGGGAGGAACGGACAGCGCACTGACTTACTAGAGCCCCTCAATGACGGTGCAATCGCTGGCGGGCCCAGAGCTCATCCCGCCAATCCAGCTCTCGGTGTAGTGCACCACGGCAAAGCTCTTCCCCCAGCACTCGGTGATCGTCGCGCCGCTGTACAACCCGCGCTTCACCACGCCGATCGCCTTGCCTTCCCCCGTCGGCTTCCAGGCTGAGTTGATCTCGACCTCTTCCACCTCGGGCCCGGTCAGCGAATAGACAAACCGCATCGCCCCCGAGCCATCGGCCTGCTGCCGAGCGGTGTAGCCAATCGACGAGAACCCCGAAGTGCTCCCCGGCTTGAAGGTGAACACCATCTCGGCCCGCCTGGGGAACATGTCGGTCACATACCCGACCGAGACCTCATCGAGCTGCTTGAGCTCGTCACTGACCTTCACGACGTCTCGAAAGTCCTTCACGTGCACCGTGAAGGCGCCGCGGCCCTTTCGAGCGGTGTCGGTCGCCACGAAGTTCCCCGTGAGGACGCGAATGAACGCCGCACCCACCGCGCGAGACTCGATGCGCCACTCGAAGTTCACCTCATCGACCTGCTCGATCACCACCTGCACCTCGCGGCCGGCGTTGTTCGAGTCCGCGAACGGGCCCCACGTGCGCGACTGCGCGGTGCGCGTCGTCGGCGGCGCAGCCCGCACCTGATCGACCACGCCCAGCACCAGCGAGAGCACGTTGTTGTAGTCCGTGGCGGCCTTGCGCGTCTGAGCCCACGCAACTGAAGCCTCGCCCACCGACAACCCATCACGCCGCGTCGACACGCCTTCCAGCGGCTGCGAGGTCGCGCCCGCGGGAAGCTTCGAGCTCAGATCGTCGCGCCGAGGCAGCGCGTTGGCGAACGCGAGATCGGCGTTCGACCAGTTCCCACCGCAGGCCGACAGCAGCACCACACTCAAGAGAATCGCGCGCATGGGTCAGTCCTTGAATTCGTAGTCGAGCAGCGCACCGAAGTCGGCGCTCCCCAGGCTGCGTGTTTCGTCGACGTTGTAGAGGAGGTAGTGCACGCGAGCGCGCGCCACGATCGAGACGTTCTTGGTGAGGCGAAGCTTGAGGCCGCCCACGATGCCCGGCGTGAACGTCGAGTAGCTCTGCTTCGCGAGCGCGGTGTCGGTGAACTCGCGCGACATGATGTTGAAGCTCAGGTGCACGCCGGCATAGGGAACCCACCGGCCGTCCTGGAACCACTCGTAGAAGAGCGAGGCGCCGAAGGTGATGAGCGCGTAGTCGTAGCCGAGGTCGCCCAGCAGCGGCCCCGACACGCTGCTGCTCGTCCACCCATAGCCACCGTCGACGGACAGCGCGAAACCGCGGCCGAAGAAGTTGTGCAGCGTGGCCTCGGCGCTGATCAGCGGCGCTGAAGGGAAGTAGCCACCCGCGTTGGTCGGCCTGTCGAACACCGCCTGGTACTGGCCCGAGGCAGAGAGGCTCCAGTGCCGCGAGAAGATCGACGTGACGCCGGTGCCCTTGACCGGATCATCCGAGAACTTCGCGTTCTGAAACGTCGTCTCGTCGATGGTGGCGAGCTGCCCGCTCACGATGTCGACCTCTCCGATGCGCAGGCGATCGGCGAGGCGGCGCTTGATGACGTAGTGGCCAGGCGCGAGCGCGATCAGCCGCTCGGTCTCATTCTTCACGGCCTCGGCCACCACGACGCCGCGCGGATCGATGATGAAGTACGGCCCCGTCGGAGCGCTCACCGGAATGCGGAGGCCTTCGTGGCGTTCCGCGACGTCGGTCAGCACGAGGTCGCCATTGCCTGCGAGATCGAAGCTGAAGGTCGGGTGCTGCGGGCCGGCTGCGCTGTCAGCCGTGCTGGCGACCGTGCGCTCGTAGGCCCACGCGTACGCTTCCGAGAGCGTCACGCGGCCATCGCCCGTGGCGTCCGCGCTGCCGAGCAGGCCGGTGGCGAGGTGGTACGAGAAGTAGCTGGCGCCGATGAGGTCAGACTCTTGCGAGTCTTCGTCGGAAGCCGACGAGGTGAGGATCACCAGGCCCTTGGCCTGCCGGGTCGCGTCGGTCTCCACTTCGAAGGCGGGTGCGCGGCGAACACCCTTGGTGCGGGTGACCGCTCCCGAGCGGCAGGCGTCGAGGAAGGCGACTCGCATGTCGGCAGGGCCTGAAGCGAGGCGCGCTTTGACGGACTCGAGGGGGAGCTTCGTGGTGCCCAGGCGCAGTGAGCCGTCTTTGGCGTGGCCTGAGTAATAGAAGAGCAGGGTGGTTCGTTCGCCGCGGGCCTTCGCGTCGCGGATGCGGCGTTCGAGCTCGGTGAGTGCGGTGGTCACGTCGTCGGCGGACTCGTCGAGGAGCAGCATCGCGTCCTCGGGCTTCACGCCGCCGAGCCGGAGGAAGACGTCGTGCAGGCGCTTCGCGTCGTCTCTCGCGTAGAGGAGGGCCTTGGTGCCTTCTCCGCCTTCGTTCTGGCCTACGAAGAGGGCGAAGCGGTGCAGGGGGCCGGCTTCTTGTGCAAATGCCGGGAGGGAGAGGACGCAGAGGAGCCCCAACGCCCTCACCCCGACCCTCTCCCAAAGGGAGAGGGAGACACGAAATTTGAAGTGCTCACTCACGGTTTCACGAACGTGCGGTGTACCTGAACTCCGTTCACTTCGAGGGCTCCGAGTTTGGTCAGGTCGCCGCTCGCCGACTTCCATGCGTTCTGCAGTTGATTGGAAATCGGCTCGAGCTTCAGCGGCTCATCAGACAACAGCACCACCACGTGCTCCCGGCCGTGACCGGTGAACTCGATCGACTCGGGCAGCCAGGTCTGTCCATCGCCCGGCAAGGTCTCCGAATAGACCGTCGAGACTTCACCCGCGTCGTCGATGCTCAACGCCAACACGTGCCGGTGCCCGCTCACCCCGATGCGCACGCGTTCACCCAGCGCCAGTGGCTCGAGTTGAGCCGCAGCCCGCTGCCCACCGGGCCCGGCGATCACGAAGTCGACCGAGCCGCCGCCCTTGATGCGACTGCCCCCATCGTGCTGGAAAATCTGCCTGCCGGCGAAGAACGCAATGAGACAGGCCGCGATCGCGATCAGCACACCCGCCATCGACCGCGCCTTCGGCGACTTCTGCTGCCGGGCTGCTCGTTCAACGCCGGCCGCGAATCGATCGAACGGCACCACCGCTTCGAACGCGCGTTGCTCTTCCGTCAACTTCGACAACCGCGCCGCGCACTCCGCACAGTTGCCCAGGTGCTCAGAGGTGCTGGCATCGACCCGCTCGTGGGCGAGGAACTGGCGCAGCTTGAGTTCGCCTGGATGTTTGATCGCCAGCGTCATCATGAGAGCTCTCCTGCCAGGGTCTGCCCGGTGGCGTCCGCGAAGGCGCGCAGCCGTTTTCGAATGGTCGGCACCGAGCGCTCCAGTGTCGCGGCGACTTCTTCCAACGTCAGATCGTCGACCCAGTAGTGAATGACGGCCTGCTGCGTCTCGAGATCGAATCGAGACAGGCTCTTCCGCACCAGGTCCCTCGCTTCGAGCTCAGGCGCCCCCCCGTGAGCCTCGCCCCGCACCACCTGCATCTGCGCGTACTCCTCATGCCACCCGGCCCCCTTGCTGCGGATCACGTTCAAGCAGTGGTGCGTCGCGATCTTCATCAACCACGTGAGCGGAGAAGCCTCTTCGCGAAAGGTGCTCTCGTTCACCAGCGCCCGGGCAAAGACGTCCTGCATGGCGTCTTCCGCGGCGCTCAGATCCTTGAGGAGGTAACGGCAACGGCCGTGCACCGCGCTGCCGTACTTCACGTACAACGAATGCAGCCATGCCCGGCCCGTCGTCTTGCCTCCGTCGATGACCTGGAGCGCGGGCCGCATGGTGCCTGTTTTACAACGGGGACTCGTTCATCGGTCGCTCCCTCTCGAATGGCGTTCACCGCAATGGACACAGCGGGCCTCGAAAACAGAAAGGCGCGTAAGTAGCTGGGTTTGTTATGCGTGGCGGATGCTCCGACCTTCGTTCCTGACCTTGCTCGTTCTTTCCCTGGCCGCCTGCACCGCCACGCAGCGCCGCGACACCGAGAAGGCGGTCGCCCGAACCCTCATCTCCGACGAGCAGGAGTTCCAGCTGGGCTTCCAGGTGCACGAGGAGCTCAAGAAGCAGCAGATTCAGTTCCTCACGAACCCGGCGGTCGAGCTCTACGTGGAGCAGATCGCCAAGAAGCTCACCAACGAGGCCAACAAGGAGCGCGCGGTCGAGTGGCGCACCTACGTCATTGACGACCCCAACACGGTCAACGCCTTCGCCACGCCGGGTGGCCGCATCTACGTCTACACCGGCCTGCTGCTCGCGGCGGACAACGAGGCCGAGGTGATCGGCGTGATGGGCCATGAGATCGGCCATGTCGTCGCCCGCCACACCGCGCGTCAGTTGGTGGCCGCCAACGGGTTGCAGGCGGTCGTCGACATGGCGTTGGGCAAGAACAGCAATGAGCTCGCGAAGCTCGGAGCGGGGCTGGCCGGCAAGGGCGCGCAGCTGGCGTACGGCCGCGACATGGAGCTGGAGGCCGACCAGTACGGAGCCCGCTACGCCTCGCGCGCCGGCTACGATCCCCGCGGGCTGGCCACCTTCTTCGAGAAGCTCAAGGCGAAGTACGGCGACACGGGCCCGGTGATGACGTTCTTCTCCACGCACCCCGCGAACTCGCAGCGCATCAACGACGTGACCGCGCTGATCGCCGCCGAGCAGCTGGGCGGGACCGAGCTGGGGGTCGCGCCGCTCCAGGCCGTGAAGGCCCAACTCGGGAAGAAGTGACTTGCGACGGGCGTCGGCCTAAAAGCCCGCCTTCATGAAGCGATATTTCGGGATCATCGTGGCCGTCCTGGGTGTCTCCGCCGGCATCGTGTTCGCGATGCGGAAGTGGGACACCAAGACCGCTGAGTCGG
>JBKJSE010000003.1:0-3731 GCA_046595925.1 Archangium sp. | reverse complement strand
ACCTTCTGACCCTCCTGGAGGGTGCGGAACCCGTCCATGGTGATCGCGGTGTGGTGGCAGAAAACGTCTTCGCCCCCACCGTCCTGCGTGATGAACCCAAAGCCCTTCGCGTCGTTGAACCACTTCACGGAACCAGTAGCCATATGCGTAATGCCCTTCAGTTGCCCTCCCACAAGCGGGAGGGATGGACATTTCTAAAGGACGCGTGCGCGCATTGTCTACAGGCCACCTTTCAATAATGAAAGATGACGCGCCACGACGGTCATAGTGGGTTCGGGTGGGTCTTCGCTGCCACCGTCACTGCCACCCGCACGTTTGACCCTTGTTCTGCTCCTTGAGCCAGGTCTGAAGCGGCTGAAAGTAATCAAGAATTGCGGTCGCATCCATCTGGCGCTGACCAGTGAGGGCCTCGAGCGCATCAGGCCAGGGCTTCGACGCGCCCATCGCCAACATCGCCTTGAGCTTCGCCCCCGCTTCCTTGTTCCCGTACACGCTGCAGGTGTGGAGCGGGCCCTTGTGACCCGCCGCCTGGCACATGGCGCGGTGGAACTGGAACTGGAGGATGCGCGCGAGGAAGTAGCGCATGTACGGGACGTTCGCAGGGATGTGGTACTTCGCGCCCGGGTCGAAGAAGTCTTCGCCGCGCGCACCACCGGCCGGAGCGACGCCCTGGTACTTGAGGCGCAGCGCCCACCAGTGCTTGTTGTACTCGGAAGGCTTCACCTTTCCGGTGAACACGTCCCAACGCCACTGGTCGATCATGCGGCCGAACGGGAGGAAGGCGATCTTCTCGAGCGCGTCCTTCATCTGCACGTTGATGAGGCCCTTCTCGTCCTTAGGCAGCGCGTCGATGAGCTTGAGCGACTTGAGGTACTCGGGCGTGATCGACAGCGTGAGCGCGTCACCGATCGCCTCGTGGAACCCGTCGTTGGCGCCCTGCTGAAAGAGCACGGGCTTCGTGTAGTAATTCTGGAAGTAGTAGTCGTGGCCGAGCTCGTGGTGGACGGTGATCAGATCCTCCTCGTCGATCTTGATGCACATCTTGATGCGCAGATCGTTGCTGTAGGTCACGTCCCACGCCGAGGCGTGGCAGACCACGTCACGGCCCGGGGGCTTCACGAACTGGCTGCGCTCCCAGAAGGTGGCCGGCAGCGGGTCCATGCCCATCGAGGTGAAGAAGCGCTCGCCCAGCTTCACCAGCTTCACCGGGTCGTACTTCTGCGCGATGAGCTGCTTCTTCACGTCGAGGCTGCTCTGCCCCTGGTACGGCTCGACGAGCGGGTAGATGTTGGCCCACTCCTGGGCCCACATGTTGCCCAGCAGGTGCGCGGGAATGGCGCCATTGGCCGGCACCTTGTCGACGCCGTACTTCTTCGCGAGCTTGCCGCGCACGTAGCAGTGGAGATCGTCGTAGAGCGGCTTGACCTGGCCCCAGAGGCGGTCGGTCTCCTTCTCGAACTCGGCCGGGGGCATGTCGTAGGCAGAGCGCCACAGCTCGCCCAGATCGCCCGAGCCGAATTCTTTGGCGCCTTCGTTCGAGAGCGTCACGAGGCGCTCGTACAGCGGGCGCATTTCCTTCGAGGTGTCGTGCCAGCTCGACCACGCCTCGAGCAGCTCGTCGTAGCTGGGCGCCTTCTTCTTGTCGGCGATCTTCCCCATCACGTCGGAGAGCTCCTGCAGATCGCGGCAGGTCTCTTTGCCGTTCTTGCCGGTCTTGCACGACTTGCCCTTGCCGTAGAGGCCCTCGAGCCTGGCGGCGATGTTCGCGAGCTCGGTGCGCTTCTCGGCGTTCGAAGGCGCGGGCAGCGCCGAGCTGATGCGCAGCAGGTAGAGCATGCGCTCGGTCTCGGCGTCGAGCTTGAGGCCCTTGAAGCGCGCGGCCTCTTTGTTGGCCGTGTTGAGGTAGGCCATCAGGTCTTCGTTGAAGGCGGCGGCGTTCCGCTCGGTGTCGTCGGTGATGTAGGTCGACTTGATCCACTCGGCGGTCGACTGGCGCACCCACAGCTTGCGCAGGTCACCATCGAGCTTCTTCACGAAGGTCTTCGCGTCTTCGGCAGTGGCCGGTTTGGTGGCCGGGGTCTGCGCGGTGCAAAGCGCAGCAACGACGATGAGGAGGTTGTGCATGCCCGCCGGATTACGGCAGCTGCGGCAACGAGTCGAGCGTTACCACCATCTTGGCTTCGGTCTCGTCGGGCGGCAGATTCAGCTCGAGCGATCGACGGGGGCCTTCGACCTCACGCAGCTCGAGCAGGTGCCGGCCCGAGGGTACGAAGACCGAGATCGGCGTGGTGCCGAGCTCCTGTTTTCCGAGCCAGACCGCGACGGGGCGATCTGCAGAGAGTGACAGCCGCACCACCGAGGCCTGCGCCGGTGGTGGTGCCTGCATCTGGCGGAAGAGGGCCGCACCGCCGACCGCGCCCAGCAGCAAGGCCACCACGGCGGCGAGAATCAAGACGCCCTTCGACGAGCCTGAAGAGGCCGACGGCGCAGGTTCGGGTTCGCGCTGAACGGCAGCGCGGCGGGGGTCGGTGGGCTGCTCCGAGATGCGCGGCAGCGCTCGCATCGAGCCACCCGGAATGATGCGGGTGCGGGCGCCCACGTCTTCGGCATCATCGTGATCGAACAGCTGCGAGGCGTTGAGCCCGGCGCTGGCAGGGTTCGTCGGAGGCTGCGGCGCGGGCGTGACGTGGCGCATCGCCGGCCTGCCAGGATCGGTGGCGACCTCGCGGCCGGGCTCGGTGGAGAGCGTCGGGCGGCGATCGCTCAAGGGGGCGGCGCCCACCATGGTGCGTGCGCCGCTGTCGGTGTCGTTGATCGGCGCCAGCTGCGCCTTCGAGACGATGGTGCGCCCCTCGGGGTACGCCGGCGCATTCGGAGGCGCCGGCGCGGGCGAAGAACGGTTCGGAATGCGAATGACCAGCTTCTCGATGTCTTTCTGGCGCGCCGAGAAACGTTCCCGCACCAGATCAGCGCAGCGATCTTTCGCCCACGCCGTCGAGCCGGCAGCCAGCGAGAGATCGCGAATGAACTCGGTGGCGGTCTGGTAGCGCTTCTCGAGCTTGCGCTCGAGGATCCGCATCACGACGGTGTCGAGCGCCCTGGGCACCCGGCGGTTCACCTTGGAGGGCAGCGGGATCTCGCCCTCGTACACGGCGGCCATCTCCTGGCCGGGGTTGCCCTTGTAGAAGAGGCGCTGACCGGTGAGCAGCTCGTGGAAGATCGTGCCCAGCGAGAAGAGATCGGTGCGCGGGTCGACGTCTTTGCCGACGGCCTGCTCGGGCGACATGTAGGCCGTGGTGCCGCGCACCATACCGGCCTGGGTGCGCCGCTCGCTGCCCTTGGCGCGAGCGATGCCGAAGTCGAGCACCTTGGTGGCGCCTTCGAAGTCGACCATCACGTTTCGCGGCGTGACGTCGCGGTGGATGATCGGGAGCAGCTCTCCCCGGCTGTTCTTGTGCGCGTGCGCGTGACCCAGCCCTTGCGCTGCCTCGCGAATGACCGTGATGGCGAAGCCCAGCGGCACGGGCTCCTGGCGCGCGGTGTACGCCTCGACGATCTCCTCGACGTTGGCCCCGGTGATGAACTCGATCACCAGCAGGATCTCTTCGCCGTCAGACTCGAGATCCATCACCTGCGCGACGTTGGGGTGGCTGAGCGTGGCCGTCATCTTGGCCTCGTCCAGCAGCATCTGGAGCGCGTTCGAGTCTTCGCGCTGCTCGTTCAGGATCCGC
>JBKJSE010000275.1:0-16973 GCA_046595925.1 Archangium sp. | reverse complement strand
CAGGCCGCCGTTCTGGCCCTTCACTTCGACGTCGAGCACGCCCTCCACGGTCTGCACGGGAACAGAGACAGGCAGCCCCTGCGACTGCTGTACCCGCATCTGGGTCTGCTGCTGGGTCTGCGCCTGCTGCTGGGCCTGGCGCTGCTTGTACTGGTCGAGCTCCTGCGCCGTGAGGAAGACGTTGACCACCTGGCCGTCAGGCTGGATGACCTTGCGAAACGCCTGGCCATCTTCGGCGAAGAAGACGGGGTTGCCCTTACGACGGCGACGCCTGCGCTTGCGGCGGCCCGCGGCCTGACCTGGTTGTCCGGGCTGACCCGGTTGTCCACCCGGCGAGGGGGCAGCGCCCTCGGCACCTTCGTCGGGGCCTTCGTCACCACCGTCGTCGTCGCCGTCATCACCCTCATCACCGGGGGGCGGGGGCGCGTTCGTCGGGTCGTTCGGGTCAGGCAGGTCCTGTTCACTCATGCGGCTTCACCAGCTTGGCTCCATGCAGTTCGGAGTCAGGCTTCCTCTTCTCGCTGTGGGGCAGGGCGCTGACCGCGGGGTACGTCGACCAACCACGCGCGCCCTGAACCGACCCGGGGCCTCTCTCCGAGGGGCCCGAACGAGCCGGCGAGGCTGTCGTAGCAGCCACTTTCCCAGACTTCACCTGATTTTAAGCCAAAGACGCCGTACGGCTCACTTCACCTCGATGCTGTACTCGAGCCGCGCCTGCACCCGCGGAGACTCGAGCAGCCACGAGGCGCTCCCGAGCTGCTCGGCGAGCGACTGGAGTCCGAGCGGCAGTTTCTGGGAAGGCACCGATGCCTCGAGCAACGCGTCCGGAGCGGCCGCTCCGATGAGCGCGCCGATGAGGCCGGGTGCGCTCTGGTAGATGCTGATGTCGAGCTCTCCCTGGACGCCTGACTTCACCTGCGCGAGGGCGATGGCGTCCATCACGCCGCCCAGGTGATCGACGAGCCCGCGCGCCTTCGCGTCTTCACCGCTCCACACCCGGCCGCGCGCCACCTTGTCGACGGCCTCTTTGGCCATCTTCCGGCTCGCGGCGACCTCGGTGATGAAGGAGTCGTAGAAGTCATCGATCCACTTCTGTGCGGCGATGCGCTGATCGGGCGTCCACGGATCGAAGGTGTCGGTGATGCCCGAGAGCTTGCCGCGCGAGATGGTGATCTGCGTGGCGCCGAAGTCTTCCGCGAGCTTCTTGATCGCGGGCTTGGCGAAGAAGACGCCGATGCTGCCGGTGAGCGTGGTGGGCGAGGCGACGATCTCATCGGCGCCCATCGCCACGTAGTAGCCACCCGACGCAGCCACGTCGCCCATCGAGGCGATCACCGGCTTGCGCTTCTTCGCTTCGAGCACCGCCCGGTACATCAGGTCGCTGGCGAGCCCATCACCACCACCTGAATCCACCCGCACCACGATCGCCGCGACGTTGGGATCTTCCGACGCCTCGTTGAGCGCCTCCATGAACGACTGCGCGCCGGCCACCAGGTCACCGGTCAACGGCGTCGTCTGGTTCTTGCCGCCGGCGATGTTGCCCAGCACGGGGATCACCGCGATCGACTTCTTCTTCCCCCAGCGCTCGTCACGCGTGTCGAACGGCCGGTAGTCCCGCGACACCCGCGCGTTCGGCAGCTGCGCGCGGATGAGCTCTTCGAACTGCTGCGGCGTCATCACCGCGTCGAGCTGACGCAGTTCCACCGCGCGTTTGGCCGGCTTGAGGCCCTCGTCGAGCGCCGCCTGCCAGGCTGCCGGCTCGATGCCGCGGGCCTCCTTGACGCGGGCGGCGATCGTCTTCACGTTGGTGTCGAGGTACGCGTTGATCGTCTCGCGCTGAGCGTCGCTCATGTCCTGCCGGGTGAACTGCTCGGGGAAGGTCTTGTAGTCACCGACCCGCGCCACATCGACGTCGATGCCGAAGCGTTTCGCGGTGCCGCCGAAGAAGACGATGCTGGTACGCAACCCGTCGATCATCACCATCGCCTCGGGCGCGGCATAGATGCCGTCACAACCGGAGATCATCAGGTACTCCGCGTCGCTCGCCGAGAGCACGTAGGCGAAGACCTTCTTCCCGGCCGCGCGCAGCTTGGCGATCGCTGCACGCACTTCATCAGCGCGCGCCAGCCCGACGCCAGCGCCTTCGACCTTGAGCACGATGCCCGACAGCTCAGGGTCTTTCGCGGCGTTCTCGAGGAAGCGCACGAAGCGCAGGTACTTGTCTTCGGCGGCGAGCCCCAGCAACGAGCCTAGCGTGGTGCCCCCGCTGCCACCCAGCTCAGAGAGCGAGATGACCGCGATCTTCTGCTGCGGGATCACGCTCTTGTACTTGTCCATCGAGAAGCGACCGGCGAACTGCCAGTTGAGCTCGCCCGCGCCGTACGCCACGCCTTGCGAGTAGCCGACGTTCTCGAGGTCGAGCCCGAGGCCGCCATGAAAGTAGAGCGGGTCGACTGAGTTGAAGCTGTGGCTCACGCCCGCCATCAGCCGCAGGCCGCCGAGCACCTTTGCCTGCACGGTGTACTGCAGCCGGCTGCGGTTGGCGGGCAGCGTCTCACCCAGCACCCAGTCGACGCCGACGGTGAGGTACTCGCCCAAAGGCCGCACGCCGACGCCCAGCGTCCACTCGCGGGGAAAGAAGGTGCTCAGGCCGTTCAGGTTCGCTTTGGGGGCGTTGAGGTTGCGCACGAAGGCGCCCAGCGACAACCAGCGCAGCGGTCGCGACTGCACGCCGACGTCGAGCGTGGTGACCCACTGCGAGTTCTGGCTGGAGAACCAGTTCACCGTCGAGCCGACCGAGAACGACTCGGGACCGGCGGAGAAAGCGAGCGACGTCTTCGCGCGCTCGAAGCCCAGCCCGGTGCCGGGGCGCAGCCACTGAAAGCTGACGCCGAGGCCGACCATGTCGGCGATGCTGGTGGCGAACCAGAGTCCGTCGTTGTCCTGCGGGCGGATGTTGCTGCGCTCGTGCACGTACCAGGCGTTGAGAAGGCCGACGCGCCCGAGGCCCGCAGGGTTGTAGACCATCGAGGTCGCTTCATCGCTCCAGGCCGACGAGCCGGGCAGCAACGTGGTGCCTCGGGAAGGGTCGGTGCCGCTCAGGACGGCGGTCTGGGCCAGGGCAGGGCAGGCGACGAGGGCGAGGACCAGGGGCAGGCTCAAGCGCATTCGCGCCGTGTACTACGAGTCCCGCGCCGAAACGGAAGCGCGCTCGGCAACCACGCGAATCTTCGCAAACGCGGGTCGGCCGCGAACTTGCTCTGGGCTGGCCCATGCCCTCCATCTCGCGCCTCGTCCTCAGCACCGTTCCCCTCGAACCCGAACACGCGCCGCCGCTGCCGATTGGCAACTCGGTCGAGGCGTTTCCCGTCATTCCGCGCACCGAAGACGAGGTCACGCTGGATCGGGTGATGCGCGCGAAGCCGTCACTGGTCTTGCCCGATCATCTGGCCACCCCCGCGGCGAAGCTGCTCTACGTGGCGACGCACCGTCAGCTCTCGGCGGGGCTCGCGCCGCTGTGTGTGCGCATCGGGATGAACGATCACGTTCGGCTGCAAGCGGATGGAGGCTTGTCGCTTTCGTCGCCGGGCAAGCCGACGCTGCACCTGAACAACCGCCACGACGATCTCGCGCAGTTGCTCGACGGGGCGCACGTGTTCGAAGCGAGCTCGATCGACGCGTTGCTTCAGGAAGCGGTGCACCGTTTCTACACGGCAGGTCAGTTCGACGGCGGTGGTGCGGCGGCCAATGAACGCGGTGAACGCGCCTTCACCTTCGCCACCATTCAGCAGGTGCTCGTCTCGCCCGATCCGTTGCAGCCCGGGCTCGAGTGTCTCGCATCGGCCGCCGTGCACCAGTGGAAGTCAGCAGGCCTGGTTCCCCCGGGGCTGCGCCGCGAAGAGTTCGAGCATCGCTACACCTCGATTCACGGCGAGCGGGGCGGGGTTCGTTTGGGGCCCGAGTTCAACAAGACGCTGCGGGGCGGGCGCTCGCAGACCCGCATCGATGCCGCTGCCACCGCCGCCTTCGCCAACGCCTTGCGAGAAGACGACTGGGCGAAGCTCACGGGTGCTGCGAGTGGCCGGTATTTCGTGCGCACGCTGCCCAGCATCGACGCGGTGGTGAAGCACTTCGAAGGCGGCGGAGCAGGCGTACGATCCACCTGGGCCGATGGCGGGCACTACTTCGTGCTCAGCGGTGCGAAGAAGGAGCACGGGGAGATCTTCGTGAACGAAGACGACTCACTGCGAGGCTCACCGGCGCTTCGCGAGCGTGAGACCGACGAGCCGTATCGAACACAGTACGACGAGCGCAATCACACCCGCTTCTGGACGCTCGACCGTAGCTGACACCGGTTTTCCCGAGAGGGTTGGCCGAAATAGAAATTGAGAACCCACCGTTCCCCCCGAGCGAAGTCGAGGGGTCACCTGCCGCGCGGCGCAGAGGTGGCATTTCGACTGCGCTCGATGCGAACGGTGGGTCTGTTCCTTCGGACGAAATCGCCGGCGAAGCCGGTCCCCTGCTCGGGATGCACGGTGTGCGGTTCCTATTTCGATCAACCCTGCGAGAGCAGTCGAGGGACAGTCACCAGTCGTCGGTGCCGCTGGCGCTGTCGAGCGGGTCGCCGCCCTTGGACTTCTTGTCGCGGTTCTTGTTCTTGCCACCGCGATCATCGCCCTGCCATTCCTCGGTGCCCCCCTTGTTGTCGAGCGGATCGGCCGAGCGGGTGACCTTGTCGCCGCCTTCGGAGTTCACCAGGTGGTTGACCATGCGCTCGATTTCACTGCGCAGCTGGCCAAACTCGTCACCCTGGAAGGCCACGCGCTTGATGGCGATGCGCCTGCCGGTCTTGAGATCGAAGTACGCCATGGTGAGCTCGGTCGACTCGTTGCCACCTTCCTTGAGCACGCCTATCACCGCGCGATCGAGCTTGAGCGAGTTCGAAACGCTGGTCATCGTGCCGCCGCCCTTGTCCTTGAGCGCTTCACCGGCCAGTCGATCCATCAGGGCGTCGAAGGCCTTGTAGCCAGAGGTCGCGGTGAGCTCGCTGGTGATCTCCTGGTCTTCCGGAGTGACCTCGACCATCAGGCCCAGCTGCTTGAAGCCGGGGCGCTCGATCTTCACGAGGTGCTTGCCGATGGGCAGCGTCTGCAGCGTGTACGGCGAGTAGCCCTGCAGCTCTCCGTTCAAGAACACGCGCGCGCCGGAAGGCTTCGTCTTCACCGTCACGCTGCCGCGCAGCTGCGCATTGCGGCTGGTGGCGACCTGCGCCTTGAGCGCGAGGAAGTTCTGGGGGAAGCGCTTGCGATCGAGCTCGAAGGTCGGGTTGAGCGCGAGCAGATCGAGGATGGCGATCTTCGACTCTTCCACGTCACCCCGCGCCTGCAACACCGAGCCGAACATGGCCACCGCGTCGCAGAGGTTGCCGCAGTTCTTCATCGCGCCGACGGCCTTGCCGTACTCCTTGATGGTCGCGCGCAGCTTGCGTTCGGCGTCTTCGTAGTTGCGCTCGTCGAAGGCGGTCTTGCTCTCCTTGAAGCCCGTCTCGGCGCGCTTGAGCGAGGCCGCAGCCTCGTCGTCAGCAGCGACCCCGAAGAGGTCGTCGCTCGTGCGCACCTTGAAGCCCTGGTACTCGTTGAGCGCGTCGTTCGCGAAGGACTCGACCTTGAGGGTGAGCGCTTCGGAGCCCTTGTCCATGGGGAGGATCAGCGCCGAGACGCGCTTCTCCGAAGGCGGCGCAGCCATCGCGTGCGTCGCGACGAGACAGGAGACGATCGGGATCAGCAGAGCGGACTTCATCAAACACACCTCAGGGAATGCCCAGCACGACGTTGAACGGACGCCCGCCCGAATTGTTCGCTCCGGCGACGGCGCCTGCCGTGATGCCGCCCACGGCCACCACGCCCACCGCGGTCCAGAACCACCACTTCTTGTACACAGGGCCACCAGCGCCCGGTTCCTCCGGGGTCTGGCTGACCTCGGCCGCGGCGACGGCGGCGCTGCCAGGCTTCGAGATGAAGGCGCTGATCTTCTTGGCGCTCTCGTTCATTTCTTCAGCAGACAGCGACAGGCCCGCGAGACGGTTGCCGGTCTCGACGTCCCAGACCTCGGCGATGGCGCCATCGCTGACGACGAGGAAACGCGCCTTCACGACGTCGCCGAGCTTCCTGGCGCCCGGGGGCAGGGTGCCTTTGACGCCGACGCCTTTGCCGATCACGGCCGTGGCTGCGTCCCGCACTTCCATGTAGCCGGGCGCGGCGGTGAGGCTGGGCCTGGCGCTGCCGCCTTCTTTGGTGACGTCTGCGTACGCGCCGGCGGGCTCGAAGCCGGGCTTCGAGAAGGTGAGCAGGTGACGGCCGACCGGCACTGAAGGCGCTTGCGCGATGGGCGTCATGCCGAGCTCTTTGCCGCGCAGGCTGACCATCGCGCCCGGGGGAGAAGAGTCGATCGCCAGCGTGCCCACGCCCTTCGCGCTGATGTCGGTGAGCGCCTTGTCGAAGGCCTTCTTCACGTCGGCGCCATAGACCTGGGGATCGCAGGTGAGATCGGGGTTGTTGAGCAGCGCGCGCACGAACTCTTCGGTGGCCTTCTTCGACTGCGACTTGCCGCCGTTCTGAACCGCGAGCGCGCCCACGAAGAAGTGTGCGTCGGCCACCGACTTCGCGTCGGCCAGCTGCGGGTTCTTCACGAAGAACTCGAGCGCCTCATTCCACTTGCCTGCCGCGCCTTCGTAGTCGAGGTCGTCGTAGGCCTGCCGAGCGTCCTTGACGAGCTTGTCGCCCGCCTCATCGCGCGCAGCCAATGGGAAGGCCGCCGGCACGTCGACCACGCCCACGCTCGCGTCTTCCAGCGCCTTGTTCAGCTCGGCTTCGGTTTTGGCAGCGCCCCCCTCATCGGGCGACGAAACGAAGACAGCGGCCTTGGAAGGAAGGAGGGGCTTGGCAGGAGCGGCAGGGCCTTTGGGCGCTGCGAGCACGAGGAGAATGAGGGGGAGCACGGCGCACAGCCTAGCCCACGCCTTTCAAAGATCACGTCCGTCGTATGACCGCAACGGTCAGGAGATCCGAAGGCATTCCGCGAGGTTGGCCATCGGCTATTTCTTGCCGACCGGGATCAGGCTGGTAAGGTCCGCGCGATCAGGCCTGTAGCACTCGCTCCAGGGCCCGCAACGATTTGAAAGATCGAGGTATTTCGTGAGCGTAACTGAACAGACGAGCACTCCTGCAGTGGACAGCGGGAAGGGTGGCGGAAAGCGCGGTAAACCGCCTCCGGCGAGCGCTGGCGGGGGTGGTGGAGACCGCCCCATCAACCTCTCCGACGAGGCCCGCACCCGCTACCTCAAGTACGCGATGTCGGTCATCACCTCGCGCGCGTTGCCCGACGTGCGCGACGGCCTCAAGCCCGTTCAACGCCGCATTTTGTACGGCATGTGGAACGAAGGCGTCACTTCCGACGCGAAGTACCGCAAGTGCGCGAACGTGGTCGGCGTGGTGATGGGCCAGTTCCATCCGCACGGCGATCAGTCGATCTACGACGCGCTGGTGCGCATGGCGCAGGAGTTCTCGCTTCGCTACCCGCTGGTCGACGGCCACGGCAACTTCGGCTCGGTCGACGGCGATGCGGCGGCGGCCATGCGTTACACCGAGGCGAAGCTGCAGAAGCTCGCCGAAGAAATGCTGGGCGAGCTGCAGCAGAAGACGGTTCACCTGCGGCCCAACTACGACGGCACCCGCACCGAGCCCACGGTGTTGCCCTCGAAGCTTCCGCAGTTGCTGATGAACGGCACCACCGGCATCGCGGTGGGCATGGCGACCAACATTCCGCCGCATCACCTGGGCGAGCTCATCGAGGCCTGCCTCGAGCTCATCAAAGACCCGAAGCTCGAGACCAGGGATCTCCTCAAGGCGATCAAGGGCCCCGACTTCCCCACGGGCGGTCAGATCCTCAACTCCAAGAAAGAGCTGCGCGAGATCTATGAGACCGGCTCGGGCGCCGTGCGGCTGCGCGGTGAGTGGAAGCTCGAAGAGCGCGCGCGGGGCGGTCAGAACATCATCGTCACCTCGATTCCCTATGCGGTGAACAAGTCGACGCTGGTCTCGCGCATCGGCGAAATCATCACCGACCGCAAACTGCCGTCGCTGGTCGACGTGCGCGACGAGTCGACCAAAGAAGTGCGCGTCGTCATGGAGCTGAAGCGCGACTCCGATGCCGACCTGGTGATGGCGTACCTGTTCAAGCACACGCCGCTTCAACAGAACTTCAACGTCAACCTCACCTGCCTGGTGCCGACGGACAACCCGGAGATCGGCACGCCCAAGCGCCTCAACCTGCGCGACATGCTCTGGCACTTCCTCGAGTTCCGCCTCGAGATCGTCACTAAGCGGCTCAGCTTTCAGCTCGAGCAGCTCAAGGCGCGCCTCCACATTCTCGAGGGCTTCGAGAAGGTCTACGACGCCCTCGACGAGATGATCAAAATCATCCGCAAGTCGGAAGGCAAAGCCGACGCCGCGCAGAAGTTGATCGCCCGCTTCGAGCTCTCCGAGGAGCAGGTCGAAGCGATCCTCGAGATGAAGCTCTACAAGCTGGCTCGCCTCGAGATCCTGGTCATCCAGAAAGAGCTCAAGGAGAAGCGGGCCCAGGCCAAAGATCTTTCCGAGCTGCTCAAGACCGACAAGACCGGCCTGCGCGCGCGGTGGAACCTGGTCAGAGACGAGCTCGCCGAGGTCGGCAAGACGTACGCCGACAAGCGCCGCACCAAGGTGTCGGGCCCGGTCGAAGAGGTCGAGTACAACGAAGAGTCCTTCATCGCCGACGAAGACTGCCAGGTGGTGGTCACGCGCGACGGCTGGGTGAAGCGGGTTCGTGAGCTCAAAGATCCCACCTCGACGCGCATGCGCGAGGGCGACGAGCTGATGGCGCTCATCGCGGGCTCGCTCAAGTCGAGCCTGATCTTCTTCTCCAGCGCGGGCGCGGCGTACACCACGCGCTTCAACGACGTGCCGCCTTCGACGGGCTACGGCGATCCGGTGCAGAAGCTGTTCAAGTTCGACGACAACGAGCACATCGTCGGCGCGGTCTCACTCGATCCTCGCCTGCCGATTCCGTCCATGATGGTGGCTGTCTCGAAGGACGGCTACGGGCTTCGTTTCAGCCTCGACGCGCTCAAGGAAGTGTCGACCCGCTCCGGCCGCCGCTTCGCGCGCTGTGGCGAGGGCGACGAGATCATCGGCGTGCAGGGCTGCGTCGAGAAGGATCTGCTCGGCGTGGTCACCAAGAAGACCAACGCGCTGGTGTGCAAGGTCGACGAGGTGAACGTGCTCGCGGGCCCGGGGCGCGGCGTCACGGTGATCAAGACCGCCGATGATGACCAGGTGATGGCGTTCATCTGCACCACGAAGAAAGAAGACGTCGAGCTCGCGATCGAGACGACCAAGGGCAAGAACCTCAAGTTCTCGCTGGGCCGTTACGAAGTGACCGGCCGTGGTGGCAAGGGCCGCGAGATGTCGAAGAAGGACGAGATCAAGACCATCTCTCGCGAGCCGGTGCACGTGCTGCTGCCCGAAGTGAAGACGGACAAGTCCGACAAGCCCGAGAAGAGGAGCTGACCCATGGCTGCCAAGAAATACGACGCGTCAGACATTCAGGTGCTCGAGGGGCTCGAGCCGGTGCGCATTCGCCCCGGCATGTACATCGGAGGCACGGGCGCCGACGGGTATCACCACCTGCTGTGGGAGATCGTCGACAACTCGGTCGACGAGGTGATGAACGGTCACGCCTCGCGCATTGAGGTGCGGCTGCACAAGAACGGCACCACGATGACGGTGGCCGACGACGGGCGCGGCATTCCTGTCGACATCATGAAGAAGCACGGCAAGCCCGCGCTCGAGGTGATCCTCACCACGCTGCACTCGGGCGGCAAGTTCGAGAAGAAGAACTACGAGCACTCTGGCGGCCTGCACGGCGTCGGCTCGTCGGTGGTCAACGCGCTCTCGACCGAGCTGATCGCGCAGATCAAACGCGACGGAAAGCACCACGAGCAGACCTTCAGCCGTGGCAAGGCGACGTCCAAGCTCAAGACGCTGGGCAACGCGCGCGGCTCGGGCACCACCATCACCTTCACGCCGGACACCGAGATCTTCGGCGCGAAGCTGAAGTTCGAAGTGGAGCTGATCAAAGAGCGGCTCGAATCGAAGAGCTACCTCCACAAGGGCTTGGAGATCGTCTTCGTCGACGAGACCGCCCGGCCCGCGACCGAGTCGAAGTTCCGTCACGACGGCGGCATCGAGGAATACATCGCCAAGCTGATCGCCGATCGCGGCAAGGCGATCGTCCCGGCGGGCTCGACGGCCTTCTACAAGTCGCACCAGAACGGCGTGAAGCTCGAGTTCGCGCTCGCCTGGAGCGAGGCGACGGACGAGCTGGTGAAGAGCTACGTCAACGGCATTCCCACCAAGAACGGTGGCACGCACGAGAACGGCCTCAAGTCGGGCCTCGTGAAGGCGGTGCGCAACTACATCGAGACGCACAACCTGACGCCCAAGGGCGTGACGCTGACGGCCGACGACATCCGCGAAGGCATCGTGTGCGTGCTCTCGGCGTATGTGGTCGAGCCGCAGTTCCAGGGGCAGACCAAGGAGCGGCTCAACAACCCCGAGACGCAAGGCCAGGTCGACAACGTCATCCGCCCCGCGGTCGAGAAGTGGCTCAACGACAACAAGACCATCGCGGAAGCCGTGGTGGCCCGCATCATCCTGGCGGCGCGCGCTCGTGAAGCGTCACGCGCGGCCCAGGCGGTCACCCGCAAGTCGGCCATCAGCCACAAGTTGAACCTGCCGGGCAAGCTGGCCGACTGCTCGTCGACCGACCCGGAAGACAGCGAGCTGTTCATCGTGGAAGGCGACTCTGCAGGTGGCTCGGCCAAGCAGGGCCGCGATCGCCACACGCAGGCGATTCTTCCGCTGCGCGGCAAGGTGCTCAACGCCGAGCAGGCCAGCACCGACAAGGTCGCCGGCAACAAGGAACTCCAGGACATCGCCAGCGCGCTCGGTTGCGGGCTGGGCGCCGACATCGATCTCACCCGGCTGCGCTACGGGAAGATCTTCCTGTTGATGGACGCCGATGCCGACGGGCTCCACATCTCGACGCTGTTGCTGACGTTCTTCTACCGGCACCTGCGGCCGCTGATCGTCAACGGGCACGTCTACATTGCTCAGCCGCCGCTCTACAAAGTGGAGATCGGCAAAGAGGTCTACTGGGCGCTCGACGAAGAGCACCGCGACAAGATCATCAAGGAGCACGGCCGGGTGAACTCCAAGCCCAACATCATGCGCTTCAAGGGCCTGGGTGAGATGACGCCCGACGAGCTCAAGATGACCACGCTCGATCGCAAGAAGCGCATCGCGCTCAAGGTGGGCATCGAGAACGAGCTCGAGACCGACACGGCCATCAACGAGCTGTTCGGTAAGGATGTCGCGGCGCGCTTCAACTTCATCATGAAGGGCGCGATCGATCTGAAGGACATCGACGTCTAACCCCGTGCTCCCTCTCCCTGCGACAGCGGGGACAGGGGCCCAACCTCAGGTCAGGTTGGTGAGCGGGCCGCGGCAGAAGGCAGCCGAACCGTACGTGGTCAGGTTGCCGCCGAAGCCGTTGATGATCGAGACGAGCAGATCGTTGTGGTACGCGTTGATCCACTTCACGAAGCGCCCCATGCGGAAGCCAGCACCACCGCCTGCGAGCATGAACGGCATGTCGTCGTGGGAGTGCACGTTGCCACGCGAGACGTCACTGCCCCAGAACACGAGCGAGTGATCGAGCGCCTTGCTGCCATCGACTTCCTCGATCGAGTCGAGTTCCTGCAGCAGCGTCGCGAGCACGCCTGCTTGCCAGGTGTCGCGGGTGGCCACCTTGAGACGTTCGGGGGCGCTGTCGCCGTAGTGGGTGAGGTTGTGAATGTCGGACGTGATGTTGAGGTGCGGCATCGCGACGTGGTTCATCGCGTCGCTGAACATCACCGTGGCCACGCGCGTGAGATCGCAGCGGATGGCCAGGGTCAGCAGATCCATCTGCAGGCGGGCGACGGTCGGAATCTCGGCCTCGCGCTCGAAGTCGATCATGCCGGGATCGGTGGGTGTTTGGCAGGTGCCGGGGGGCAGGGCGGTGAGCCGGTTTTCCATTTCCCGAACCAGCGTCAGGTGTTGGTCGAGGCGCGCCTGGTCAGCCTTGCTGACCGATTTCTTGAGCGACGCCAACTGCGTCTGCACCGCGTCGAGCACGGAGCGGCGGCGCACGCGCAGCTTCTCCATCTCGGTGGGCGGCATGCCCGAGTCCATGAACAAGGTGCGAAAGGTCACGCGCGGATCGTTCTGCGCGAGCAGCGGCTGATTCGAGCCGCGGTAGCTCACCACGCCAGCGACGTTCGAGAGCAGCGCGTGCACGCCGAGCTGCAGGCTGGGGACGCGGGTGCCCTGGCCAATCATGCCCGCGATGGTTTGATCGACCGACGGCCCGAGCGCGTAGCCCGCGCGGCTGCCGTCGTTGCCGACGAAGGTGCCGGTGTCGAGCTTGGCGCCGGTGAGGAACGCGCCGATGCCGCGCTGGTGCTGTTCACCGGGCCCTGAGACGGCGACCTGCATGTCGACGCCGCTGGTGAAGAGCAGCTTCGACTTCCACGGCGCGAGCGCCTGGTGAATCGGCCCCAGCGTGAAGTTGTTCTCGTCGCCGGTGGGGAACCACTGCGGCGTGTAGACGCCGTTGGGGTGGTAGATGCCGATGAAACGTTTCTGCGGCATCGACTGGCCGAAGGCCTTGCCGGGTGCGAGCGCCTCGAGGAAAGGCAGCGCGACCACGATGCCGCCTGCGCCCCGGAGGATCTGGCGTCGGGACAGCTTCATGGCGTCATCTCCGGGTTCGCGTTGCGCCGGAACGACTCCGACTGAACGATGGCCAGCATCAGCTCTTTGAAGTTGCCGCCCGACTTCATGAACCGATCGCCCACCAGCGTGGTGGTGCAGGTGTCGGCCTGGGTCAGCGAGCGGCCCAACGCGAAGCGGTAGAATTCTTTGGCCACGCAGTCGTGCACGTTGCGGCTGGTCGCGAGCTTCTCGCTCAACTCGGCCACGCCGGTGACGTCGCCTATCACCTGCGTGTCGCGGGAGATCTTCACGCCGCCCGTCGCGTCGATGGCCTGGCCATTCTCGGTGTCACGCCACAGCCCCATGCCGTCGTAGTTCTCGAAGGTGAAGCCGACCGGGTCGATGAAGCGGTGGCAGCCGACGCAGCCGTCGCTTTGGCTGTGCGCGGCGAAACGTTCGCGGGTGGTGTTGGTGACCGAAGGCTCGGGCGGGGTGATGTTCGCCCCAGCCGGCGGCGGCGGCGGCACCTCACACATGAGCTGATCGAGCACGAAGATGCCGCGGCGCACGGGCGAGCTGCCATCGGGCATCGCCTTGAAGGCGAGGAAGCCGGGCTGGGTGAGCAGGCCCTTGCGTTGATTGCCGGCCATCTCGTTGCGCACGAAGGCCGCGGAGGGCGCCGACGGGCCGTACATCGACATCGCGTCGTTCGTGTACATGACGTTCGAGGTGAGCAACGCGCTGAGCGTGCCGTCATGGGCGAGCACATCTTTGACGAACAGCTCGAGCGAGGTGCGCCACGCAGCAGCCAGCGCGGGGGAGAACTGGGGGTAAACAGCCGGGTTCTTCTCGGTGTTCTCGACGCCCTCGAGATACAGCCACTGCGAGAAGAACCGCATCATGCCGTCGGAAGAGCGGCCATCGACCAACATGCGCCGGGCTTCGCGCTCGAGGCCATCGGTCGTATCGAGCGTTCCGTTCGCCGCCGCCTCGAGCAGCTGCTCGTCAGGCATGGTGCCCCACAGAAAGTAGGAGAGTCGGGACGCGAGCTCGAAGCCGGTCAAGGTGACCACGGGGACGGGCACCGGACCCAGGGCCTGCTCATCGCGATAGAGAAACTGGGGCGACTGGAGCATCGACTGCAGGGTCACCTCGATCGCCCCATCGAAACCCTCGGTGGCGTTGATGGCGGTGAACAGCGTGTTGAGGCTCACGCGTTCTTCGGCGTTGAGCGGTCGGCGGAACGCCTTGAGGCCGGTGGTGGCGATGAAGAGTTCGCCGCAGGCCTGATCGGTCGTCGCGCACGGCAACACGGTCGAGCGCCGGTTCACGAGGGTGTCTTTGGCGAGAAACTCGGCGGCCTCGAGGTACCCGCTGACGTGCGCGCCGGTGACCTGGTTGAGCACCGCGTCGTTGTCGAGGCCATGCGCCAGCGGCTCACGGGGAAAGTCGCGCGAGGGCTTGTTGGTGGCCCCCAGCAGATCGCGCACGGTGAGATCGTACTCAGCGCGGGTCAGCAAACGGAGCGGAGTGCCCAGGGTGACCGACGGCACGCAGTCGACGGCGGGCTCCTCGATGGGCGGAATGACGATCGGCGGCTGGCCACCGGGTTTGCAGCCGGCCAGCAGGCCCATCAAGAGGAAGGAGACCGTCGTTCGCACGCGAGGGCAGACTGCCAGCCGGGGCCTCGTGGGTCAAAGGCTCGGAAATGGTTCAAGGAATGAGTCAGTGAAAGGAGCCTTGCGCGTCACGGTGGCATGGTCCAAAAGGCCATCACGAAGACGGGGCGTAGCGCAGTCTGGTAGCGCGTCTGCCTTGGGCGCAGAAGGTCGTCGGTTCGAATCCGGCCGCCCCGACTTTGAGTTTTTTCGTCAGTGCCCGTAGCTCAGCTGGATAGAGCACCGGCCTTCTAAGCCGGGGGTCGTGGGTTCGAGTCCCGCCGGGCGCGCAAATTTCCCCGAGGGTCGCGGCCTCGTTTATCGTCCCCGCCGCGCGGATTTGAAAGAGCCGGTACGACGGAGCCAAGAGGGAAACTGATGCCACGAGGAACAGTAGCGGTCTTTGAGGTGACGAAGGGGTTCGGAACCGTGAAGCTGGAGACTGGTGAGGAGCTGCCCTTCGACATCTCCGCCTCCAACAAACGCGAGATTCGCGTCGGTGAAGCGGCGGAGGTCACTGTCGGCGTGGGGTACACCGGAAAGCCCAGAGCGAAGCTGGTGGTCTTCGAGTTGGAGGCAGACCGAGCCCCAACGTTCGTCAACGGCATTGAACAACTTCAGCAGCTCGGCTTCCTGAAGGAGTGGGACTTGAAGCAAGCCAAGTCCGCCGCGAGGGAAACGTTCGACGACGTACCCTCGAAGTTGTCTCGAGGCGAGGCTGGCGGTCTCTTCCAGCGCTACTACGGTGAAGGACTGAGCCAGCGGGGTCGCCGCGAGGGTGTGCTCGTCCTTGACGGGAGATTTGGCCAAGTCACTCAGACACTCGCGCAAGACCTCCACGCGATTTCAGGGGGCAATGTCATCGAGGTGCGCGACCAAGGCAGTTCTGCTTTCGTCAATGGCCGGTCGGTTGACATCTCTGAGGGCCTTGAGCCGCTCCTCAGCGAGCTGAATCTGGCCCTTGAAAAGGAATCTACACACCGCTTCTTCAGCCTTGATTTCGACGGTGACTTCTTCGCGGTCGTCTTTCGGTCCGCCAAGTTCACCTCGCAGCTGGCGGTCACGTCGCTTCTGCGGATTGGGTAGGCACGCTCCTGCGCGCTAAAAGCCACAGCGGGGCTGCCCCCTTCTTGCCCAAACTCACGGGGCCATAGGAGGGGTCGTGGGTTCGAGTCCCGCCGGGCGCGCTCGCTAGTTGATTGACGTGGCGCGACGCATTGGGTACTCCGCGCGGGCCTTTGCCTTTTGCAACGTGTTGATGGCGGCTTTAGCTCAACTGGTTAGAGCGCAGGACTGTGACTCCTGAGGTTACCGGTTCGATCCCGGTAAGCCGCCCATCGCAAAGCACGAGCGCTCATAGCTCAGCTGGATAGAGCATTGGCCTTCGAAGCCAAGGGTCGGGGGTTCGAATCCCTCTGAGCGCGCTGTGATTCCGTACTTCGAACTTCCGGCGGTGAACCTGCCCTTCGGGCAGCGGGTCGACATCTTCGGAGTGCTCTCGGCCGCAGGCGTGATGGTCGGCGCGTGGCTGGCAGCACGGCAGGCGCGTCAGTACGGCCCGGGAAAAGACGAGCCGCTGCGCGAGATGGTGCCGTGGGCGGTGATCTTCGGCCTCTACGGCGGCCACTTCATGCACCTCTTCGCGTACCACCCGGAGCTGCTGACGATGGCAGACCCGTTCCTGGTGCTGCGTTTCTGGGAAGGCCTGTCGTCGATGGGCGGCGTGCTGGGCGCGCTGGTGGGCATCTTCATCTTCTTCCGGCGCATCAAGACGCCCATCGGCCCGTACCTCGACGCGCTCGCTCTGGGCACCGCTCCGGGGTGGATGGTGGCGCGCATCGGCTGCTTCTTCGTGCACGACCACCCCGGGGTGCACAGCGACTTCTTCCTTGCCGTGAACTTCCCCATGAGGACCTACGGGGGGCCGCGGCACGATCTGGGCCTGTACGACGCGCTGGTGCTGGGCGTCTTGTCGCTCGTGCTCTACGCGCTCAAGGCGCGCCGACCGGCGCAGGGGCGTCTGATGGGCGTCCTGGCGGTCGGGTACACGGTGCCGCGGTTCTTCCTCGATTTCCTGCGGGCGTCAGACCTGAGCTTCGTCGACCGTCGCTATGCCGGCCTGACGCCGGCGCAGTACGTGGTGGTCGGGCTGTTTGCCGCGGGAGTCTGGCTGCTGATGAGGCCTGCGCCTGAGATGCCGAAAGAAGTGGGTTGACAGCATCGCCTGAAAAACTTTATAGGCGGCGCCGCAACAGAAGGAAGCGTAGCTCAATTGGTAGAGCAATGGACTCTTAATCCATAGGTTGAGGGTTCGATTCCCCCCGCTTTCACAGTACGACGGCCGGTGACCTGAGAGGGTCACCGGCCGTTTCTGTTTGGGGCAGATGGCGTAATTGGTAGCCGCGCCAGACTTAGGATCTGGTTCCGCAAGGAGTGGGGGTTCGAGTCCCCCTCTGCCCAT
>JBKJSE010000333.1:0-15710 GCA_046595925.1 Archangium sp. | reverse complement strand
CGCCACACCGCGCGGTTCGACGCAGTGGTCAGCCGGTTGGATGGCTCGAAGCTGGGCACGCTGCAGTGCAACGACATCTCGAAGGGGGGCATGTTCCTCTCGACGACCGGTGAGCTGCCCCCGGTGTTCTCCAGGCTGAAGATCACCATTCCTTCTGCGAGCAACCTCGACCTGCTGGCCGAGGTGGTGCGCCACGTGCCTGCTGATCAGGCCAGGGCGTGGGCGATGCAGCCGGGCTTCGGAGTTCAGTTTCTCGACGTGACCGCGGGGCTTCGCGAAGACATCAACCGGCTGGTGCAGGGTCTGCCGGTGCAGCCGCGCTCCTCGCCTTCGGGGCTCAACTCCCAGAGCATCGAAGCGCTGCTGGCCAAGTACCGCGACCGGATGAACGGCGATCACTACATCGTGCTCGCGCTGCCCCAGACGGCCGACCTGGGCGAGATTCGCGCCCGCTGCGCCGAGGCCGACGCGCAGTTGACCGAGCTCAAGAAGAAGACGCTCAAGCCCAGCGAAATCGCCCAGCTCGAGTCGGCCATCGGCCGGGTGCGGGCCGCGCGTGACGCCTTGAGCAACCCGGGGCCTCGCTCGCGCTACGACGCCAATCGCGGCAACTGGCGGGGCATCGCGCGCTGCATTCTCGGCGGCCTGGGCCCCATCGACCTCGAGCGGCTGAGGCAGGAGTTCCTCGCCGAACACCCCAGCGCGGCCGGCTCGGCGCACGTGAAGTTCCTGGCCTCGAAGGGCTACGAGCACAACAACCAGGTCAAAGAAGCGCTCGACGCATGTGAGAACGCGCTGCAGATCGACCCGCTCAACCTTCAGCTCCACCAGCGGCAGGCCATGCTCGCGCGGAAGTTGAAGGAAGGCAGCGCGCGGCCCTGATTGAAGCTCTGGCGCCGCTGGATGCGCGGGTGCAGCGCTGGCTTTGCGTCAGCGCGGTGCGCGAGGCCGTCACCGTCTGGGCGGTGTGTTTTGGCGCGACGCTGATCGCCTACCAGGCGTGGCCCCCCGCGGCGAAGGTGATCGCGACGGTGGGGTTTCTGTATTTGCCGCTCTACGCGTGCCGCGCTCGCGGCGAAGACTGGCCTGACTTCGGGCTGTCGATGCGCACGCTGGGCAGCGACTTTCGGCAGTTCCTCGCGGTCTCAGCGGTGGTCTTTCCGCTGTTCATCGCCGGGTACGTCGCGTTCACCGTGCTGTGGCCGATGATTCCTGCCGATCTTGCGAAGGCGCTGACGCCGTACACGGGGGCGGTCAACCCGCACTTCGAGTTTCGGTTACCCGACAGGTTCACCGAGTGGGCGATCGATGATCTCTTCGTCGTCGCGCTGCCCGAGGAGTTCTTCTACCGCGGGTATCTGCAGACGCGCCTTCGGGACGCGTGGCCGAAGGGGCGACTGTTCTTCGGGGCGCGGCTGGGGGCCGCGTTCTGGCTGACGGCGATCTTGTTCGCGCTCGGACACCTGGCGATCTTTCAGGTGTGGCGGTTGGGGGTTTTCTTCCCGGCGCTGTTGTTCGGGTGGATGCGCGAGCGGAGCAGCTCGGTGGTGGGGCCGGCCTTGTTCCATGCAGCGGCGAACCTGTTGATCAAGGTGCTCGACGCCAGTTTTTTCGGACGGGTTTAGAAGCCTTCAGCGGATGGTGACCGAGAGCTTTCGATCGATCGAAAGCGTCGCGCCATCGGGCAGCGAGACCCAGCCTTCCCCCGAGGTGATCCCCGTGGCCACCACGACTGAACGGCGACGGCGGTGATCTCTGACCAGCGGCTCGGCGTCACTCGACTTCGAAGTCAGCTCGTGGCGCTCGCAGTCGGCCCGCCCTTCGAGCAGCGCGTACGAGAGACTCTGCGCTCCTCGTCTCGTGGCGACCACCACCTTGCCGTTGCTCGCGACGAGCGCAAACGAGGGCCGCGTCGTCACGCCCGCTCCACCTGAGACCTGCTCTATCGCCTTCGCACACGAGAGCAATCGCGCCGCGGCCGTCGCCGCATCGAGCTGCGGGTCTTCGATTCGACCGATGTCCCGAAGCTCTGCCAGGTACCGCGCGAAAGCGGCTTCTTCCCAGGTGGGCCCGCGCACGGCGGCCGCGAGGAACTCGGGGAGCTCTTCCCGAAGGCGTTCCCTGACCTCGACGCCCTTTTCCAGATTGCCCACGGCGGCGAACAGCCACTGCCGGAACCGAAAGGGTTCGGCGCTGTCTTCGAGGCCCTGCCCGACGCTCAGCGCCCGACTGGCCATGAGCGCCACTTCGGAGTCAGGGGCTTCCCACGCCTCTTCCGCCGGGGCGCCCAGGCCGTACCGGCGCTGGACCACCTGACCGTCTTGCCAGCCGCCGACGCCCACCACCGAGCCGCGCTCGAAGGGGAATTGAGGGCGAACCCGGTCCAGCTCGCACCGCAGCAAGGCGGCATCCGACGTGATGAGGGCGAGTACCTGCGACATCGATGACTCCTAACCGGCCTGTACGAGCGTCTCAACACGCGGGGAGGAACGCCACTTCCCCTGTCGGGAAGTAAGCGCACAGGAAGGAAACACGGTAACTTGCCGCCCATGTCCGAAATCGCGGTCGGCATCGACCTGGGCACGTCGTATTCGTGTGTTTCTGCGGTCATCGACGGCCAGCCAACGGTGATCCCCAACGAGTGGGGAGAGCTCACCCATGCTTCGTGCGTGTCATTCCTCGAGGACGGAAGTGTCCTCGTCGGGAACGCCGCCAAGAAGAACATCATCACCAACGCCGAGAACACCGTGTACTCGGCGAAGCGGCTGATCGGCCGGTTCTTCTTCTCGGACGAGGTGAAGAAGGCGACGACGGTGATGCCGTACACGATCGTCGAAGGCCCCAACAATTCGGTGCGCATTCAGGCGCGCGGCAAGACCTTCTCGCTGCCCGAAATCTCGGCGCTCGTGCTCAAAGAGCTCAAGGCGATCGCCGAGAGTTACCTGGGTGTGCCGGTGACCAAGGCCGTGGTGACGGTGCCGGCGTATTTCAACGACAACCAGCGCCAGGCCACCAAAGACGCGGGCCGCATCGCTGGTCTCGACATCTTGCGCATCTTGAACGAGCCCACCGCGGCTGCGCTGGCGTACGGCTTCGGCCGCGACGTGAACCAGCGCGTGGCGGTCTACGATCTGGGCGGCGGCACGTTCGACGTCTCAGTGCTCGAGATCGGCAAGGACGTCTTCGAGGTGCTGTCCACCGCGGGCGACACGTACCTCGGCGGCGATGACTTCGACGATCGCATCATGAACTGGCTGGCCGAAGACTTCCTCGCCAAGCACAAGCTCGACCTGCGCCAGAACCGCTTCTGTCTTCAGATGCTCAAGGAAGCCTCTGAGCGGGCGAAGATCGAGTGCGGTCAGAACGGGGAGGCCGACATTCTGTGCCCCGGCATCTGCCAGGACGTGAACGGCCGCGTGCTCGATCTGTCCGGCCACCTCACCGCCGATCAGTTCAATCGCATGGTGATGGACCTCGTGCAGGGCACCTTCAAGGTGACCGACGAAGCGCTCCAGAGCGCGCGCATGACGGTCAACGACGTCGACGCCGTCATTCTCGTCGGTGGCCCCACCCGGTTGCCCATCGTGCGCAACTCGGTGAAGCACTACTTCCAGAAAGACCCGATGGAAGGCGTGGACCCCGATCAGGTGGTCTCGCTCGGCGCCGCGCTGCAGGCCCACGCGCTGCTCGACAAGGCGACCGAGACCTTCCTGGTCGACGTCACCCCGCTCTCCCTGCGCATCGGCACCGTCGGTGGTTTCACCGAGAAGATCATCGAGAAGAACACGCCGATTCCCATCGAGAAGTCGAAGACCTTCACCACCAGCCGCGACGGCCAGGACAAGGTGAAGATCCGCGTGTACCAGGGCGAGTCGAACCGGGCCGACGAGTGCGAATTGCTCGGCGAGTTCGAGTTCGGTGGCTTCCGCATCGGCTACCGCGGCGACGTGAAGATCGACGTCACCTTCGAGATCGACTCGAACGGCATCGTCAACGTGCAGGCCGCTGACCTCGAGACGGGCCAGAAGACCTCGACCACCATCAGCCTCTCGTCGGGTCTGTCGGAGACCGACATCGAGAAGTCCATGCAGGCCAACCGCCAGACGCATCTCGCAAGTCGCGATCTCCCCGCGCCTGCGCGATAAGTGGTGAGAGACGATGTCCAACGGCCAGGACAATTCAGGGAACAAGCCGCCGCCTCCACCAGGAGGGAGTCGGCCCTTGCCCCGTGTCACCGCTCCGGGTGGGCCGGGCATCGTTCCGCCCGTGAGCCCGGCTTCCGTGCGAGCGCCGCTCGATTCCTCTGAAGAAGTGACGCCGAAGCCGGGCCCCGCCCCGCAGGATCCGCGGCTCGCAGCGGGGGGAACACCTCGCCCCGCGGTTCCTGCTCAGCGGCCGGCGCAGCCGCCCGTCGGTGGTGCACCGCGCCCCGCGCCGCAAGCGCCTGGCTCACGTCCGCTCCCCACCATCTCTGCGCCGAGTCCCGGCCTGGGAAACCCCATTCCTCAAGTGCGGCCGGCCACGATGCAGCCTGTCGGTACGGCCCGACCTCCCGGGCCGCAAGCACCGCCCGCGATTCGCCCGCCTCCGGCCAGCGCGCAGCAGCGGCCTGCTCCGACGATCGTCCCTGCTGTCGCGGCACCTGTTGCGCCGGTGCTCGCGGCGCCCGTGATGGCGGCTGCGCGCCCTGCGATCGCTCCGCCGGCCGTACGTCCGGCAGCCATCGCTCCGCCTGCGCCGATCTTCACGCCGCCCGATGCAGGAGCGCCTCGCGCCGCCGCCCCGCCGCCCGCGCCCATGCGCCCTCTGGGGGGCGCGCTCATTCCTCCTTCGGCACCCCCGCGCCCCTCGCCGCTGCCCGCCACGGGCGCAGTCGAGACCATCGACCCCCAGCAGGCTGCCGCGCTGCGAAAGCTCGCGCTCGGGCTCAATACGGTCGACTACTTCCAGAGCCTCGGGGTCGCGCAGACCGCCAACTCGGGTGAGATCAAGAAGGCCTTCTACCGCGAGAGCCGCACCTACCACCCCGACCGGTTCTTTCACCTGGCCGACACCCAGGAAAAGACGGACATCAACAGCATCTACAAGCGCGTCACCGAGGCGTACTACGTGCTGCGCGACGACACCAAGCGCAAGAAGTACCTCGCTGACCTCGCCAGCGCCGAGCGCAACAGCAAGCTGCGCTACACCGACGCCACCGAGTCTGAGCTCAAGGCCGAAGCCCGCAAGACGGTCGAAGAAGAGTTCGGAACCAACCCCAAGGCGCGCCCCTTCTTCAAGACGGCCCTGGCCGAGCTCGAGAAGGGCAACCTGCAGGGCAGCCAGAGCGCCCTGAAGATGGGCCTGACCTACGAGCCGAGCAACGCGCGTTTCAAGGAAATGCTGGCCGACGTGCAGAAGAAGATCGAAGACGCGCGCCGCGGCCAGCTTCCTTCGTTCATGATCAAGTGACCCTCGATCTCCTCGCACTCGGCGCGTTGGCCCTCTTCGCCATCTGGGGCGCCTTCAGTGGCTTCGCCCGCCAGGTCGCCCAGGCGATCGCCGGCGTCGGTGCGGTGATCGCTGCCGCTCCGGGGGGCCGCTTCTTCGCAGAGCCGATGGCCAAGGCGCTTCAGTCGTCGCTCACCGTCGGCGTGGTGGTGGCGACCATCGTCTGCTTCATCGTCATCTACCTGTTCGTTCGAACGATCCTGACCGCGATCCTCCGGCGCATTCTCGCCGGGAAGGACCCGAAGAATCGCTCGGCCGATCGCACCCTGGGCTTCCTGCTGGGGGGCGCGAAGACCGCGGTCGCCTTGTGGATCGGGCTCTCGGCGGCCACCTTCATCGAGAACAACCTGGTGCTCGCGGGGAAGAAGTACACCTTCACCCCGAAGGACTCCAAGCTGGTGGTGCTCGCCCGCCAGTACAACTTCATCGAGACGGTGCAGTTCTCGGGCGCCAAAGACCTGGTGCTGGCAGCCAAGGTGGCCAGCGACCCCCAGGGGGCCGGAAAGCTCAAAGACAACCCCGACTACGCCGCGCTGATGAAAGATCCGCGCTTCCGGCAGGTGGTCCAGGGCGACGCCTGGAAGAAGGCGCTCGAATCGGGCGATGTGCGTGGGCTGATGCAGAACAACCAGCTCGTCGAGCTGATCCACGACCCGAAGATGAACCGCCGCCTCGAGCGACTGGCCGAGCAAGCCGACTGACGAAAACTCAGGCGGGTCGGATGCTGGATCTTGGGCGCAATTCTCTATAATCCGCCCCCCATGGCCTCTCCCACCCCGCAGCGCTGGTCCGTCGCCGATAGCAACGATCTGTACGCCATCAAGCACTGGGGGGCCGGCTACTTCGGAATCAACGAAAAGGGGAACGTGATGCTGCACCCGGCTGGGCCGTCCACGCCCAGCTTCGACCTGAAGGAACTGGTCGACGAAGTGCGCCGCCGCGGCATCAGCCTGCCCCTGCTCATTCGTTTCACCGACGTGCTGCGCCACCGCGTGGTCCACCTGAACGAGGCCTTCCGCAAGGCGATCTCGGAGCACAACTACAAGGGCCAGTACCGCGGCGTGTACCCGATCAAGGTGAACCAGCACCGCTACGTCGCCGAGCAGATCACCGACGCGGGCAAGCCCTTCAACTACGGCCTCGAAGCGGGCAGCAAGCCTGAGCTCCTCGCGGTGATGGCGCTGCTCGAAGACCCGGAAGCGCTGATCATCTGCAACGGGTACAAAGACGAAGAGTACGTCGAGACCGCGCTCTACGCCTCGAAGCTCGGGCGCAAGGTGGTGATGGTCGTCGAGAAGCCCAGCGAGCTGATGCTGATCGCCGAGGTCGCGCGCAAGACCGGCATCAAGCCCCGCCTCGGCATGCGCGTGCGCCTGTCGACCCGCGGCGCCGGTAAGTGGGAAGCGTCGGGCGGTGACCGCTCGAAGTTCGGCCTGTCGTCGGGCGAGCTGATGGACGCGATCTCCTTCCTGCGAGAGACGGGCCTGATGGACAGCTTCGAGCTGCTCCACTTCCACCTCGGCAGCCAGATTTCCAACATCCGCAACGTGAAGAACGCGCTGCGCGAGGTCGGCCGCTTCTACGTCGAGGTTCGCCGCCTCGGCGCGCCGCTCCAGTACATCGACGTCGGCGGTGGCCTGGGCGTCGACTACGACGGCTCGCAGACGAACTTCGCCTCGTCGATGAACTACACCACCGAAGAGTACGCCAACGACGTGGTGTTCTCGGTGATGGAGGCCTGTGACGCCGCCCAGGTACCGCACCCGAACCTGGTGTCCGAGTCGGGCCGCGCCGTGGTGGCGCACCACGCGATGCTGGTGACCGAAGTGCTGGGCAACAGCGGCTTCGACATGCCGCCCATGCCTGAAGGGCTCCCCGAGAACTCGCCGCACGTGGTGAAGAATCTTCACGCGGCGTTCCGGGACGTCACCAACAAGAACCTGCTCGAGACCTACCACGACGCCACCGAGTACAAGGACGAGGTGCTGACCCTCTTCTCGCTGGGTCACCTCACCCTCGAGCAGCGCGTGCTGGCCGAGAACCTCTTCTGGAGCATCTGCCACAAGATCCTCCGCATCGCGAAAGAGGCGGGCGATCTGCCGGAAGAGCTCGAGACCCTCGAGCACATGCTGTCGGACACGTACTTCTGCAACTTCAGCCTGTTCCAGTCGCTGCCTGACTCCTGGGCGATCGATCAGCTCTTCCCGATCATGCCGATTCACCGGCTGCTCGAGCGCCCCACGCGCCGCGCGGTGCTCGCCGACATCACCTGCGACAGCGACGGCAAGATCGAGAAGTTCATCGACAAGCGCGAGGTGAAAGACGACCTGTTGGTGCACGCGCTCAACGACGACGAGTACTACCTGGGCATTTTCATCGTCGGCGCCTACCAGGAGATCCTCGGCGACCTGCACAACCTGTTCGGTGACACCAACACCATTCAGGTCTCGCTCGCGCCGGGCGGTGGCTACCTCATCGATCGCGTCGTCGAAGGCGACACGGTCACCGAGGTGCTCAACTACGTCGCATACAACAAGGACGATCTCATCGCGAAGGTGCGCGGCTTCACCGAGACCGCGCTGCGGGCCGGGCGCATCAACCTCGACGAGTCGCGCCAGATTCTCCGCGTCTACGAGGCCGGGCTCGCCGGCTACACGTACCTCGAGCGTGAGGTCGACGCGAAGAGCTTCACCGCGTCACAGCTGCGCCTGGTGGTGCCCAACGACGTGCCTCGCGATCAGCGCACTGGCACGAATAGCTGATTCAGGTTTGCCCTCACCCTGCCCCCTCCCGAGGGCAGAGGGAAAGAGTCAGGGATAGACGAACTGCATCGGCATCTGCAGCTCGGGGTGCAGGCTCTTCGCGACCGGGCAGTTGCGCGCGATCTCTTCGAAGCGGGCGCGCTGCTCGGGCTTCGTTCCCGGCGGCATGGTGATCACGATCGCCAGCGAGCCGATGCGTCGCGGCGGGCCGACCATCTCTTTTTCCACGCGCGCGGTGGCCTCGCCGAAGGTCAGCCCTTCTTTCGGGGCGATCAACGCCATGGTCGACAGCGCGCAGGCCGCGAGCGCCGCGCCCATCATGTCGGTCGGCGAGAAGCTCGAGCCATCACCCCCGTTGTCCTTCGGAGGCACCGTGCGCATCACCGCGCCCGAGGGGTCGTGCGTCACCTTGCACTCGAGACCAGCGATTCGAACCGTCATCGGGACGCCCATGAGCTCTCTCCTTCCAGCGTGAAGTGACAACGCTCGCGTTCGATCGCGACCGCTGCCCCGTCTTGGGGAATGTCTTCTGCATCGCGCCAACGCACCATCTCGTCGGGCTCCCAGCGGTACGGCTCGCCGTTCATCTTCACGGTGCCTTCCGCCAGCGCACGCGTCGACTCGAGCAGCGGCACTTCTTTCAGATCTCGCACGAGCGCCTCGAAGCGTCCCTGCCTCGCGGGATCCACGAAGCGCGCGTCGTGCCGCGCCGCCCACGCCATGTGGAACCACGACGGGCGGAACGCGACGCCATCGAGCGCCAGACGCTTGGCCATCAAGGTGAGCAGCTGCGACATCTCACGCGCCAGACCCAGGCCGGGAACCTGTTGGCCGGGCAACTGCGGCCGCAGGTTCGAGAAGTTCGCGCGCGGGTTTCGCAACGAGAGCCAGTTCACGAAGAGGAACGTGCCGGGGCCCAGCTTGCGGCGATCGACCTCGAGCTCGATGAGCACCTGCTCCTGCCGGGTGGTGGCATCGACGCCGACCAGGCGCGCGCGTTCAAACGGAGAGACGCGATCGAACACGCAGTGCAGGTTGTGAAACCCTAAGCGCCGCAAGATGGGCAGAATGCGATACCGCTCGAGCGCGTACTCGAGCCCTTCGCCCGTGTAGAAGCCCAGCAGCTTCGGCGGCCCGGTGCGCTGCATGCCCAGCGCTTCCGCCACGTCGGCTTCCGTGATGAACGTGTTGTTGCCCAGCGATTCGGTCTTCAGCGTGCGCGAGATGCCCACCATGCGCGCGACGAGCGGGTCGTAGTCGGTGGGAATCGGCTCTTCAGTGTCGAAGGCGAGCGTGAGCCCGACCCCCGCAAGCACCTTCCACGCGTGTGACGAGTAGCCGCCCGCGGGCAACCAGACCTGAGGAAGACTGCCGAGCCGGCGGGAAACCAGCAGCTCGCGGCGGCGCGTGCCCGAGAGAGACAGCTTGAACTGGCCGAGTCGATCACCGTTCAGCACGTCGGCCCCTGCGAGCACGAACGCGAGCTCGACGTCAGGCATGCGGCCCAGCAGCGCTTCGACCGCGCCCAGATACGTCGCGTCGTCGGTGTTCTCCGGCAACAGCGTCTCGTCGACGCCGGGCAGCGCACCCCAGTCAGCGCCAGAGATGGAGCCGAGCCAGACCGAGCCGTCCTTGCCCAGGCACTCCGCGGTGCCGTCGGGTGGATGAAAGTCGAAGTCGAGCACCGCGATGCGGCCCTCGAAGCCTTCAGCGCGCACCGAGGCCACGGCGATCGCCACGTCGTTGAGCGCACAGAAGCCGGCGCCTCGCGAAGGCGCGGCGTGATGGAAACCGCCAAACAGGTTCATCACCGAGTGCTTGCCGTTGAGGGCGTGATGCGCCGCCTCGACAGTGCCTCCGACGCCCAGCCGCAGCGTCCGGAAGAGCTCGTCGACGTAGATGTCGCTGGGGTCGACCGCGAAGACGGCGGCCAGGTTCTGGGGATCGTGGAGCGACTCGAGGTAGGCCGCGCTGTGAACCCGCGCCAGATCTTCGTAGCTCGCAGGCTCGGGGTTGATCACCTGATCAGGCGCCAACGCGTGTTCCCGCAGCAAATAGTGGAGCGCATCGTCAGCGCGCCGGGTCTCCATCGCGGCAGGGCCCGACTCGGCACCCGAAATGGGCAGCCGGTAGGCTTCGTCGTGGAAGACGCGCAGAGGCCGCCGCCGCCCCTTCGCGAACAACGCGAGGAGCGGGTTCATCGCCGAGGCTCAGAAATCGATCTGCACGATCTTACCGCCAGGAACTTCTTCACGGTCTGAGTGGCGGTCGTCTTGATCGTCTTCATCTCGCTGGGCGACCGGGATCTCGAGTGTGGGCCGTTGACGCTCGCGCTGGAGGCGCTCCCGCTCCCGACGCTTCAGCTCTTCGATGATGTAGGAGTCGAGCATGGTGCCCTTGGGGTGGAAGACCGCAACCCAATAGTAACCACCCTGAAGGCAGCTTCAACCCACCCTTCGGTGAGCCTGCAAGATTCACAACCGGCTGGAATTACTTCTGCGATTCGATGCGTTTCTTGAAGTTCTCCAGAAGTTTGGGGAGCTGGGTGTCGACCAGGGCGTTCACGATGGTCTTGGGGACGAGCATCCCGACCTCCACCGCGATGTTGTAGGTGGCCTTGGTGGTGCCGTTACCGGCGTCTTCCAGGATCCAGCCGCCCTTGTTGTCCTTCATGAATTCGCCGTCGATGAAGGACCAGCTGAGCCTGGTCGGCCCCTCTTCTTTGATGCGCACCGTGTACTTGATGACCTTCACGACCTCGGCTTCGTACTGAACGTCGACCTCGGCGCCGCGGCGGTTCATGGTGCGGATCTTCTTCACCTCGGGAAGAAAGTCCGGGTACCGCTCGTAGTCCGAGATCACCGACCAGCACTTGTCGACGGGAGCGTTGAAGATGATGGTCCGCTGGGCGCCTGCCATGGTGTGACTCCTGCGAGGGTGAGTAACGAGGTGAGGCTACATCGGCTTCTTGTCGAAGCGGTGTGTTGCGGTGATGTGACGAACGGTTCCGGTCTTGGAGCGCATCACGATGGAGTGCGTCTCGCAGCCTTCGTGGAAGAAGCGCACGCCCTTGAGGAAGTCACCGGTGGTGACGCCCGTGGCCGCGAACATCACGTCGCCCTGGGCGAGCTCTTCAGCGGTGTAGATCTTGTGCAGATCCTTCACGCCCATGCGGGTGGCGCGGGCTTCTTCTTCCTTGCTGCGGAAGCGCAGGCGGCCCTGAAAGGCGCCGTCGACGCAGCGAATGGCTGCAGCGGCGATCACGCCTTCGGGAGCACCGCCGGTGCCCATGAGCACGTCGACGCCGCTCGTCTCGAAGCAGGTCGCGACTGCAGCGGCCACGTCGCCGTCGTCGATCAGCCGCACGCGCGCACCGGCCACGCGGACTTCCTTGATCAGATCGAGGTGACGATCGCGCTCCATGATCACGACCGTGAGCTCGGAGACCGACCGGCCCATCGCCCTGGCGATCTCGGTCAGGTTGTACGTGGCTGACTTGCTCAGATCGATCGCGTTGCGGGCCGCGGGGCCCACGGCGATCTTCTCCATGTACGTGTCGGGCGCGTTGAGCAGGCCGCCGCGGTTCGACAGCGCCACCACCGAGATCGCACCGGGCTTGCCGTACGCACAGAGGTTGGTGCCCTCGAGCGGATCGAGCGCGATGTCGACGGGCGCGGCATCAGAGGTTCCGTTGCCGACCTTCTCGCCGATGTAGAGCATGGGCGCTTCGTCGCGTTCGCCTTCGCCGATCACCACGGTGCCGTCGATGTTCAACATGTCGAAGGCCTTGCGCATGGCGTCGACGGCCGCCTGGTCGGACTCGTTCTTGATGCCCCGCCCCATCAGCTTCGCCGAGGCGATCGCGGCCATCTCGGTGACGCGCACGACTTCCATCGCGAGGTTGCGGTCCATGGTCTTGGGGCGGTCGCTCATGGCTTGAGCAGTTTCACCAGCGACTCGGGAAGTCCAGTCGGTTTTCCGGAAGCGCCGATGCAGGCGTGCACGGTGTGACCAGTCGCGAGCACCACGCCGTCGGCCTCTCGCCGCACTTCGTATTCGAAGCGCATCGAAGCGCGCCGCAGCTCGGCGAGGTGCACGTCGACGATCAACACCTGATCGTACTTCGCCGGGCGTTTGTAGTCGCAGTGCGCGCTCACCACCGGCAAGCCGAAGCCGGCCGCTTCGAACTCGGTGTAGCTGCCACCGCGCGCGCGCAGGTACTCGGAGCGGCTGAACTCGAAGTAGCGAAAATAGTTCGCGTAGTAGACGACGCCCATCTGGTCGGTGTCGCCGTAGATGACTCGCAACTTCGCCAGCACGTGGGGCAACGGCTCACTCATCGGGTCTCCTTAAAGTTCTTTTGGGGCGGCTGCTCAAGACATGCGAACGTCCACGTCATGATCTGGGTCGCTACGCCTCGGCCATCCCTCCGCTTCGCTTCGGTCTGTCTCGCGCAGCGTTCCGCTGCTATCGGCTCCGCTTCATGAAGCGATGGCTCGTGACGATCTTTCTCGTGGTGTCGGGCATCACGATGGCCAAGCCCCCCCGGCTGACGGTCTTCATCACCGTCGATGCGCTGGGCAGCGACGTGCTCCAGCGCAACCGCTTCCGCTTCAAGGGTGGCTTTGCGCGGCTGCTCAACGAAGGCGCCGTCTACCCGGCCGCGCGCTACGAGCTGATCGAAACGGTCACCGGCATCGGGCACACCACGCTGGCCACCGGCGCCTGGCCGCACCGTCACGGCGTGGTGGGCAACAAGGTCTTCAATCGCGCGACGGGCAAGCTCGAGGCCTGCTTCGCCGACGCCGCGCACCCGGTGCTCGAAGCGCCCGCGGGCAACGATGACGTGTCACCCGTGAACCTGATGTCGGAGACGCTGGCCGATCGCCTGCGCCAGTCGACGCAGCTGCGCGGCAAGGCGATCGCGATGGCAGGCAAGGGCCGGTCGGCCGTGGCGATGTCGGGCCGAATGGGCGACGCGTGGTGGTTTCACGAGCAGGTCGGCAAGTTCGTCACCGGCACCTGGTACCGCAAGGAGTTCCCCGCCTGGGTGAAGACCTTCAACGATCGCAAGCTGCCCGACAGCTACCACGCCAAGCGCTGGGAGCTGCTGGGGCCGGCGAAGGACTACGTGGGCGATGACGAGCGGCCCTTCGAGTCAGACTGGTACGGCATGACGAAGATCTTCCCGCACCCGCTCACGGGCGGACTGCCTTCACCGGGCCCGCAGTCATGGAGCGCGCTGGCCTCGGCTCCGATGATGAACGAGGTGATGGTCGAGTTCGCGAAGGCGGCGATCGACGGCGAGCAGCTCGGCAAGGACGAGGTGCCCGACCTGCTGAGCATCAGCTTCTCTTCGCTCGATCGCACCTACCACCTGTACGGCCCCACCTCGTGGGAGATGCAGGATCACCTCGCGCGGCTCGACAAGCAGCTGGGCGAGCTGCTCGCGGCCGCTGAGCGCGCGGCCGGCGGCAAGGCGAACCTGCTGGTGGTGCTCTCGGCGGATCACGGGGGCGCCAACATTCCGGAAGAGTGGGCCTCGATGGGCCTCGACGGCGTGCGCGTGGTGCCGGCGAACCTGCAGAAGGCGCTCAACGACGAGCTGGAGAAACGTTTCGCGTTGCCCGGCCTCGTCCTCGCCATCGAAGAGAGCGACGTCTACCTCGACCTCAAGGCCATCGAAGGCAAGAAGCTCGACGCGATGGTGGTGCGGCGCGCGGCCGCGGCGTTCCTCTCGAAGCAGCCCGATCTGCAGACCGCGGTTTCGCGCGATGACGTGGGCATCGCCAACCCTGCAGGGCTCGGCCGCCACTTCACCAACAGCCTCTACCCGGACCGCAGCGGCGACGTGTTGATGGTGCTCAAGCCCTTCCACGTTCTCGAATCGGAGAAGGCGGGCACGTCGCACGGCACGCCCTGGAGCTACGACACCGACGTGCCGATCTTTCTCTTCGGTAAGGGCGTCAAGCCGGGCATGTACGGCTCGATCGTGCAGCCGATCGATCTCGCTCCGACGGTCAGCGCGATCCTCGAGATGGGCGCGCCGGCCAGCAACGAAGGCGCCGTGTTGTCAGAAGCCATTCTCCTCTCCAGGTGAAGCGGCCGCTGGTCACCATCATCGACGACGCGTTGCCTGAGGCGCAGCACCGCGCCTTGAAGGCGGCGATCGTGCGGCTGGGCACCGAGCGCATCGTGGCGGGTTACCAGACGACGTTCTGGTACCCGCTCGACGCAGCGCCTTCGAATCGCGTGGAAGAAGCGGTGCGGGTGTTGACGCAGCGGGTGCCTGCGAAGGCGCGGCGCGGTGTGACGGGCGTGGAGTGGTGGCTCTCGCGCATGCGCACCTCGAACGTGAAGGTCGACTTCCATCGCGATCGCGACAACGCGCGCTTCGACGAGACGGGCGAAGAGACGCACCCGAAGATCTCTTCCCTGCTGTACCTGAGCGGCAGCCGCGGCGGCCTGCTCGCCGTGACGCGGGAAGCGCCAAACCCGAAGAACCAGGCCTTCGCGCCCGACGTGCACGACTTCGACTTCGTCACGCCACAGCCGAACCGCTTCACGTTCTTCGAGGGCCGGCTCACGCACGGCGTACTCGACGCCAACAACGAGATCCCCGGGCGGAAGCTGCCGCGCGAGCCGAAGCTGCGGTTGGCGATCGCGGTGAATTTCTGGGCGCACAGACCGCGAGGCGTGCCGGTTTTTGGGAGCACGCATCACTACCGTGGGCTGGCACTCAAGGGTCCCAGCGGGCTAAATCACAGACCATGAATCGGCTCGCGCTCAGCATGGTGCTGCTCCTGGGGGCCGTCGCGGCAGCCGAGGACACATCGCCCGATCGCGCGCTGGCCGAGCTGGCCGTTCCTGCCGAGGGCGATCCGTTCTCCATCGAGGCGACGGGGCGTTTGAGCGTGGCGGTGAAGCACGCCTTCGCACGGCCCGAAGCGGTCACCCGGCTCGGGTATCTGCTCGAGTACTGGAAGAAGCGGTTCAACGTGGTCGCCGAGTGGCGCGGCGATCGCGTGTTCCTGTCGGGCGCGGTCCTGGGCATCAAGATCCAGGCGATGTTCGCCATCAACGATTCGTCGGTCGTCGGCTTCGCGCACGACCCGGGTTGGCCCTGGCGCGGCAAGGTGCAGGCGTACGTCGATGGCAAGCTCAAGAAGTATTTGAACGAGAACTACGACGATCCGTGAAGGCGGCGGATCGGGTCTCGCCTACACGAAACCACCTTCTGCGCGGGTTTCGCACCCGTTCCTCCGATCGCTGCGGAGGCGGTAAATCGGCCCCAGAAAACTCTGGCTTTACAGGCGGTTCGGCCTGATCACAATGCGCGACCTGATGTCGGAGATGCCCCGAATCTCGACGGAGGTCGTACCTCCCCCTGCACCCGCGGCCCCCCGCCCGTTCACCCGTTTTCACGAACGGCTGATGGCGGAGGAGCTGACGGGCAAG
>JBKJSE010000215.1:0-12339 GCA_046595925.1 Archangium sp. | reverse complement strand
CGAAGTCGAGGGGTCACCTGCCGCGCGGCGCAGAGGTGGCATCTCGACTGCGCTCGATGCGAACGGTGGGTCTGTTCCTTCGGATGAAATCGCCGGCGAAGCCGGTCCCCTGCTCGGAGAGGGGGTTTCCGGCTCAGTGAGGCTTGGGTTCACTCGGTGGCAGCACGACCGCGACCAGCATCGTCTGCCAACTGCTGAGCTTCACTTCCCTGACCTGCGCCTTGCTGCCGTCTTCGAGCGAGACCACTTGTCCTTGCGTCATGGCCCAATGCTGCGCCCCTCACGTCCCCACGTCATCCCGGCAACAGGTGGGTGGTGAACGGGTAACTCCTACTGCACCGGCGACGGCGGCCGGGCGTGAGGCGGAATCGCCTTCAGGGTCGGCACACCGGGCGTGCGCTCGCTGGCCGCCTTGCCACCCAGTCGCTGCTGCGCCGCGGCGAGCCCGGCCTTGCACCGCTCGTTCGCCGGCTCCTGCTCGACGCAGCGGCTGAACACCTGGTGCGCCGACTGGAGCCGGTCGAGCCCCGGGTTGGCCTCGGCCATCAACCCCTCGGCGTAATCGAGCTCCTTCGACTCTCCGGAAAACGGGCTCGGCGCGACCTCGGCCACCGGGGGAGGCGCGTTCGGCTCCATGCGCGGCAACACCTGCGGCGAGTTCACCGGCTGCATCGCGCCCTGCGGCATCGCGTGCATGGCGGCTTCCACTTCGGCGCGGTTCACCGCCGGGCGGGGGGCGCTGGGCAGGAGCGCGGTGCCGGGCTGTCCTTCACTCGCCGGAGCCAACGTGGTGGGCGTCACCACCACCGGAGGGGGCGCGGGCACATCATTGACCAGCGTTCGCGAAGCGAAGATCGCACCCGCCAGCACCATCACGCACGCAACGACCAGAATCAGAGGAGACCGCATGTTCAGCTCACCTTCGTGCCAATGAGATCTTCGAACGCGGTGATCACCGCAGAGATGTCTTGCCCGCCGTGACCTGCAGCGCGCGCCAGGTTGTACGTCTCACGCAACGACGCCGCGGTCGGCGTGGGCACCCGATGCGTTGCTGCGTTGTCGAGGAACAACGAGAGATCCTTGTGCATCAGGTCGATCGAGAAGTGCGTGGTGAAGTCGCGCTCGAGCATCGCCTTGCCCTTGAACTCGAAGTACGGCGAGCGGAAGCCCGACGCCTGCACCACCTCGATGAGCTTGCGTGGGTCGACGCCGGCCTTCTTGGTGAGGAGCAGCCCTTCACTGAAACACTGCAGCATGCCCGCGATGAGCGCGTTGCCCGCCAGCTTGACCTGCGTGCCGGTGCCGACGTCGCCGCAGTGAATGACCTTCTCACCGACGGCCTGGAAGATCGGCGTGGCGCGCGCGAGGGTGGCCTCGCTGCAGCCGGTCATGATCACCAGCGTGCCTTTCTCAGCGCCGCTGCGGGAGCCGGTCACCGGAGCGTCTGCGAAGTCGACGCCCTTGGCCGCGAAGCGCGCAGCGAGTGATTCGATCAACGGCACCGACACGGTGGAGAAGTCGATGAACAGCTGGCCGGGCCGCGCGTTCTCGAGCAACCCTGCCGCCACGCCTTCGAGCGCCGCGGGATCCGCCACGCAGGTGCAGTACGCGTCGACCTGGGCAGCGAGCGCCGCGGGGCTGGCCGCCACCTCGATGCCCTCTTCTTTCAGCGCGGCCGCGCGCTCGGGAGAGCGGTTCCACACCACCACCTGAAAGCCCTTCTTCTTCAGGTTCTTCGCCATGGGCGCGCCCATGGTTCCCAGGCCCAGAAAGCCGACGCGTGAGATGCTCATGCTTCAGGCGAGTAGCACTGGACGGCGAGGGATGGGAACTCCCCCCTTTCTGACTGGTGGCTCTGCGACGGCCGCAGTCTGCGGTACAAGTCACGGGGTCATGCCCCTGCGCTTCTTTCGCAAAGAGAACTCGAGTGTGGCCCGCCGTGAACGCGCCGAGAAGATCGAACGCGCCGTGGTCGACGGGTTCCGCCAGCTCTCCGCGTTGCTCAAGAAGGCCGCCGACGTGATCGAGACCAAGCGGCTCGAGCGCAACGGCTACGACAAGCAGGAAAAGTTCCTCGAGCGCACCACCCCGAAGGATCCGCGCTGACATGTTCTATCGAGCGTTCCGAGCGCTGGCTTCGCTGGCGCTGCGTCTCTTCTTTCGCGTGGAGGCGCCGGTCGACCCCACCGCGGCGTTGAAGCTCGACGGACCCGTGATGTTCGTGGGCAATCACCCCAACGGCCTCATCGATCCCGGCATCCTGCTGATCCTCGCGCAGCGCAAGGTCACCTTCCTCGCGAAAGAGCCGCTGTTCCGCATGCCGGTGCTCGGGCAGATCATGCGCGGTATGGATGCCCTGCCGATCTTCCGCAAGCAGGACGGACCGGGCGACACCACGAAGAACGAAGGCACGCTCACCGCTTCCGTCGATGCCTTGTGCCAGGGCAGGGCGATCACCTTGTTCCCCGAGGGCAAGAGCCACAGTGAACCACAGCTCGCCGAGCTCAAGACCGGCGCTGCCCGCATCGCGTTGGAGGCCGCTCGCAAGGGCACCCCGGTGAAGCTGGTGCCGGTGGGCATCACCTACGAAGCGAAGAACCGCTTCAAGAGCCGCGTGCACGTGGAGGTCGCACCGGCGTTGAGCGCCACCGACTTCCTCGAGCAGGCGGGCGAAGACCCCCACGACGCGGCGCGGCGGTTCACCGACGCGATCGCCACCGCGCTGCGCCAGGTCACGCTCAACCTCGATGCGTGGGAAGACCTGCCCATTCTCGAGACCGCCGAGTCGCTCTACGCACTCGCTCATGGTGAACAGGCTGGCAGCGCCGATCGCCACAAGGCGTTTGCGCGTGGCATGGCGCTCCTTCGCGAAGAACAGCCCGCGCGTTTCGAGAAGCTCAAACACGAGCTGGCCGCCTATCGCGCACGCCTCGCGTTGCTCTCGGTGACCGCGGACGATCTCACCTCGCAGTACCGGCCGCGCACGGTGGCCTTCTTCATTTTGCGAAATCTCTTCGCGGTCTTCTCGGCGCCGCTCGTTCTGCTGGGCTTCGCGCTCTTCGTCATCCCGTACTACCTGCCGCTGCTCGCCGTGAAAGCCGCGAAGCCCGAGCAGGACACCGAGTCGACCGTGAAGGTGCTCACGCTCTTGCTGCTGACGCCGCTGTGGTGGGCGCTGCTGGTCGCGCTGGCCTGGTGGAGCGGGGGCCTCGGCCTGGGCCTCTTCGCGATCTTCTCCGTGCCGCCGCTGGCGCTCTTCACCCGCTTCTACCTCGAGCGTCGCGCGGCTGCGTGGCACGACGCGCGGACGTTCTTCGTATTGCTCAATCGCCGCCGCTTGAAGGCGGGGTTGCTGGCTGAAGGTCAGGCGCTGGCCGCCGAGGTCGAGGGCCTGGTCACCGAGCTTGCTCCGCGACTCGCGTCCTGAAACGAAAACGGCCCGGGGGTTGCCCGGGCCGACTCACTTCAGGCTCTCGCCTGCGTCAGTTGTTGAACCGCGTCGCGCAGTTGGTGCCCGTCGGCGTGTCACAGCAGAACCCGCTGGTGAGATTGCAAGAGGTCATACCGGTGGCGCCTGCGCACGCCGTGTTGCTGGTGCACTTGGGCCAGAGCACTCCGACCGAAGGCTCCGTCGCCGACTTGGAGAAGCAGGTGTACCCGGTGCGGCTCGAGCCAACCGAGCCCGGCGTCGAGCAGGTGCCGATGCAGTAGAAGACCGTGCCACCATCGGGCAGCGGGAAGCCCTGCTCGGTCTTGCCTGCGCCCGTGCACCACGAGTCAGGGGGCGCGAAATCAGAGTTGGCCAGGCAGTAGCCGTTGGTGAAGGTGCCTGTCTGGCAAACCGCGAGCACCGGATCGGGCGGGTTGGCGCAGTCAGTGGCCGTCGCGCACGCGTTGCCTGCCCTGGTGGGGTTGCCACCGCCCGTGAACGTGCCCGTGGAGAGGTCGAGGAAGCACCCGCCGGTGGTGGGGTTCCCAGTGAGCGGCTCGACGAGCCGGCACTGGAAGCCGGTGCCGCAGGTCGTCGAGGTCGTGCAGGTCTTGGTGCAGAAACGATCAACCTCGTTGAAGAGGTACGGGAAGCTGCTGACACCGCCCGCGCAGATGGCGCCCGTGGGGCAGGAACCGGCGCAAGGCAGGGTGCAGAAGCCGGTGGCGTAAGGCGTGGGCGCATTCGCACCGAAGGGCGTCGTCTGGAGCTTGCAGTACGCCCCCGAGCCAAGTCCCGTGCACTGAGAGTTCGAGGTGCAGGTCGCGCCCACGGTGCCCGGAGGACTGCCACCACCCGTGCCGCCGCCGGTGACACCACCACCCGTGCCGCCGCCGGTGCCGCCACCCGTGCCACCGCCGGTACCTCCGCTGCACACGTAGTTGGCGCAGGTCTGCGTGCCCGAGCAGCTCGCGCACGTCACGCCGCCCTGGCCGCAGAACGTGTTGTTGTTGGAGTTCAAGCGGTTGATGCACATGCCGTTCGTCGAGTTGATGCAGCCATCGCAGGCCGTGCCGCCGCCGGTTCCGCCGCCCGTCACGCCGCCGCCCGTGCCGCCACCCGTCGCGCCGCCGCCGGTTCCGCCACCCGTCGTGCCGCCGCCCGTGCCGCCACCTGTCGTGCCGCCGCCGGTGCCGCCACCCGTCGTGCCGCCGCCGGTGCCACCACCAGAGCCGCCGCCGTTCCCGGTGCCGCCGCCGTTGCCGTTGGCCTGAGTGCACGTGCCGAAGTTGCAGGCCTGAGCGATCTGGCACATCTGGCACGCAGCGCCGAGCTGGCCGCAGGCGCCGTTCGAGTTGCCCAGCTGACACTGACCCGAGGTGTCACAACAGCCCGAGGGACAGTTGCTGGCGCTGCAGTTTTTGGCGGGACCACAGGAAGGCGCAATCGCCAGGACGACGCCGATCACGAACCCGGCGAGCAGATGCTTCACGTTCTTCATTGAGATTCCTCAGCTTGTTCCGCCGGCCGCGGGGAACAGGGGGCATGTCGTACCTGAAACTTCGGCCTGCTGCCAATCTACTGGCAGAGGCTACAGTCCCCGCGCGTGACGTTGGATTCAGCAGTGGTGGCCAAAGGGCTCCTCAAGCGTTTCGGGACCTTCACTGCCGTCGACGGTCTCGACATGGTGATCCCCAAGGGCGCCTTCTACGCGTTCCTGGGTCCCAACGGCGCCGGCAAGTCGACCACCATCTCGCTGATGACGGGCACCTACGGCCCCGACGGCGGCTCGTTGCGCATCCTGGGGCGGGACGCGCTGAGCGAGCCGCTCCAGATCAAGAGCAGGCTGGGCGTGGTGCCGGAAGAGCTCTCGTTGTTCGAGCGGCTCACCGGCCGCCAGTACCTCGTCTTCAGCGGGCGAATGCATGGCCTGAGCGGTGACGAGGCCGCGGCGCGCTGCGAAGAGCTGCTGCGGCTGACCGAGCTGAGCTCGAAGGGTGGCAACCTGGTGGCCGAGTATTCCAAGGGCATGCGCCGACGCCTGGCCATCGCCGCTGCGCTCATTCACGCGCCAGAGCTCGTGCTGCTCGACGAGCCGTTCGAAGGCATCGACGTGCTGGCGGCCGGCGTCATCCGCGAGCTGCTGTCCGAGCTGTCGAGACGAGGCGTGACGCTGCTGCTCACCACGCACGTGCTGGAGATCGCCGAGCGCCTCGCCACTCACGCAGGCGTGATTCGCGCCGGAAAGATCGTCGATGAAGGGCCGGTGGCCGAGCTGAAGGGCAGACACGGCAGCGACTCGCTCGAGCGCGTGTTCGAGAAGTTGATCGGCGTGCCGGTGGCGCGCGACGCGAGCCTGAGTTTTTACAAGTGATCGAGCCTCCGGGGTTCTTCACGCACCTGCTGTTGCTCTGGAGACTGCGGCTCACCATCGCGCTCAATCGCGGCACGAAGTCGCAGTGGTGGCTGGCGGTCGCGGCGTTCATCTTTTCCAGCGCGCCCGCGGTGGTGTTGGCGGCGGGCTTCTTCGGGCTCATTCGCCTCTCGTCCACCCTCGAGCTGCAGATCTGGCCCGACTTCATCTTGCGCCTGCTGTCCTTCGTCACGACCTGCGTGTGGGTCACCTGGCCGGTGTTGTCAGCGGGCGTCGACGATCACTCCGAGCTGTCGCGCTACTCGGCGTTTCCCATCTCTTCGTTGCGGTTGATGCTCGCGTCCACGCTGGCGAGCCTGGCAGAGCCGCGATCGCTCGTCTTCTACGGCCCGTTGGTCGGCGCGACGCTCGGCTATCTCACCATTCGCCCGGTGGAATACCCGCTGCTGGTGGCGGTCGGCTTCGGCGCGTACGTGATGTTCAACGCCGCGCTCTCGCGAGTCGGCCTGCACATCGTGCTCACCGTGCTCCGCCAGCAGCGCAGCGCGGAGTTGATCGGCGCCGGCTTCTTCGTGAGCCTGGTGATCGCCTCGTTCATTCCACCGGTCGACACGTCGTGGCTCTTCGAGATCGGCAAGGTCGGCGTGCAGGCGGTGCCCGATACGCTGGTACAAGACGCGACCCGCGCGCTCGGCCGTTTCCCCACGGGCTTCTTCGCGCACGCCTTGTGGATGTCGGCGGTGGGCGAGGGCGTCAAGGCGCTGGCCGACGTGATGCTGCTGCTCGAGCTGACCATCATCGCGATGGTGGTCGCGTGGGGGTTGCTCATCGACTTCCATCGCAACTCAGGCCGCGGCGCGACGCTGTCGGGTGCAGAGCGCGCGAGCAACCCGTTCGTGGCGCCGAAGACCCTGTTCGGAACGCTGGTGGTGCGTGAAGCGGTCGACCTCTGGCACAACCCGCGCGCGCGTCTGCTGGTCGCGGTGCCCTTCGTGCTCGGCATCTTGTTCAAGCTGCTCTCGGGCCGGTCGTTGTTCGCCTTCTTCCTCGGCCAGACGACCGACGCGTGGTTGCTGGGCGGGCTCTGCGTCTACGGCGCGATCGTGATGGGCTCGACGTTCTCGCAGAACGCGTTCGCGTACGACGGGCACGGCTTCTCGGCGTTCGTGGTCGCGCCGATCGATCTGGGCCTGGTGCTGCGCGCGAAGAACCTGGTGCACGCCTGCGCGGGCTCGGGCCTGGCGACGTTGGTGGCGATCTTCTACGTGGCCTACTTCCGTCACGGCAGCGTGCTCGACGTGGTGCTCGCGCTCGCTTCGGTCGCGACGTTGATCCCCGTCGTGCTCACCGTGGGCAACGCGTCGTCGCTCTATTTCCCGGTGAAGTTCCACGCGAACTTGAAGCGGCGCGACAAGCTGCCCTTCCTCGCGTCGATGATCGGCGTCGGTGCTGCGGGCGTGGGAACGTGGCCGCTGGCGTGGGCGTTGAGGCAGTGCGGTGAAGCGGGACCGACGCTGGGAAGTCTGGCCTTCGTGCTCACCTCGGCGACGATGGCCTGGGGCGTCTACGCCTTGACGCTTCCGCTCGCGGTCGGGAAGTTGGTGGAGCGCCGCGAGTTGATTTTGCGGGCCGTTACGCGCGAATAAGCAATCTCCGGCCCCTGTGGCCGTAGGGGACATCATGCGATTCATCCTGAACATCCTGTGGGCGATCTTCGGCGGTGGCTTCGTGATGGCGCTCGAGTACGCGCTCGTCGGCCTGGTGTGCTGCCTCACCATCGTCGGCATCCCCTTCGGGATGCAGTGCTTCAAGCTCGCCGGTCTCGCGCTCTTCCCGTTCGGGAAGGACTACGACGACAGCGGCCAGCGCGGCACGGGCAACGTGCTGCTCAACATCATCTGGTTCCTCTTCGCCGGCGTGTGGATCTGCATCACGCATCTGGCCGCCGCGGTGTCGCTCGCCGTGACCATCATCGGCATTCCGTTCGCGCTGCAGCACGTGAAGTTCGCCCTGCTCGCGCTCTCGCCCTTCGGAATCCGAATTCGCGAGAGCTAAGACTTCTTCGCCTTCGCCTTCGCCTTCGCCTTCAAACTCCCTCTCCCCCGCGGGGGAGAGGGCTTGGCCTTCTTCTTCTTCTTCGCTGGAACCACACTCATCGCCATTCGGTGCGCCTCTTCAAGCCACGGCTGAAGCGCCTCGACGTCATCATTCATCGTCTCAGGCATCGCGACCCAACCGCGCATCGTCTTCCCGGTGCCCATGGGATCGAACATCCCCGATCCCTCGAGCGCCTCGGCCGCCACGAAGCGCGCCTCGATCGGAAACCGCAGCAGAATCCGCCCGTCCCAGACGATCGAATAGATGTTCGAGTTCGCGAAGAACGCATCGCTCCCGAACATGCGTCGCTGCGTGACTTCCGGCAGCTCAGCGCTGAGCTCCGCCACGAGCTCCTTCAAATGCGCATTCAACGTGCTCATTGCAGCGCAGGCCCGCCCTTCACGCGCCACGCGTTGAGCAACCGCACCCGAACATCCGGAGGCTCCCAGGTGAACTGCCACCGGGTGCGCCACATCGAGGTGCCCAGCATCTTGTCGTCGTTGTCCGGCATCTTGCGCGCGACCTTGCGGCTGAAGTGCAGCACCGACTCGTCGAACCGCGCATCGCCCGAGCGCTCGATGATGCTCACGTCGGCCAGCGTGCCATTCGCATCGGTCGTCACCTCGAGCACCGTGCGCAGGCGAGCACGCGTGATGCGCTCCTTGAGGTTCTCGCCCTGCGAGAGCATCTGCAGCGAGGCCTCGCGCGAGCGCTGATCTTCGACGTTGGGCGACATCACGTTCTGGCTGGCGACGCTTCGGCCCAGCGGCGAATCGCTCACCTTCTTCGCCGACTCGGCAGAAGGCCCGTTGTTGAACATGATGCCCGCCACGTCGCGCGCGAGGTCACCTGCGCTCATCGGAGTGCGGTCGATGGTCGACTTCGGCAGCATCGAGCGCATCGCGTTCTCGTAGCGCTTGAAGTGACCGGGGACGTTGCCGACGCCGACGGCGGCCATGCCGACCTCCTGCTGGAGATCGTCGTTCAACTTCCGGGTGAGCACCTCGCCCGTGTACTCATTGAGCGCTCGGGGATCAGGCGCTTCACCGGGCCCATTGCGCACCGTCGAGCCACGCACGGGCTCTTCGCGGCCACCGGTTCCCAACGACATCGCAAAGCCGTCACTCGGCGTCAGGCTCGGCCGGGTGCCGATCGGGAGATCACCGCGCGTGCCCACCTGCGGTCCTGTCTCGACGATCGCGCTGCCTTGGTCCGGCTGCCCGCTCACCACCGGCGGCGTGACCTCGGTCACCGCTTTTTTCTTCTTCGGATCGACCTTCTCTTTCTCGGTCTTCTGCGGCGGCTGCACCGGCGCCTTCTCGGGCTCAGGCGTAGGGGCAGGGCGTGTCTCGACCCAGGCCAGCTCCATCTCCACCGGCTTGTTCCGCTGAATGACCGCCGGTTCGAGGCGCGCCAGCGACCAGAAGAGCAGGGCGTGCAAGACCACCGAGACGCCGATGAGCGTCAGGAGTCTCGAGCGGTCGGGCGTGTCCTGCACCGCTCTGCACATAACACGGTGGCGGAACCACAGTAGAAGGCCGCCCATGCTCCCTTTCCAGTCGCCTCTCGAGCCCATGCTGGCGCAGGCGGAGGACGAAATTCCCGAAGGTGAAGGCTGGCTCTACGAGCCCAAGTGGGACGGATTTCGCGCCATCGTCTTTCGGGAGGGCGATCACCTGCATCTGTGCAGCCGAAACGGCCAGCCGCTCGAGCGCTATTTCCCCGAGGTGGTCGCAGGCCTGAAGAAGGCGCTGCCGCCGGAGATCGTGGTCGATGGCGAAATCATCTTGCCCGGGCCGAAGGGGCTCGACTTCGAGGCGCTCTCGCAGCGCATTCACCCCGCGGCGTCACGCGTGAACAAGCTCTCGGTCGAGACGCCTGCCGGCTTCGTCGCCTTCGACTGTCTGGCATTGGGTGGGGAAGATCTTCGCGGCCTCTCGAACCAGGTGCGGCGCGAGAAGTTGATCGCGCTCTTTCAGGGACACGAGGGCTTCTTCGTCACTCCGCAGACCGTGAACGCCGAGACTGCCAGGCAGTGGTTCAACGAGTTCGAAGGCGCGGGTTGCGATGGGGTCATCGCGCGCCGGCTCGAGCTCGACTACCGGCCCGGCGAGCGCGTGATGTTGAAGATCAAGCACGGCCGTTTCGCGGACGTGGTGGTGGTCGGTTACCGCGAAGGCAAGACGCCCGGCACCGTCGGCTCGTTGTTGCTCGGCGTGTACGACGAGCAGGGTGAACTGCATCACCTCGGGCACACCTCTTCGTTCAGCGCGAAGGAGAAGAAGGCGCTGCGCGAGAAGCTCAAACCACTCGAAGAAGGCGCTCCGGCTTTTCCCGGCAAGCTCGAGTCGGCGCCCAACCGCTGGAGCAAGGGTCAGGAGAAAGCCGCGCCCGTACCGCTCACGCCCACGCTCGTCTGCGAGGTCCGCTACGACTACCTGCAGGGCATGCGTTTTCGTCACGCGTCGACGTTCAAACGGTGGCGCGAAGACAAGCCGCCCAGGAGCTGCCTGTTCTCGCAGCTGCTCCCGCCTCATCCCTTCAGTCTGGCGAAGATCATCGCGTTGAGCCCAACCCGGGAAGTCCGTGTCGCTGCGACCTGAAGAGCTCACGTTGATCGCCGCCGAGCTCGATCGCGAGCTCAGTGGCGGCGTCGTGCAGAAGGTCTACGCCCCCACCACCACGCGCGTGTATCTCGAGGTGCGCGTGCCTGGCCGCAGTGAGCAACTGCTGGTCTGCAGCGATCCAGGTCTGGCGCGCATCTCGGCGATCATCGAGCGGCCGTCGAACCCCCCCACGCCGCCGAGCTGGCAGAGCGTGCTGCGCCGAGATCTCACCGGCGCCAAGTTGATCGACGCCGAGGCGCTGCCCGCCCGCAAGACGCTGCTGCTGCACTTCACCAAAGACACGAAGCACCTCACGCTCGTGCTCGAGGCCACCACCGCGCCGGTGATCGCCTTGTGCACCAAGGACGCGAAGGTGTTGGCGATGTCCACCCCCACGCGCCCGGGCGTGCGCATCGGTCAGCCGTGGTCGCCGCTCGACGAGCAGCCGATCAAAGCCTCGCCTTCCCGGCTGATGGGCGATCACGTCTCTCTGCGCCTCGCGCACGCGGCCGAAGCGCTGCTGGCCACGGCCGAACAGAAGACCTGGGTCGACGCCCGCCGCGCGCCGTTGGTCGCCAAGCTCAAGAAGCTCGAGCGCACGAAAGAGAAGGTGCGCGCCGAAGCCGAACGCACCGGCAAGGCCCACGAGTTCCGCAGGGCAGGCGAGCTGCTCGCGCAAAACCTCTACCAGCTCAAGCGCGGCCAGAAGTCGGTCACGCTCACCGAGTATCTGGAAGACGGAAGCACCACGGAAGTCGAGGTTGAGCTCGACCCCAAGCGCACTCCGCAGCAGGAAGTCGAGTGGCGCTTCCACCAGTACAAACGAATGCTGCGCGGCGCGGAGATGGCGAAGACGCGGCTGATCACCCTGGAGGCCGAAAGCGCAGCGCTCCAGGCCCAGCTCACCGCGCTCGAGACTGCCCCACCTGAACCACCGGCCCTGGGTGCGCCGCGGGTCAAGGCGGTCGCCCAACCGGCGCTGCCACCGTACCGCGAGTACGTCGGCCATGGCGGCCATCGCATCTGGGTGGGCCGGGGCTCGAGCCACAACGACGACCTCACCTTTCACGTGGCGAGGCCCTTCCACGTCTGGCTGCATGCGCGTGGGGTGCCCGGAGCGCACGTGGTGATCCCCATCGAGAAGAACACCGAGGTCTCAGGTGAGCTGCTGATCGACGCGGCCACACTGGCGGCGCACCACTCTGACGCCAAAGGCGAGCCCCGGGTCGAGGTCAGCTACGTGCCCGCCAAGTTCGTGCGGAAACCGAAGGACGGAGCGCCCGGCGCGGTCACCATCACCCGGGAAAAAACCCTGCTCTTGCGCCTCGAACCTGCCCGTCTGAGCCGCCTGCTGGCCAGCACCTCGGGCAGTTGACCCGCCGCGTCAGGCCGGGTCGATTGATCCTCGCCAAAGAGCTGTGGTATCGGGGCGGGCTTTTGCCGAGCTGTCCTCACATTCACCCAAGGTGCCGATTTGCTGGCGTTCCTGCCTCCCGCTGCTGTCGTTTCGTTAACGCTCAGCGCTGCCACTGCCAGACCCGTGCTGCTCCGGCTGAGTGCAGGTCTTGGGGAATCTCCAGTTAAATCAGAGCTTTTGGTTCTTTCCGCGGGCCGCGCCAGTGCGGCACATGAGTTGCCTTTGGGCCCGCCCCTGTCCCGGAGGTCCGCGTGAAGAAAGCATTTCTGCTCAGTGCGTTGCTGGTGCCGATGATGGCGCTCGCCGAGGAAGCGGCCCCGGCCACTGACGCTCCTACAACGTCGACCGAACCGGCTTCTTCCACCGGCACCGCTGCCGAAGTGAAGAAAGACGGCGCGCCCGACCCGAAGAAGCC
>JBKJSE010000213.1:0-2906 GCA_046595925.1 Archangium sp. | reverse complement strand
CCCCGTGAGCCGATGTTGATCATCGCGAAGGCGACCGGTGAGATGGCGCCGACGCGGCAGGGTGCGTTGGGCGAGCTGATGAAGCTGCTCTAAATGGGAATTGAGAACCCCACCGGTCACCCCGAGCGAAGTCGAGGGGTCACTCCCCGCTCGACGCTGAAGTAATCCCTCGACTCCGATCCTAAGGAACAGCACCGTTCCCCCCGAGCAGGGGACCGGCTTCACCGGCGACTTCCTCCGATGAAATCGCCAGCCAAGCCGGTCCCCTGCTCGGGGGATTGGTGTCAGAGCAGCTTCATCAGCTCGCCCAACGCACCCTGCCGCGTCGGCGCCATCTCACCGGTCGCCTTCGCGATGATCAACATCGGCTCACGGGGCTGCAGCGAGAGGAACATCCGCGGGGAGATCGTCGCATCCCACATCGTGCGCGCTTCGATGAGCCCCTTCATCAACCGGGCTTCACCCAGCGTCACGTAGAGATAGTCCGCCAGAGGAGAAGGCGAGATGTCGAAGCTCGAGTTGGTCGCGCGCCCGCCTTGCAGCAGCTGCCGCAAGATCGGGTCGACCAGATCTTCCCGCTCGACCTGCGGCGTCGGCATGAAGTGCTCGATGCGCTTCATGTTCGCGCCGGGCGTCTCTGCGTTGCCGCCGATGAAGTAGGGCAGCGGGCCATCGCCACCGGACTCCGACGCGAGCGCCTCGATGACCGACGACGAGTACAGCTTGCAGCGCATGTAGCGAACGGCGAGCTGGATGTTGTTGGCGGCCGCCGCGATGCGCTTGCTGTGTTCTTCGGGTGAAGGCTCACCACCCCACGTGTGGAACACGCGCTCGGCCGGGAGCTTCGAGAGGAAGCCCTCCATCTTCATGAGCGCTACGCGGTAATCACGAATGCTGTACGTGGTCGGCGTGTGGAGAGAAGGGTTCGTCTCTGGCAGCAGCTTCCAGGTGTTGTCGAGGAAGCGCGCGGGATCGGGGTCGGCGAAGTTCCCCACGTCGTTGTTCGAGAGCCGCGTGGCCCTGCGCACCATCACGCCGATGTCTTCGCCCTTGATGCCCAGCGAGGTCAGCCGATCACGCAGCGCGACCGCTTCACCATCACGAAACGGAATGCTCGCTTCGATGCAGGCGACCACCGCGAGGATCTGCTCGCGGGTGAGCACGCCTTCGAGCTCCTTGGCGGCGACCAGCCCGCTGGCCAGCTCGTTCAAGCCGGTGAACGGCGTGAGCACCTGGCCGGGCAAGAACCCGAAGACCGCCAGCACGTCCTTCGCGGTCGGGTCGGTGCCGCAGTGAGGCAGCAGCTTCCAACCGTGTTCGCTGCTGTCGCGCTCCACCAGCGGCCTGAGCAGCTCGGCGTAGTGCGTCGGCACGTCGAGGTCGACCTGGACGTAGACGATGTCGTGGTAGAGCGCGGCGATCGTCTCGATCGCATCTGCATCGCGTACGAGCTCGAGCACGTGTTGATGGGTGTGAAACTCGCGCGCGCGGGAAGAAAGCGCCTGGTGCACGGCCACCGCCCACCGCTCGATGAAGAGCGGAGGGACGCCCAGCCCCAACGCCTCGACGGCGCGTGAGTAGGTCTCGATGATGCGATGTACAGGGGAAAGCCCCAGCTCCTCGGGCATGAGCGACGGCAGCGTAGGCTCCTCTGGGGCGCAGACAAGTCCTTTCCCGGCCCCTTCGACACGGCTCAGGACAGGCCTTGACTTCGATCAGGGCACCCGGCGACTAGAGACCTATGAAGCTCGCGACCTTGCGAACGGGTAGCCGGGACGGCGCCCTCCTCGTGGTGAAGAGAGATCTCTCGGCCTGGACCCTCGCTACAGGGGTGTCGCCCACCCTGCAGGCGGCCCTCGACATGTGGGATGAGGTGGAACCAAAGCTCCAGAAGCTGGCTGCTGAGTTGGAGGCCGGCACCGCGAAGAGCGAGCCGTTCGACCCGAGCAAGCTGATGGCCCCGCTGCCCCGCGCGTATGAGTGGGTCGATGGCTCGGCGTATTTGAACCACGTCATCCTGGTGCGGAAGGCGCGAAAGGCTGAGCCGCCGCCCACGCTGAAGACTGATCCGCTCGTGTACCAGGGCGGCTCGTCCGAGATGCTCGGGCCCACGCAGGACATCGTCGCGCGCGATGAAAAATTCGGCGTCGACTTCGAGTCGGAGGTCGCCGTCGTGTTGGGCGACACCCCGATGGGCACCACCTCGGCCGAGGCCGGCAAGTACGTGCGGCTGTTGATGCTGGTCAATGACGTCACGTTGCGAAACCTCATCCCCGATGAGCTCGCCAAGGGCTTCGGGTTCTTCCAGGGCAAACCGGCCACCGCCTTCTCACCCGTCGCCGTGACGCCCGATGAAGTGGGCGCTGCGTGGAAAGACGGGCGGCTGCACCTGACGCTGCAGACGTGGCTCAACGGCACGTTGGTGGGCGACACGCACGCAGGGCCTGAGATGCACTTCAGCTTCTTCGACCTCATGCAGCACATCTCGAAGACGAGGAACTTCACCGCGGGCACCATTCTGGGCAGCGGCACCGTGTCGAATGAAGAGCGTGCGCGCGGCATCTCGTGCCTCGCCGAAGTGCGGATGATCGAGACCATCGAGACCGGCGCGCCGAAGACGCAGTTCATGAAGCACGGCGACCGGGTGGAGATCGAGATGAAGGACGCTGACGGCAAGAGCGTCTTTGGCCGCATCGATCAACGGGTGCGAATCACCGGATGACAGTGGCTCCCTCTCCCTTCGAGGGTGTTGAAGAAGGCTTCGACAATACGAGCGAACACCGTTCCTCCCGAGCAGGGGACCGGCTTCGCCGGCGATTTCATCCGAAGGAACAGACCCACCGTTCGCATCGAGCGCAGTCGAGATGCCACCTCTGCGCCGCGCGGCAGGTGACCCCTCGACTTCG
>JBKJSE010000166.1:0-4722 GCA_046595925.1 Archangium sp. | reverse complement strand
CGCGCGCTCGGACAACGCCGTCCACGCGAGCGTCACCTCGGGAGGAACCGGCCGCGGCTTCCAGTTGCGCTCCCACGCACCCGGCACCAACGAGGGTCCAGGCGGGGGCTCGGTGTGCGCAGCGCGGCGCGTCTGCCCCCACGGTGAATTCCACGGCGCATCACGCTCGACGCCCACGCCGCGCAGTTCACGCTTCCAGCCGTCGAAGAACGAGCGGCGAAGAATGAGCTCTTCCGGTTGTCCCGGCTCGCCGAAGGCCTCGGCCTGCGCGAGCAGCTCTTCGGTCGGCTTGACCAGGGACAGCGTGGCCAACGCGTCGGCCGCGGTGATGTTGCCGAGGTGCGGCGACACGTCAGTGGAAGCCCGCCGGGCCGATTCACGCCGCCGCTGCTGCGAGGCGAGCGTATCGTCACGAATGAGCAGGAGCGCTTCGTCGAGCTGCGCATCGGGCAGGTTCTTGAGCAGCCTCGAAGGCGGCGGCCAGCTCGGAGCCGCCGCCACGGCCGGCACGTCACGCAGCGTCGCGAAGAGAATGAAGACCGCGTCGGAGGGCTCTTCGATGGCCAGCCCGCGGCGATGGTCTTCAGCGGTCCACAGGCACGGATCTTCCGGGAACACGAACGAGGTGGCCGCGCGCAGGCGCAGGTCGAGCTCGGCCCTCAGCGCGGCTCGGCCCTCGGGGCGCAGCAGCGGCGCTGCATCGAACGCGCGTCGTAACGCGAGCCACAACGAAGGCGGTGGCAGCTGCACCGCCGGTTTGCGCACCGCGGAGTCCAGCACGCGCGCCAGTGAGCCCTCCGACATCGAGAACCGCAGCGTCAGGCGCGCACTGAGCAACGCCAACCGCAGCGCACGCACCGGCTCGGTGGGGGCCAGCGACGCCAACCAGCTCGAGGTCTGCTCGGGTTTGCACATCACGAGCGCAGCAGCCTGCGTGTCGAGATCGAGCTGTGACCAGTCGAAGGAGCGCACGGCCCGCACCACCGCCTCGCCCGCCACGCGGAGCTCGAGCGGCGATTCCTTCAGGCCGGGTTCGACGAACTCCTGCAACGTGAAGTGCACGGGCGAACTGTGCCATCGCCGGGGCCCGCACACCGGCCCGGAGTTGAGGGCTGCCAACCCCAACTGACGGGGCGTGAGCGGGGCCGATGCGTGACGCCTTAGCGCCCCAGCCCAGCGAACAGCAGGCTCAGCGTGCGGCGCAGCGTCGGGGTCAGCTGTTCCACCTTCGCGTACCCCGCGAGCCACGACATCAGGCCCGTGAAGTACAGGCCGAAGGCCATGGTCGCCGCGAGGTACGGCTCGACGTCGGGCCGCACTTCACCCCGGCCCTGCGCCTCCTGAACCTGCAGCGCGAGCCGCTGCACGAAGGTCTGCGTCAGCGCGCTCACGAGGTCGGCGTTCAAACCATGCGCACCCGGAGCCAACCGAACGAAGGGCCGGGCCAGCGCCTCGTGCTCGCCGTACATCTCGTAGACGGCGTTGAACTGGTGCACCCAGCCGTCGACCAGGCGCGCTCGGCGGGGCATCGAAGCGAGCGCGTCGTCGATGGTGCGTCGGAGCCGCTCGTGCATCACCAGGAAGAGCAGGTCTTCCTTGTCGCGCGCGTACAAAAAGACCGTGCCCGAGGCCACTTCAGCCTCGTCGGCCACCTGGCGCACGGTGGTGGCGTCGTAGCCCTGCCGCGAGAAGAGCTTCTGGGCGGCCTCGCGAATGCGCTCCCGCTTCTCGAGCTTGTTCTGTTCGCGCCGGCCCACCTTGAGACTGACCATGTTCACATCTCTACCCCATCAGCAGGGCTGATGAGCGAACTGGCACTCGCCCGTCTGGTTGATATTAATGACCAAGTTCATTTATAAGCGAGAGTGACCATGGCGACGATGCGCGCGGAGCTGCAGCGGTACTTCGACGAGAACGGCTTCGGTGATGGCGGGTATGCGGACGCCTGGGTCGATTTCAAGTTGGGGCCCATTCCCTTTCCGTTCCCCAACACCGATGCGCGGCGCACGGCGGTGCGCTTTCACGATCTCAACCACGTGCTCACCGGCTACCAGACGGACCTCAGGGGTGAGTTCGAGATCTCTGCGTGGGAAGTGGGCGCGGGGTGCCGGTCGTTCGTCGCGGCCTGGGTGATCAACCTCAGTGGGCTCGTCGCAGGCGCGTGGCTGTGCCCGAGGCGCACGTGGCGGGCCTTCGTCGCGGGGCGCCGCTCGGGTGCTGCGTCGTACGCGCTGGGCTACGAGCAGCTTCTGGCAGCAGAGCGCGAGACGATTCGCAAACAGCTCGACGTGCGAACCGACGGTGAGCCGACCGCGGGTGACGTGGCGCTCTTTGCAGCCTCGCTGCTGGGGGGCGCCCTCACCGCGACCTTGATGCTCGGCGTGCTGCTCTCGCCCATCACGCTGGTGCTGTGGTGGCGCGGCCGTCGCTTGAAGGCGGCCCACACACCCGCCCAGATTTGAGGGCGTTTCGCCACGCCTGTGGGGCCCGTTTCCAGATGGACACGCTGTTCAGGGGCCGCACCCCTCGAACGATTTCGGGGCGCCCTGCGTGCAGCCAGACGTGCTCGAGGCGTACGCTTTGCAGACCCTTCCGGCGGAAGCAGGGGTCGCGCAGAGATGATCATCGAAGCCGTGTTCATCCTGGTGCCGTTCTTCGCAGGCGTGGCGGCCGGTTCGCTGCGCGCCCGGGAGAGGGTGGCCAGCGCTGCGGCCTTGATCGCAGTGCTCGTGCTCTTCTCGATTTCAGTGATGGGCCAGCCGCTGCTGGCCGCGGGCCTCACCACGGTGGCGTTGGGAACTCCGGGGTTCGTATTCGGGGTGTTGCTCACCTGGTGGCGTCCGCTGCTGCACAACCTCGGGCTGGGCGGCATCGCGCTCATCGCGGGCGCGGCCACGATGGCTGGTTTCGCGGGCGAGCTTCGATCGGGCATGCGCGAGGAATCGGTGCAGACGGCGATGTGGGTCGACTCCAGCCCTGAGCTGGCGTGGAGTTCGCTCACGTCGTCCGGTCCCATCGAAGGTGAGCGGCCGCTGAGCTGCTCCCTCGATGGGGAAACAATCGGAGCGCACCGCACCTGTCACTCCGCTCGCGGCCACTTCGAGCAAGAGGTGATCGCGTGGGAGCCGCCGATGCACCTGGGGCTGCAGAGCATCGGGAACGACGTGCCGCTGCAGCTCTTCAGGGTGACCCGCGCCGACTCCTGGCTGACGCCGCAGGACGGGCGGACGCACGTGTTGCGCAGCACGGACTTCGTCTCGACGCTCGCGCCCGCGTGGTTCTGGCGGCCGATCGAGCGGCTCGCCGTCGGAGGGGAGCAGCGCTCTGAGCTCAGCGGGCTCGAGGGCCGGTTCGTCGACGTGGAGAACGCCGGGGTGCGAGTGCGGCTGACGGTGAGCACCCAGCCTCCGACGAAGGTGACGCTCATTCCGTGGAAGGGCAGCAACCGGCCGAGGGTCGAGCTGGGCAGCACGCCGCTCAAGGAACGGGGCGGCGCGTTCGTGGGGGACACGCTGCTGTTCGTGAACGAGGACCAGGGCATCCACGCAGAGGAGTCGATCGAGTGGGGCTACTCCGACGAGCTCAAAGTGATCTCGAAGGTCTTCAAGAAGAAATAGGGTCTGAGCTCACAGACACAGCGCCACCAACTGGGCCCCGGAATCCTTCACCACCTTGGGCCCAATTCCCGCCACCCCCCGCAGCTCAGCCGCGCTCGTCGGCCGGGCCTCGGCCACGGCAACGAGCGCCCGATTCGTGAGCACCCTGAACGCGGGCACCCGCCGCTTTCGCGCCTCCTCCAACCGCCACGCCCGCAGCTTCGCGACCAACCCCGCTGACTGGCCCGACGACGGCAGTTCCACCGCCGGCTTGCGCCCTTCCCGCTTCGACCCGCGCCGCCTTTGCGTACCCGCCTTCTGCGGCCGTTTCCCCTTCTTGGCGGGCGCGCTCTTGATGGGCAACTGCACGCCCTCCAGAGAGCCACGGCCGATCAGATAGAGCCGGTGGAAGGGGATCTTCTTCCCCTCCTTCTCGAACACGTCGTCTTCCACGCGCACCTGCCCCGCGCGCACCAGCCCCGACAACAACCGCTCGAAGCGAGGCCGCGCCTCGGGCTCGTCACCGAGCAGCTCTCGGCACAACCGCCCACTGGCCTGACCCGGCGAGGTCCGCAGCCGCGCCAGCAGCTCGGACAGAATGGTCACCTCTTCCGCGCCCGGCCGCTCGAACAACGCCCCGATGCACTGCGTGGGCGCGCAGACGTCACACAACCCGCACGGCTTGCCTGAGTCGGCCTGGTCGCCGAAGTGCTGCACCAGCGACACCATGCGGCAGCGATGGCTCTGGGCGAAACGGGCGACCAGGGCGAGCTGCTCTTCCCGCAACCGCCGCTGCTCGGCATACGGCGCCGCCCAGTCGTCATGGCCGCGCGTGAGCTGGTCCTCGGTGACGCCGCGGACGCCGCCGTGGATCCACAGCTTCTCGAGCGCCTTCTCGAAGTCGTCCAGGTTGATGCGCGAGCGGCGGCGCACGGTCTCCGCATCCTGCGGGACATCGTTCACGGCGCGCGCGAGCTTCTTGAGCACCGCGGCATCGGGGTAGTCGCGCGCGAGGAAGAACTCGTGCGTCTTGCGATCGACGAAGTGGTGCATCAACACCGCGCGCGAGGGGAGCCCGTCACGGCCGGCGCGGCCGATCTCCTGGTAGTAGGCCTCGACGCTGCCG
>JBKJSE010000020.1:0-8125 GCA_046595925.1 Archangium sp. | reverse complement strand
CCTCGAGACCGGCGCTTCGCGCAGGCAGTTGGTGCTCGCTCCAGATGGCGTGACGCGGCTCGATCTTCCCACGGGGCGCTGGCAGCTCAGCCTCGAGGTCTCGGGCCGCGGGCGCAGTGCCATGGTCGACGTGACGGTCACGGAGGCCGGGGCCGATGTTCGGCTGTCGCTCGAGACTTCGCTCGTGGTGTCCGGTCACGTGACTGACAAGGCGACGGGGTTGCCCATCACGGGCGCGCGCGTCGTGGCGATCAGCGGTGAGTTCGGGCGCGGATCGCGCGTGTCGGTGCTGACGGATTCACGCGGTGAGTTCTTGCTGCCCCCGGTGGCGCGTTCGGGGACGGTGGCGGTCACGCGTGATGGGTTTGCGCCTCAGTGGCGGCGGGTTGTCGATGGTGCTCGTTGGGAAGTGGCACTCGAGAGCGCTCCTCAGCGGAAGGACACCAACCGCTCCGAGTTCAACCAGTTCGAAGGCGTGGGCATGACGCTGGATGGTCGAACTGGCTTGGTGATGGTGACTTTGGTGAGTGAAGGCAGTCCTGCCGAACGCGCTGGGGTTCAGGCGGGCGATCAGATTCTGATGGTCGATGGGGTCGCGGTTGCGGGTCAGGACTTGAATGCCGTGGTGGGCCGCATTCGCGGGCCTTCCGGGTCGCCCGTCGTCTTGCGGTTCATGCGTGGTGGGCAGAGCTTTGAGCTCACCATCCGCCGCAAGTTGCTCACGCTTTAGGCGAGTTTCACCAGCCCTGACTTGGGGTCTGAGGCGAGCGACATGAACGAGACGAACCGGCAACAGACGGCGATCAAGGACAGAAACGCCGCTCACCCTATTGCGACCGCATGGCGCCCGACGTTGCGCGAGGTGGTGAAATCTTTCGCGCGCGGAGACTTCACGCTCGCTGCCGGGATCCGCAGTGTCGCGCCGGTCAGGCCCCGATCGGCGACCCAGATCGGGAGCTACCTCGAGGAATATGGCAAGAAGCTGACTGAGCTTCCCGACGAGACGTGGGAGACCTCAGTCGCCCAGTGGGTGGGGCCAACGCACTGGGAGATCGACGTCGATCTCTGGACAGAAGCGGGAAAGAGCGACTTGATATTGGCTGGGCGCGTGTTCGAGGATGGCGGTGATCTGCGCTTCGAGATCGACTCGGTCCATGTGCCCTGAGCTGACGCTCGCACGAGTCTGAGGCCGGAAGCGGCCGACTCTCTAAGAACCAGAGGCCAGCCCGAACGGCCCCTCACCCCGACCCTCTCCCGCTCGCGCAGGGAGAGGGAGCACTTCTCATCCGGCCTTCTGCTTCTTGCGATCGCGGCGTGAGAGCTTGTTCTCTTTCTGCACCACCGGCGGCGCCGGCACCGAAGGCATCGGCGTTCCGTCCATCGGCGGCGTCTCGGTCGACGCGAGCTCTTCCGCGAGCGCAGGCAGCCGGATGGTGAAGGTCGTGCCTTCACCCATCTTGCTCTGCACCGAGATCGTTCCACCGTGGTTCTTCACGATGCGCTGGCAGATCGCGAGACCCAGGCCCGTGCCCTTCTGCTTCGTCGTGAAGAAGGGGACGAAGATGTTCAGCTGCTGATCAGACGGAATGCCGGGCCCGTTGTCGGACACCTGCAGCTCCACCTGTTCAGGCGCGCGGAAGTCGCCGAACCGTTCAGGCTTGCTGGTGCGGATGAGGATCTCACCGGGCTTGTCGCCCATCGCCTGCACCGCGTTCTGCACCAGGTTGATCAGCACCTGCTTGAGCTGCTCCGCATCAGCGTCGACGCGTGGCAATGAATCGGAGAGCTCTTCCTTGATGGTCACCGACTTCGGTACGTCGTTGACGATCAGCTTCAGCGTGCGCGTGACGACTTCCTGCAAGTCGGTCGGGCCGAAGGTCTGCTTGAGCGGGCGCGAGTAGTCGAGGAACGCGGTCACCACGCCGTTGAGGCGGTTCACTTCTTCGACGATGACCTCGACGAACTCGGCTTCTTCATTCGGCAAATGCTTCGGGTCGAGGAACTGCGCTGCGCCCTTGATCGCCCCGAGCGGATTTCGAATTTCGTGCGCCAGACCCGCGGCCATTTCACCCAGCGCCGCGAGGCGGTCGCGTTCGCGCATCTTGTCGTAGAGCTTCGAGTTCTCGATCACCGTGGCCACGCGATCGGCCAGCTCGAGAATCAGCGCGATCTCATCGGACGCAAAGGCTTCAGGAACGCGCTCGTCCCACAGGTTCAAGAACCCGAGCACGCGATCGTTGCCCATCAAGGGCACGGTGATGCCCGCCTTCATCTGCTGCATGGCCGCGCGCACGTCGTTCAACCGGCGCAGCTCGTCGCGTGACTTGCGTGCTTCCAGCGGCTGGCCACGAATTTCAGCGATGCGCCGCTCGACGGTCTCGAGCAGCTGAGCGCGTTCGGTGCGGCTGACCAACGCGCGGGCCGTACCCTGATCGACGAACAACGCAGGCACCGGACCGCGGCTGTCCAGCAGGCGGAAGCCCGGGCGATCTTCGGCCAACAAGTAGATCGACGCGTGCGTCACCCGGCGCGTCTCGTTGAGTCCGTCGAGCAACAGCGCCGCCAGCTCAGGCGCGTCGATCACGTTGGCCGTGCGCCGCTGAAGTTGCCGCGCTGAATCGAGGAACGCGAAGCGCTGGCGGAAGAAGATCGCCACGACGCGCTCTTCGACCCAGTCCGTCAACGGCTCCAACAAGATGAGCATCACGAAGGCCGCGACCACTGTGTTGAACAGGTAGAGGCTCGCGTTGCGCTCGACCCACGCGGTCAAGACGACGAACACCACGGCCAGGATCGCCGCGAGCACGGCCTGGCTGGCGATCTTCCCCAGCAGTTCGTGCAGGTCCATCAACCTCAGCCGCAGCAGCGTTTGAGACAGGAAGAACAGGTAGAGCGTCGAGACGATCGGCCCCAGGGTGGGGAAGGCGATGTCGAAGCGGCCGAGGAAGTCGAGGCAGCTGAACACCACGACGGCTGCTGCCCCAACGGCCAGGTAGAGCAAGCGCAGTCGATCGATGCGCGAGTCGCTGGTGCGCATGCGCGCGATCACCAGCGACACCGAGAAGGACAGGGTCAGCATCACCCACACCGACACGGCGACCCGCGCCCACAACATCTCGGCGAGCGGCGTGGCGCCGACAGTGAGGCCCAGAAGTACCGAGAACAAGGACGCGCGGCGGCCATACCGGGCAGCGCGCGGGCTGAAGTTCAGGAACTCGAGGAAAAAAGACAGGGCCGTCGAAGGGAGCATGGCGCCCGCTCCGATGGTGATGCCCAGCATGATTCGGCCGACCAACGGCCCGTCAGGCACGAACGGAAACAGCCCTTCGAGGAAGCGCGCGAGGTGAAAGCCACCGACCGAAATGGCGAACACGCCGTACAGCGTGAGGACCCGCGCCCTTTGGGTGCGCAGCAGCATCGCCATGCCCAACGCGAGGCCAACGATCGCAGCCAGGAGGCTGCTCTGCGTGCGAATGTCCATGAAGTTGACCCGGAGTGTAGCCGTGTACGATGCGAGCGTGCGCAGTCACTGGTTACTTGCAGCCGTCGTCCTCGCTTTCCCCGTGTTCGGGCAGGAAACGGCCCCCCCCGCCGAAGTCGAAGCAGAGTCAGACCCGGGCTTCGCGCGCCTGGCCAACCCGGGCTTCCCGTCGCCTCAAATGCGATCGGTGCCGATTGATCGCGGACCGAAGATCGAGCGCGCTGATCTCGCGCCGTACTTCACCGAAGGAAAGCTCGCTGAAGCGCGCGCGGCCTTCCAGGCCGGCAGCTACAGCCGTTCGATCGCGTTGATGGAGGGAGTCAAGGACACGGGCCCGAAGCGCTTTCTTCGCGCCCTCGCCGCGCATCGCCTCGGTGATTGGAAGTTCTCTGCCTCTGAGTTCGAGAGCCTCGCGGCGACGTACGCACCGCTGCGCGACCGCTGCCTGGTGCACGCAGGCTGGGGCTACGAGCAGCTCAAGGACTGGGACGGCGCGCTGCGCGTGTTCTCGCAGGTCGGCAAGACCTCGCGGCTCACGCCTGACGCACGGCTGGGCATGGCGCGCGCGCATCGCTGGCTTCGCGATCTCAAGCAGGCGCAGGACATCATCGCGGCCTACGTCGAGAGGCCCTCGCCTCCGTGGGGCCGTGACGTGGGCGCTGAGTCGTTGCTGGTGCTCGCCGATCTGATGGCCGCGAAGAAGGACGCCAAGGCCGAGCAGGCCGCCTTGCTCAAGCTGTGGTCGGCGCACCCGATGTCGAAAGAAGCGATCAAGGTCGAGTCGCGCCTGGGCGATCTCACCACGCTCCCGCAGGAGACGATGATCACCCGCGCCGAGGCGCTCATCGACGCGCACCGAAACCTGCAGGGCATCGCGATCGTCGAACCGATGGTGCCGAAGTTGAAGCTCCCCGATCCGCTCGCGTGCCGGGCCCAGTTCGCCCTCGGCAAGGGTTACCGCAAGCAGCGCCAGCACGTGAAAGCAGTGGCGATGCTCGAGCCGCTCAAGAAGTGCAAAGACCCCGAGCTGCGCGCGAAGGCGCTCTTCACGCTGGGCTTCAGCCAGACCATCTCGGCGCAGGGCTTCGCAGCGGGCACCTACGAGTCGTTGGCCAACACCTTCCCCGAACACGCGCTGGCCGATGATTCGCTCTTCTTCGCGGCCGACGTGCACCTGCGTCGCGGTGAGCGCGAACAGGCGATGGAGCGGCTGCTCGACGTGGTCGATCGGTATCCGTCCGGTGACTTCGCGGCCGATGCGCTGTTCAAGCTCTTCTGGGTCGCGCGGGGCGAGAACAAGCTCGACGAGGCGCTGATCTACCTGTCCGAGATCGAGGGCCGCTGGGCACATGCCGAAGACAGCTATGAGCTCGAGCGCGCCGGCTACTGGCGGGCGAGGGTGATGGAGGAGCAGGGCAAGAACGCCGACGCCGTCGCGCTGCTCGAGCGCCTGGCCACCGAACACCCCGCCACCTATTACGGGCTGCTTTCCCGCGAGCGCGTCCTGGTGCTCGACGTCGAGAAGGGCAACGCGCTCAACGCCGCCATCGCCGCTGCGCCGGCCGCTGGCGATCCTTTCCCGATTCACGCAGGTCCGCTCGGTGCTGATCCTCAGTTCGCCAGCGCCGTCGAGCTGCTGCGCCTCGGCTTCGGCGAGCTGGTGCCGATGGAGATCCTCGCGATCGATCGCACCGCCCTGCCGCCCGACTCACTGCGGTTGATGGTGCTCGTGCTCTCGATGGCCGGTGAAGATCGCGCCGCTCACGGACTGGCGCGGCTCTGGTTGCGCCGTGATCTCTCGGGGCCCATCACCGCTGAGCGCCGCGCCATCTGGGAGATCGCGTACCCCAAGGTCTTCCGCGATCTCGTGGTCACGCACTCGAAGTCGGCCGACCAGCTCGATCCCGATCTGCTCCAGGCGCTCATGCGCGAAGAGAGCGCGCTCGACCCCAAGGCGCTCTCGTGGGCGGGTGCGCTGGGTTTGTGTCAGCTCATGCCGGCCACCGCTTCCGGCGTGGCGATGCAGCTCAAGCTCAAGCAACCCCGGCAGGCCGAGCTGCTCGAGCCCGAGCTCAACATTCAGCTCGGCGCGCGGTACCTGTCCGATCTGGTGATCCGGCTCAAGGGCGTCAAGCCCTTCGCGCTCGCCAGCTACAACGCGGGAGAATCTGCGGTCGCGCGGTGGCGGCGGGAAAACGGCGATGCAGATCTTCCTGCATGGGTCGAGCTCGTGCCGCTTCAAGAGACGCGCGGCTACGTCAAGCGCGTGCTGCGCAGTTACAACACCTACAAGCTCCTCTACGCTCCAGGCGAGCAGTGCAAGACCGTCGCGCCGCCTGCCAAGACCCCCAAGAGCGGCTAGGTCGAAGGAGAATTGTTCAGGAAATTGAGCGTGCTCCGTCTGACCCCTCCGAAAGGAGGTCGTGATGGAAACGCTCGTGTTGAACGCAATCTGGCAGCCGGTCTGCCGAATCCCCTGGCAACGCGCCATCACCCTCCTATTCCTCGGGAAGGTGCAGGTGGTCGAGGAGTACGAGGACAAGACGATTCGCTCGGTGACCTTCGAAGTGAAGATGCCGTCGGTCGTCCGCTTCCTGCGTCACCTCAAGCACCGCAAGCCGGTCATCCGCTTCAGCCGTGAGAACGTGTTCGCGCGTGACCACGGGCAGTGCCAGTACTGCGCGAAGAAGGTGACCCGTTCCGAAGCGACGTACGATCACGTGCTCCCGCGCTCCCAGGGTGGCGGCACGCACTGGGAAAACATCGTGATCGCGTGTGTGCCTTGCAACCAGCGCAAGGGGGGGCGCACCCCGGCTCAGGCGAAGATGAAGCTCAACGTCGTGCCGGTGAAGCCGACCAAACTTCCCGACACCCTGCGGCTGACCTTCGCCTTCCAGAAGGGGATGCCGTCGACCTGGGCGAACTGGTTGAGAGACATGACGTACTGGCACGGCAGCCTCGAGGAAGATTGATCGCGGCTGCCGTGTTGAGCAGGTCAGAAACGGAGAGAAGTGGCCGGTTTGATGCCGGTGCTTGGTGCTGGTCTACGCAACGCAAGACCTCGGTGCCCCGAATCGAAATCTGCTCGATGGCGTCGCACGCCTCCGAAGGCCGCGGGTGAGATGTGCCTTCCGCTCACCCCCAGCCTTCGGAGGGTGCTGTTTCGCCCCTCAAGCGTGCCTGAGCTACAGTTCTGTTCAGGGCATGGACGATGAAACTCGCATGGAGCGTCTCCGGGCGCTCCCGTCGATCGACGAGCTTCTGGCTCGGCCCTCGCTTTCCGCCTTGTTGTCCTCGCACGCACGCCCCGTCGCGGTCGCCGCGCTGCGTGAAGCCGTCGCCTCGGTACGAACCCGGGTGCTCGCCGGTGAAGACGTTCGGCTCGTCGATTCAGACGTCGCCCGCGCCCTGAATCGGATCGCTGCGCCGAAATTGAGAGCCGTGCTCAACGCGACTGGCGTGGTCTTGCACACCAACCTGGGCCGCGCGCCGTTGCCTGCCGCCGCGGTCGAGCGCATCGCTTCGATCGCGGGCGGGTACTGCAATCTCGAGATCGATCTCGACGAAGGCGAACGGGGCAGCCGCTACGAGCCCGTCGTCGAGTTGTTGTGCGCGCTCACCGGCGCGGAAGACGCGATGGTGGTCAACAACTGCGCCGCCGCCGTGCTGCTGACCTTCAGCGCGCTGGCCCACGGCAAAGAAGCGATCGTCTCGCGTGGTGAGTTGGTGGAGATCGGAGGGGGTTTCCGCATTCCCGACGTGATGCGCCAGTCGGGCGCCAGCATGATCGAGGTCGGCACCACCAATCGCACCCGAATCGCCGACTTCGAAGTGGCCATGACGGATCGCACCGGGCTGTTGGTGAAGGTGCACCGCTCGAACTTCGCCGTGGTGGGCTTTTCTGAAGAGGCGACCACCCGCGAGCTCGCCAAGCTGGCAGCTGAACGCGGTGTGCCCTTCTTCGAAGATCTGGGCAGTGGCGCGCTCAAGCCGATGCACGCCGAAGGGCTCTCTTCTGAGCCGACCGTCGCGTCCGTGATCGCGGCCGGCGCCGACGTGGTGGCGTTCAGCGGCGACAAGTTGCTGGGCGGCCCTCAAGCAGGCCTCCTCGTCGGGAAGAAGGCCACGCTCGATCGCTTGAAGAAGCACCCGCTCAACCGGGCGCTGCGCATCGACAAGCTGACCGTCGCCGCGCTGGAAGCCACCCTCGAGCTGTACCGTGACGGCCGCGAAGACGACGAGGTGCCGGCGCGCGTCGCCTTGTTGGTCAAGCCTGAGGTGCTCCTGGCGCGGGCGCGAAAGCTGGGCTCGCTGCTCGGTGGGCTGGAACATCGCGTGGTCGAGACGACGGGCAGGGTCGGTGGCGGTTCGATGCCGCTGGCAGCTCCAAAGTCTTTTGCCGTGGCGTTGCCGGGCGTCAAAGCAGTCGAAGTTCACGAGAAGCTGAGGGCCGCAGACCCACCCGTCGTCGGGCGTATCGTCGATGACGAGGTGTGGCTGGACGTGAGGTGTCTGCGCGACACCGAGCTGGATGCCGTTGCGCGCGCTGTCGCCAACGCTATTCAGAGAAGCCGAGGAGCCTGAACGATGGTCAACGCTGCCGTGCTGGTGCTCAACCGTCACTATCAACCGGTGCATGTCACC
>JBKJSE010000253.1:0-2526 GCA_046595925.1 Archangium sp. | reverse complement strand
GCTGTCGTGCAGTTCGGAGGTCAATTCTGATGCGTGCACTTCTTCTGGTGGTTGGTTGTGTTGCCTTTGTTGGTTGTACGTTTGGCGCGAAGACCTGCATGACGCAGAGTGAGTGCGAGGTCGGTGCGACGTGCACTCAGGGTTTCTGCGTGGGCGCCACTCCTGATTCCGGCTCCGGCGGCTCCGTGGGCGGCGGCGGAGGTGGCGGCTCAATGGGTGGAGGTACGGGAGGTGGGCTGCAGCGCTATTGCGACGCCGGACTTAGATGCGCTGAGTGGCAGGAGTGCGCTGCGAATGACAACGGTGGAGCATGTGCTGATTCTAAGTACGAGCTCACGTGGAGTTCGCCTGACTCCGGGATCCGTTCGCGAGCGACAACTCTGACCGGCGAACTCGTGCTCTCGAAGGCAGATGGTGGCGTTCTGCGCGTTGCAACGGTGCCTGTATCAGCGGAGTCGGGCACCACGGCGGTCGTTTCCGGCACGCAATCGCCATTCTCAGTCAGCATCACCTTGGGCGGGGCTGATGGAACTCAATCGTTCGTGGCTGGTTGGCGTGACGGCGGCCCGGTCAGTCAACTCGATGTGGACGTGGACAGGACTGGGCCCACGTTCGTGATCTCCGTTTCTACTGATGCTGGCTACGGAGTGCCGAGCGCTGACTTTCTTCCTTCCGACCCTGCTGCGCCATCTTCGTTCCGCAAGGACGAGGTGGTCTCAGTTCGGGTCACTACGGCGTCAAATGACGTTGCCAACGTGAAGTTGATCGCTCGGTTTGGATCACAACAGGCTCACGAAGTAACGACCTCGAGCAACTGCACTGCAGGTAGCGGCAGATGCGACGACTTCCTTCTCGACTTGAGCCGCGTTCCGATGGCCAACTTCTCCGGAGCAGTGGAATTGACGGTGGAAGGTGCTGACACTCTCGGAAATCCAGGTACGGGGCAGTCAGTCAGTATCCCCGTGACTCGGTGGCAGTGGGCCCGACGCCTCGGTGGCGTGGGGGTCGGGGCCCTTCGTTCGACTCCCGCAATCGGGACCGGCGGGAAGGTTTTTGTCGGTGTTTCCAACGGGACCGGCAGTGGCGTCGTTGCAATCAATCCGAGTGGGACCATTGCGTGGGGTCCGGTTCTCGATGGGCCGGTCGAGGGTGTTGTTGCGGTTGGTCGTAGCACCTCAAGCGAATGGCTTTTCTACAATCTCAACTCGGGTTTAGTGAAAAGTATTGATGCCGTAACTGGGACGATGCCGCAGTCGTGTTCTGCGGGGGCCTCTGGCGCGGCCAGCATTGGAGGTATCGCTCTTTTTGGTGAAAGCACCGCGAGCGTTGGCTCGATTTCGTTGCAGCCTGGCGCTGTGAACAACCGTGGACGTCAGCACGAAGCGCAATCGGGTAATTGCAACTCGACCGCGCTCGATGGATTGGTGGGAATCCAGGCGCCAGGGAACATGGTTATCGGGAGCAACTCTGCGTACTACGCCAACAGTGACGGCAATCTCCGGCGTCTTGGCGTGGTGGCCGGCAGCGCGCCGACCATTGGAACTCTTAATCAAACGGCGGGAGGGGTTGGCGTCGTTAATGGGTTGGCTATGCTGTCTGGTACGCGAGCCATCGGCGGCGGCGGCGGCGGGGCGGGGATCGGGCGGCTTTTCGCGTTCGACATCACCGCAAGCGTTACCGACAGTTCCATGAACGCGTGGCCTGGCGCAACGGCACTGTCGAGCCCAACGTCCGGCCCGAGCGTCGGAGGTGGCGGCGTCTTCGCGCAATACCGGGTCACCGGCCGATCCAACCTGATTCGAGTCAATCCCAGCACGGGTGTCGTTCTGGCTCAGACCGTGGCGCTGGGCGGAAGCGGGCCCGTGCAGTCCTCGTTCACGGCGAATAGCGCGCCGACTCCGACGCTCGGCAATGGCAATCTGGCCTACGTCGTTGACGAGAAGGGCAGCTTGTTCGTCCTCCCGCAGGATTTCGCTGCGAACGCCGACGCGCAGTGGGCAGTGGGCCTCCCGGGCTCGCTTACAACTGCAGGCGTGGTGGTCACGGCCTCGCCGAACCTGGACTGCAACCGCAGAGTGCTGATGAGTCAGACGGGGGTTCTGTACATCGCCACCGAGACGGGGTGGCTCGTCAGCTATCTTGTTGACTCGCGTGGCCTCGACACGGGCGCCCCCTGGCCCAAGTACGCACGGGATTCACGGAACACCGGCAACTTCGACGGGCCAGCTGTTGCCTGTCCATAGTCTCCGCGCTGCGGCCGGTGGCCAACGACGCGATGTTCCACGTCCCGTGCGGTGGACGGGCGGGCCGTGGCTGGACTCGTCCTCTGTTCTAAGTCGCCGATTTTGCTGATTTCGCCGTAGGCATAGCGGCTGCTCAACGGCATGGCCTCCCCTCACTGGAGGCCACCGTGGCCAACCGCCTGCTCGTCCTCGTTCTCTTCGTTTCCTGTTCCCCGATTCCCGTCACACCGATCTGCTCGACCGACGACGAATGTGGCGTCGGCGCCTTCTGCGACGACGAGGG
>JBKJSE010000241.1:0-6501 GCA_046595925.1 Archangium sp. | reverse complement strand
CACCGAGCCCGTCACGTCCGTGGTGCGGAAGTAGAACTGGGGGCGGTAACCCTTGAAGAACGGCGTGTGACGACCACCCTCTTCCTTGGTCAGCACGTAGATCTGCGCCTTGAACTTCGTGTGCGGGTTGACCGAGCCGGGCTTGGCGAACACCTGGCCACGCTCGATGTCTTCACGCTTGAGGCCACGAACGAGCGCGCCGATGTTGTCGCCGGCCATGCCGCTGTCGAGCAGCTTCTTGAACATTTCGACGCCGGTGACGACGGTCTTCACGGTCGGGCGGAGGCCGATGACTTCGACTTCTTCACCGATCTTGATGACGCCACGCTCGACACGACCGGTGGCGACGGTGCCACGGCCTTCGATCGAGAACACGTCTTCGACGGGCATCAGGAAGGGCTTGTCGATCGCGCGAACGGGGGTCGGGATGTACGAGTCGACCGCCTCCATCAGCTTGAGGATGGCGCCTTCGCCGATCTCGGACGGATCGCCTTCGAGCGCCTTGAGCGCCGAGCCCGGGATCACGGGGATGTCCTTGCCGGGGAACTGGTACTTGCTGAGCAGGTCGCGGATCTCTTCTTCGACCAGCTGGCGCAGCTCGACGTCATCAAGCATGTCGATCTTGTTGAGGAAGACGACGATGTGAGGAACACCGACCTGGCGGGCCAGGAGGATGTGCTCGCGGGTCTGGGGCATCGGACCATCGGGCGCGCTGACGACCAGGATCGCGCCGTCCATCTGCGCTGCGCCGGTGATCATGTTCTTCACGTAGTCGGCGTGGCCGGGACAGTCGACGTGAGCGTAGTGACGGTTCTTGGTCTGGTACTCGACGTGCGCGGTCGAGATGGTGATGCCGCGGGCGCGCTCTTCGGGCGCCTTGTCGATCATGTCGTACGCCAGGAAGGTGGCGCCGCCCGACTTGGCGAGCACCTTGGTGATCGCGGCGGTCAGCGTGGTCTTGCCGTGGTCAACGTGGCCGATCGTGCCGATGTTGACGTGCGGCTTGTTTCTCTCGAACTTTTCCTTCGACATGTCGGTCTTCCTTCTTTGGACTTGAGTGTTGCGTGAGGGACTTCGAATCAGACTTCAAATGGAGCCCTGAACCAGGATTGAACTGGTGACCTCGTCCTTACCAAGGACGCGCTCTGCCAACTGAGCTATCAGGGCACTGCACTTCTTTCGGCTTTGCGGCTGCTGCGACTGCGCCTGCTATCACTGCACCTGCTGTTGCTCCAACGACCTTCTCAAGGACTTCGAGATGGAGCGGGGAACGGGATTCGAACCCGCGACATTCAGCTTGGAAGGCTGACGCTCTACCAGCTGAGCTATCCCCGCATGAGGCCCGGTTCGAGATGAAAAAAGTGGAGGGGGGTGGATTCGAACCACCGAAGGTCGAGGACCGACAGATTTACAGTCTGTTGCCGTTGGCCACTTGGCTACCCCTCCGGAAAGGGCATTTTCTATTCAGTTGTGCTTCGCCTCGACTCGACTTCGTGGCCGGCGCCGGGATTCGAACCCGGGACCTACTGATTACAAATCAGGTGCTCTACCAGCTGAGCTACACCGGCAAGGTTCCGTAACTGCTTAAGGAAACCGGCCACCCGTCTGTCGAGGGGCGGCGCTCTCTATCCACGCGTGCCGCGGCAAGTCAAGGAGATCTCAAGCGACCGTCTCGATCAGCCGCGCTGGCGGGCGATTTCGTACAGCAGCACGCCGGTCGAAACCGACGCGTTGAGGCTCGCGACCTGACCCTGCATGGGGATGCGCACCTTGAAGTCGGCGTGGCCGAGCACGCCCTTGCGCACGCCGCCGCCTTCAGCGCCGACGATCACCGCGAGCGGGCCGGTGAGCTTGACGTCCCAGGCGACTTCTTTGGCCTCGGGGTCAGCGGCCACCGACCAGAAGCCCGCTTCCTTGAGCTCCTCGATGGCGCGGGAGAGGTTGGTCACGCGCGCGACGTGGCAGTGCGAGGTGGCGCCGGCAGAGACCTTCACGGCCACCGCGGTCACCTGCACCGCGCGGTCTTTCATGATCACCACGCCCTGGGCGCCGAACGCGGCCGCCGAGCGAATGATCGCGCCGAGGTTGTGCGGGTCTTGAATGCCGTCGAGCAGCACCACGAGGGGCTGGCGACCGCTCGCCTTGGCCTTCTTGATGAGCTCGGTCAGGCCGATGTATTCGAAGTCACGAACCTCGGCGACGATGCCCTGGTGCGACTCGCCTTCGGTCATGCGATCGAGGCGCTCCCGATCGACGATCTCGACCTTCACCTTCGCTTCTTTCGCGCGGGTCAACAGCTCGCCCTGCACGCGCTGATTGACGACCCCTTCGGCGATCGCGATGCGTTCGACCGTATCGGGGCGGCCCTTCAGGGCCTCCATCACCGGGTTCACTCCGTAAATAAGGCTGCTCACATGACCTCCACAGGCAGCGTGATGTTTTTGACCTGCCGCGAGCACTGCTTCTCGGTGCAGATGAAGAAGGTCATCTTCGCTTCGACGCTGCTCATGCCATGCGCGGTCGGAGTGAAGGGCACTTCAAATTTCGGATCTTCCTTCTTGGCGTTCACCGAGTCGGCGAGCGTCAGCTTCTCTTTGCTCAACTTGCTCTGCTTGCTCGACAGCTCGATCTTCAAGGGCGCTTCATCGGAGACGTGCGCGCCGTTCTTCGACTTGATCGAGATGACCACCTTGCCGGTGTCGCCTGCCTTGAGCCTGGTGGAGGTGCCTTCGGTGCTGACCTCGTAGAACGACTCGAGATCGATCTCCGCGGCCCACGCGGGAACAGCCAACACCATCATCACCACCATCAACTTGCGCATCATGTCCTCTGTATGGACCCCAAGGGGCCCCGGTTTCAAGCCGGGTGCAGGTCCCTGTACATCACTTCGGCCCTTTGGATGATGGCCGTCGCGAGATCGATGCCACTGGCGGCCTCCATTTCGGGCAGTGAGGGCGAGGCGTTGACCTCGAACACCCGGGGTGGCTTCTGACTTCCGAGGTCCAGGAGGTCGACCGCGCAGACCTCCAACTCGGTGAGTTTCGCGGCCGCTTCCGCGGCGTGCCGGAGCGGCGCGGTCAGCTCGGTGGGCTCGATGCGGGCGTTGCGGGACAACGTGCGGCTGAGCCTGCCCGCGCGCGGAACGCGGGAAGCCGCGGCCAACGCCACGCCGCCCACCACGAACACGCGCACGTCACGCTGCGCCTTCCGCACGTATTCCTGCATCACGATGTTGTGGCCCAGGCCCAGCACCGCCTCCAACGCGGCCTCGAGCGACTGGCGCGACTCGCAGAGCATCACGCCCCGCCGCTCGCTGCCGGCCATCAACTTGACCAGCACGGGCACCCCACCCACTTCATCGACCATCGCCTGGAGATCGCCGACCTCACGCGAGATCACGGTGGCGGGGATCTCGAGGCCGGCCGATGCGAGGCGCTGAAGACAGCGCGCGGGGTTTCGGGACAGGCCGATGGCGCGGGCCGAGTTGAGCACCACCGCGCCGTGCGCCTGGAATTGATCGACGATGGCCAGGCCGTAGCTGGCGATCGACGAGGCGATGCGGGGAATGACCACGTCGGGCAGGCGAATGGTCTTCGCGCGGTACACCAGACCCGGCTTCTTTCGGCCCAGGCGCACCGACACCTCGAGCGGGTTGAGCACCCTGACCTGGTGACCGCGCGCCTTCGCGGCTTCGACCATTCGCCTCGTCGAAGGGATGCTGCGCGAGCGGCTGAGGAGAACGATCTTCATCGGGCACAGGCGTATGACGAACTCCTGCAACGGATTCCAGTGCGTCATTGCACTCATGGCTTTCGATGCGACTTCGAGCCCTGGTGTTCTTCGTCCCGTTGGTGGCGTGCCAGACGTACGACTTCGAGCGCGTGGTGCCGCTCTTCGTCGCGCAGTCGACCGAGAAGACCGTGATCGCCAGCAAGCGCCTCAAGCCCAACGTGATGCTGCTGGTCGACAAGTCGGGCTCGATGAAAGAGGCCATCGACGACACTGACAGGGCGAGGTTCTGCACCACGGACTGCGGCAAGACCGGCTCTTCTGACTGCGACCCGCGGTGCCCGACCCGCATGAGCGACCTGCGCCTTGCGATGTCGACCTTCCTGGCCGATTCAGGGACGGTGGCCCGACTCGGAGCGACGATTTTTCCCGCGGGCGAAGGCTGCACCGTGCCGACGAACATCAACGTGCCGCTTCCTGCGCCCACGCTGACCGATGACGGGGCGGAGCCTTCGTTGACGGCATCAGCGAGCGCGATCAACGCGCTCATCACAGGCGTTCCTCCTTCGGGGGGCACTCCGACCGGCCAGGCGCTGGCTTTTCTGGGCACGTATTCGGGGCTCGGCGTCGACCCCGACCCGAACAAGGAAGACTTCCGGCAAGACTACGTGCTGCTGCTGACGGACGGCTTGCCCAACTGCAACGACGCGAACCCGAACGCGGTGTGCAGCTGCGGCAACACGTGCACCCTGATGCAGAATCAGGCTTGCGGTTGCACGACGGCGGGTTGCAACAACATCGCGAACTGCTCGAGGGGTTGTCTCGACCAGGGCGGCGCGGTGGAAAACGTGAAGGCGCTGGGCCAGAAGGGCATCAAGACCATCGTGGTGGGTTTCGGCACGTCCCTCACGCAGGGCGCTGGCCCTGTGGTGCTCAACGCGATGGCGGTCGCGGGCGGGGTGCAGCGCCAGTGCCCGGGAGGAACCGACCTCGAGTGCGGTGGCACGGTGAGGAGCTGCAACACCACCACGAGCCAGTGCTCGACCGCGTTTTACCAGGCGACGAACGCCGTCGAGTTGGCTGCGACCCTTCGCAAGATCCTCGAGATCCTCGTACCGAACGATCCGTGCGAGTTCGTGCTGCAGGCGAGCCCTTCCGACGAACGCTACCTGTCGGTGCTGGTCGACGATCAGAACCTCACCCAGGGCCCGCAGACCTACTCGTACGACTTCCCGTCGAACACGGTCACTTTTCAGGGGGCGATGTGCGACCGGATCACCGCGTCCACCCCTCAGCGGACCGTGAGTGTGGAATTCAGGATCGTCGAGCGCTTCTAAGGCTCGACTTACTCAGGTAGGGTCCGCGTCATGCTGCGTTCCTTCGCGCTCCTGTCCGTGCTGACCCTTGCCGGTTCCTGCCAGACGTACGACTTCGAGCGGGTCGTTCCCCTCGCCGTCGCGCAGACGACTGACAAGACCATCGTCGCCAGCAAGCGGCTCAAGCCCAACGTGATGATGCTGGTCGACAACTCCGGCTCGATGCTCTTGCCGACGAACCCAAGTGCTGGTGGCTGCCCCGCGGGTTGCGGCAGCGCCGGCAATTTGTGTCCTGGCACGTGCCCTACCCGCATCAGCGAGCTGAAGAGCGCGATGTCGACTTTCCTCCAGACCTCGGGGACCATCGCCCGCCTCGGCGCGACGATCTTCCCGGTCGATCAGCTCTGCGGCGCCTCGGCGAACATCGACGTCCAGTTGCCCTCGCCCTCTTCGAGTGACGACTCGACGGACTCCGCGTTGCAGGCCACTGCCCAGCAGGTCAACGCGCGCATCCAGGCGCTCAGCCCGGTCGGCGGCACGCCCACGGGCAATTCGCTCGACTTCCTCGGCACGTACGGCGGCATCAACGACGGCGCCGACTTCCGCGACGACTTCGTGCTGCTGCTGACCGACGGCCTGCCGAACTGCAATGGCGCCAACCCGAACGCGATCTGTGCGTCCAACTGCATGAACATGACGTGCTCGCCTGCGGCGATCGCGGCTTGCACCTGCACCACCTCGACCTGCGTCCCCGCCTCGCTGTGCTCGAACGGTTGCCTCGACCAGATTGGCGCCGTCGATGCCGTCAAGCGCCTCCGCCAGAAGGGCGTGCGCACCATCGTCGTCGGCTTCGGCGCTGATCTCGCGTCGGGCGCGGGCCCCGTGGTCCTCAACGCGATGGCGCTCGAGGGTGGCTTCGCTCGTGAGTGCCCGAACTCCACTGACGCTGAGTGTGGTGGCACGGCCGGCTCGTGCAACACGGCCACCAAGCAGTGCGCCACGGCGTTCTTTCAGGCGGCCAACGGCACTGAGCTCGCGGCTGCGCTCCGGAAGATCAGCGAGTCGTTCCAGGGTGACCCGTGCGAGTTCACCCTCTCCGCTCGCCCGTCTGACCCGCGCTACCTGTCGGTGGTGATCAACGGCCAGAGCATCGCGGCCAGCGCCACCACGTACTCGTACGATCCGAACTCGAACAAGGTCACGTTCCTCGGGCCGCTCTGCACGCAGCTGAACTCGTCGACCACTCAGAACCCGGTCAACGTCGAGTTCCGCATCGTCGAGCGCTTCTAAGAACGGCCGAAGAGAGTGTTGAAGAAGGTTTGGCTGAAATAGGAATTGAGAACCCACCGGTCCCCCCGAGCAAGGAACCAGCTTCGCTGGCGATTTCGACCGAAGGAACACACCGGTCCTCCCGAGCGGAGTCGAGGGAGTACTTCTGCCTCGCGCGGCAGGTCAC
>JBKJSE010000206.1:0-8464 GCA_046595925.1 Archangium sp. | reverse complement strand
GTGACCTGCCGCGCGAGGCAGAAGTACTCCCTCGACTCCGCTCGGGAGGACCGGTGTGTTCCTTCGGTCGAAATCGCCAGCGAAGCTGGTTCCTTGCTCGGGGCGAACGGTGGGGCTCTGAATCCCATTTTTGAACCGCCCGAATTTGTTGCTCACCAACAAATTCGGGGCGCTCATCTTCGGCACCGTCCTCGTACTTTCGGCTGACCCGCGGCCAGACCTTCGCCCGATGTGACCCGCTTCGGCCGCAGGCATCGTGGCCGCATGAAAAAGAAGATCGCGGGGCTGTTGGTGTTGAGCGCGGTGCCGATGCTCGCCGGAATCAGTCGAGTGCTCTCGCTGTCGACGGGCGCCTTCAAGCTCGACGGCCACGAGCGCTTCGCAGCCGACCCCTGGGTCGCGGCGCTGCACATGATTGGAGCGACGGCGTTCGCGACCCTCGGCGCCTTCCAGTTCGTCCCTTCCCTTCGCCGTGGCGCGTGGCATCGCCTGACCGGCCGCGTGTTGAGCGTGCTCGGCATCACCGCGGCAATCGCGGGTACGTCGATGGCGCTGCGCTGGTCACCCAAGGCCTTCGACAGCCCCGCGCTCAACGCGATCCGCACGGTGGTGGCCATCGCGATGATCACCTTCATCGTGCTCGGGGTCATCGCCGCGCGCCGGCGTCAGTTCGAAGCCCACGGCGCCTGGATGCTGCGCGCCTACGCGCTCTTCCTCGGAGCGGGCACGCAGGTCTTCACGGCCGGCTTCACCGCCCTGCCCTTCATGCAGCCGTACATGAGCGAGGGGCTCGCCACGGTGTCGATGGCCGCGGGGTGGCTCATCAACGCGCTCGTCGCAGAGTGGATTCTCAGAAAGCCGAGCGGCGTTTTCCTTACGGCGCCGTCGCCCACTCGAAGCGCATGAGCGCCTCGGTGCCGTCATCGGAATCGAGCGACACCCTGGTGGCGATCTTCGTGCCGCCCAGCAGCGAACCCGACGCCTGGTTGATGCCAAGCAGCAGCGCGGTGAGCCCTTCGACCGGGGAAAAAGAGACCCGGGCCGAACCCACGTGCTTCTCGAGCAACTTCGCGTCGACGTAGTTGGTGAGCGAGCGAAAGGATTGCGCGATGCGGGTGATTCCGCGGTCAGGGCCCACGATCGACATCACCGTCGCCGTCGCCCGCCCGACAAACGTGTCGAAGTAGCCGCGCGTGAGCCTGCGACCCAGCTCGAGTTGCTGATCGAACGGAGATTGATTCGGCGCGACCAGAGGCCCCACCAGCTCGAGCCCTGCACGAAACGTCGCCACCGGATACGCGGGCAGGAGTTTGGACACATCGATGCCCAACCTCTTCAGCTCGCCGTGGTGCGCGGGGGTGAGCACGTCTTGGAGTTCTCGGACGAACAAGCCTTCGAGCGCACCGCGAAACCACAGTCGCTCGCCGACGTCGTCCATGGCTGTTATTTAACCGCCCCTCCGTCAGGGCGCTGTTGCTCCTTCGAGTGCCACTCCGAGACGTTCCACCAGAGCGAATCGGCCTGACCCCACTCCGGGCCTTCCAGGTCGGCGCGCACCGCCGCCAGTCGCGAGGTGAGCACCAGCGGCACCATTGGCAAGCGGGTGAACCACGCCCGCTGCATGTGCTCTTCCAGAGAGGACCGCCGCTCGGTGTAGAGCGAAGCGTCGAAGGCCTCCCATCGTTCCGCCATCTCGTCGTCGTAGTGCGGGCCCGCGGCCCTGGTGAGATCAGGCCTGCCATCCGGCGCCACCACGTTCATGAAGGGCCCGGGCGAGCTGGTGTCGCGACCGAGCAACGCCAGCCCCTCGAAGTCACCGCGCTGCACGGCCTCGTTGAGCTGGTCTTGCTGCACGACTTCCACCTCGAGACCGGCCGCCTCGAGGTTCGCCTCGATGACCCGGGTGAGCAATGCGTGCGTCTCGTCTTCCGCGCGGATCTTCGGGACGTGCAGCTTGACCCGGGTGAGCCCCAGGGTCTCCAGCCGCGCAGCCGTCGGCACGGAGAGCTCGGGCTCTGCGCGCCAGCCCCACGCCACGCGGGTAGGCATCGGCGCGAGCGTCTTGACCATGGCTTGCCGATCCAACGCGCCCAGCAGCGACTGCCGGGCCGCCAGTGAGTTCCACGGTGGAACGCTCAGGTTCGGCACCAGCACCCAGAGCAGCTCGCCTGGCTGCTCGAGCACCTTGACCCGGCGATCGTCCTTGAGCTGCTCATAGCCATCGGCCGTCAACGTGGGGATGACGTCGACCTCGTTGGCCAGCAGCGCCTTGACCGCGTCGTGGGGAGTCAGAAGCCTGGCCTCGACCCGCTCGAACACCGGCTTCATCGCGGCGAACTTCTCGTTGCGGCGCAGGGTGTGCTTCATGCCCTTCTCGAACTCGCCCAGAAGGAAAGCGCCGCTCGTCGGCATCAGCCCGTCGTCGTCTTCCTCGCTCAGCGCCCCCCGCCCACCATCGGTCGCGAAGACGGCCGCGCTCTTCGGAAACACGGCGAAGCCGCCGAGCCACTCGGTGCGCCGCTCAGAATAGACGACGTCGATGGTGCGGTCATCGATGCGCGCGATGTTCACGCGCTGCGGTTCGGGCACGGTGCTCAGCGAAAAGATGAGGTCGTCCGAGGTGATGGGTCTGCCATCGCTCCACTGGGCGTCGGCGCGCAGCACCCAGCGAATGCGCATGCCGCCGTCAGGCAGCAACTTCACCAGGGGGTTGGTCATCGCGGGCGCTTCGTTCGCGAGCACCGCGCGGAAGGTGCCATTGGCCGCGCGAACCACCAGCGCTCCACGCCGCGAAGGCAGCTGACCGCTGCCGGGCGTGTCCATCGACGTCACGGCCACGCGCAGCACCTGCTGTGAAGGAAACCGATTCGTGGGCACCAGGGGCTCGTCAGGGTCGGGTTGCCAGAGCGCCCCGGTGACGAGGCTCAAGACCCCGAGCGCGGCGAAGGTGGGCAGCACGAACAAGCCGATCCGGTCCGCCCTGAGCGCCGCGTTGTTCCTCGCCTCGGTCAGACGGAACGCGATGATGCTCAACAACAGCGTGGCCGCGACGAAGACGTACGCCCCCAGGAAGAGCTTGTCGGCGGCGACCAGGTACGTGACGTTCGGGAGCGTGTCGGCCTGCGTATAGTGAAAGGCGATGCACGACAGCAGCGCGGTGATGCCCATCGCCGAGCGCACGTCGAGGCGCTCCGGAGGCAGCAACAGCGCCAGCAGCGCGACCAGCAGGATCAACGCCAGCGGCAGCGCGAACTTGATCAAGTAGGGGCCAAAAGGACGGCGCATTTCCACAGAGAACGTGGCGAGGCCCTGGCGCGCATTCTTTCCCTCACGCCCGATGCTGCCGAGGTCCGAGCCGTAGGTTCGCTCTTCGGAGCGGGCTGCGAACTGCGGCTCGTACGACCAACCGCTCACCGAGAACGACGGGCTCATGCCGCTGGCGCCGAGGTCGGGCACCAACACACCATCGGCCTTGCTGAGCCCGAAGATGACCGGCAGCGTCTGGCGATCGAACGGAAACGCGTGCACCGGAAACTCACCGCGAAAGGTGCCCTGCACCCGCCAGTGCAAGGAATACCACTCGGCTTCGTGCTCGGTGCTGAGCACCTCCTTCGAGTCGATCTCGCCGTTCTCGAAGGTGACGTTCGGCGGCACCGCGTCGCCCAGCCACTTCATCCACACGTGGAGATCGGCCTTGAAGCGCCCCGCCTTCAAGTCGAAGTCGGACACGTCGGTCAGGTACATGCCGACGTACACGTGGTGCGGCGCGATGGTCGCGGCGGTGGTGATGGTGGCCGCAGGAGAAGCCGCGGCACACAGGAGCAAGCTCAGGGCGTGAAGCACGCGAACACCATAGCGCTGCTCGTCACCGATGGTTCGACAGGTGCGCCAGCAGCTTCGCGATGAGCAGGTCAGGCGCTTCGCGGTGACAGAAGTGCCCGCCGGGAATGACCGTGACTTCGAACGCACCCGAGTAGTGCTTGCGCGTCGCCTCGTAGACCGCGGGGCTCACGCCGGGATCTTCGGCGCCCGCGAAGTTGAGCGTGGGCACGGCGATGCGCGGCCTCATGAACGGGGGCAGCAGCACGCTGGCTGCGCGGTAGTAGCCGAGCGCGTCGTGCACCGTGCCGGGGCGACGGAAACAGTCCTTGATGGGCGCGAGCTCGGCAGCGGTGAACTTCCACGTCGGTGACCAGCGGCGAATCAACCTCTCGAGCTGCGCGAAGTCGTCTCTCTCGAAGCGCTCCTCGGCGCCCGGAAGCCTGAGCGTTGCGAAGTGGCGCAGCGCCCAGCCCAGCTTCGGCGTGGGCACGACAGCGGCCCGATGCGGAATGCCGACCGCGGTCAGGGTGATGACACGATCAGGCGCGAGGCCGGCGGCGGCGTAGACGGCCTCAGCGCCCCAGTCGTGCCCGACGAGGTGCGCGCGTTCGGCCCCGAGCGCGGTGATCAAGGCGACGGTGTCTTCGCCGAGATCCCTCGTGGTGGTGTCGCGCGAGGTCGCTTCGCTCGGTGCGTAGCCGCGAAGAAACGGAGCGACCACGCGGTAGCCTTTCGCGGCGATCGAAGGCCCGATGATGTCCCAGCTCTGCGGCGTGTCAGGGAAGCCGTGCAGCGCGAGCACGAGCGGGCCCTCGCCCCAGGCGAGGTAGCCGAAGCGCAGGCCGTTGGCGGAGACGAAGTGCACTGGCTGTGCGGAGTGGCTCATGGTCGCCTGAACGCTACCCCGGCGCTCACGACGGTCGCGTCGGAGAACCCGAGTCTGATAGGCGAATGCCCGTGGAAACGCTCAGCGAACGAGAAGCGGCTGCTCTCGCCGAAGAAGAGATCTTCCTCACCCGGGTCCAGGCCGCGCTCGAGGCGGCCAAGGCGGCGGCTCCCGCGGCCCGGGTCTCGGTCTCCAACGACGAGCTGCGCGCGCTCCGCGAAGAGGCAGCCTCGGAAGACGAAGACGACGTGGGCACCCTGCTCCACGAGCTGGCGGTGCGGCAGAAGCTGTCAGCCCGCACGCAGCCGGTGTTGCCCGACGGCCGCTCGCCGTACCTGGCGCACCTGCGGCTCGAAGAAGCGGGCGAGTCGCGCGACTACCTGCTCGGGCATGGCACCTTCATCGACACCCGGCAGAACCTGCGCGTGGTGGACTGGCGCGTCGCCCCCGTGGCGCAGTTGTTCTACCGGTACCGAGAAGGCGATCACTTCGAAGAGCAGCTCCCTGGCAGGCTCGCGACCGGCACGGTGACGCTGCGGCGCGTGGTGGTGATTCACCAGGGCAAGCTGATGCAGCTGCTCGGCGATGACTTCTCGATCTTCCGTGACGTGAATGGCGAGTGGCGCTCGCGGGGCAACAGCTCGTTGGCGACAGGGGGTGCGGGGACCTCGGCGCCTGAAGGCCAGCTCGGCGTGTCGGTCGGAGCGCAGGCGAAGGGCACGCGCGTCGACGTGACGGCGTTGCTCGATGCAGAGCAGTACGCGGCGATCGCAGCCCCGGCAGCTGAGCCGTTGCTCGTGCTGGGCAGCGCGGGCAGCGGCAAGACGACGGTCGCGTTGCATCGGCTCGCCCGGTTGACGATGGGTGCACCCGAGAAGATTCCCCTCGTGCGCGCGCGCGTGGTGGTGCCGGAGCCCGGGCTCGCGCGATTGGCGCAGCGGCTGCTCGCGCCTCTGTTGCCTGCGCCCGAGGGCGATGACGACGTCGGCCCGGAAGTGGTGCACACGCTCGATGACTTTCTGCTGCGCATGGCGCGGCGCGCGTTTGGTCCGCTGCCGAAGGTGAACCTCGAGCCGCCTGCGCTGGTCACCTCGCTCAAGCGGCACCCGGCGCTCTACGACAAGCTGCGGGAAGCGGTCTCTGCAGAGAAGACGGTGAAGGCCGAGCTGCGCCCCTTGTGGAGGCAGTTGGCGTTGTTCCTCTCCGACTCGGTGTTCCTCGCGAACGTGGTGACCGCGGCGAAGGGCACGCTGCCCAGCACGGCGATCGCCGAGTGCATCGAGCACACGTCGAATCAACTGCAGACGAAGTTCAACGCGAACGACATCACCGACGCGTCGATGCGCACGACGATCGATGGGCGGGGGCTCGATGAAGGCACTCCTGACGAGCTCGCCGGTTCGATCGACGTGGAAGACCTGCCGCTGCTGCTCTCGATGTTGTCGTGGCGGAACCTGCTGAACCTGCCGCAGGCCTCGCACCTGGTGCTCGATGAGGCTGAGGACTTCTCGCTCTTCGACTTCGAGACCCTGCGGGCGATCACCCGCGAGTTCGAGGGGCTCACGCTGGCCGGCGACGAGGCGCAGCAGACGCACTCGTCGTTCGCGGGTTGGCCGCGCAGCCTCGAGGTCGCGGGGGCTGGTGGGGCTGCGACGGTGCGGTTGACCACGAGCTACCGGTGCCCTCGGCCGATCGCTGAGCTGGCGCGGCAGGTGTTGGGGCATCTGGCGCCGTCCACTCCAGCGAAGGCGTCGCGCGAGGGTGTGCCGGTGGGGCGGTTTCATTTTCCGGGCGAGGCTCCGGCGCACTTGTTTCTGTCGGGGGCGCTCAAGGATCTGCTCGAGGCCGAGCCGCATGCGTCGGTCGCCGTCATCACCGCGGATCCCGCGGCGGCGCGGCGGTTCTTTCCGCTCGTCTCTCACCTGCAGCACACCCGGTTGGTCGAGCGCGGAGAGTTCCCGTTCACTCCGGGGCTCGATGTCACTGATGTCGATTCAGTGAAGGGTCTCGAGTGGGACTACGTGGTGATCGCTGACGCGAACGCGCTGAACTGGCCCGGCACCGATGAGGGCCGCCGGCGGTTGCACGTCGCAGTCACGCGCGCGTCGCACCAGTTGTGGTTGGTCAGCCCGGGAACGCCGACGCCGCTGACCGCTGTTGCTCCGGCTCCCTCCGGGAGAGGGTCGGGTTGAGGGAGGTGTCGCCGGCCCGCTGGCCCGCCTTTCTCGGAGCCTTCGCCGCCGCCTTCGACAACTTCGCCATGACCCCGCTGGTGAAGGCCATCGCGGTGGACATGAAGGTCGACCTCGCGCAGGCCACTTCGGTCGCGAGCGCGTACTACCTCGCGTACGGGTTGCTCCAGGTGCCGTGGGGACTCGTCTCAGAGCGCATCGGCCGGGTGCTGGTGATGCGGCTGGGTCTCATCGCGGGGCTCATCGGTGCGGTCGCCTCGGTGTTCGCGACCACGCTCGAGCAATTGTTGGTCGCCCGGTTCATCGCGGGCGCGGGCATGGCGTCGGTGGTGCCGTCGGTGATCGCGTGGCTGGGTGAAGTGCTCCCGGCTGAAGATCGCGGGCGCGCGGCGACGGACATGAACGCAGCGTATGCGTTGGGCGCGGCCTCAGGGGTGCTCGGTGCCGGTGTGCTCGCGGATCGACTCGGCTGGGCGTGGGGCTTTGGTGCAGCTGGGGTGCTCGCCGCGGTTTCGCTGTTGGGAATGAATTGGCTGCGCGCGCCACCGCGGCCTGCGGTTCCGGGTGAGCTGAGGCAGGCGCTGCGGGTTCCGGCGGTTCGGGCGTTGGCGGTGATTGCGTTGGTGGAGGGTGCGGTGTTGTTCGGGCTGTTCGCGTTCCTTGCGCCGACGTTGCTCGCGTCAGGTGCGTCGGCGGCGCTGACGGGCGGGCTCATCGCGGCGTACGGCGTGTCGGTGGTGATCTGGGCGCGCGTGTCGGCGTGGTTGGCGGGGCGGGTTCCGGTGCTGCGGGCGATGACGTTTGGGGGGGTGCTGTTGGTGGTGGGGTGGACGGCGGTGGCGATCTCACCTGCGCCCGCGGGAGTGCTGACCGCGGCGGTGTTGATGGGCGCGACGATCGTGTTCTTCCACGCGAACTTGCAGGTGTGGGCTTCGCAGGCGGCGCCGCAGGCTCGCGGACCGGCCATCGCGATGTTCTCGGGGAGCCTGTTCGTCGGCGCTTCTCTGGGTACTGCGCTGGCACGGCCGCTGTTTGCGGCCGGTGAGGTGCGGTGGTTGTTCGCGATCGGAGCAGCGCTCGCGGCAGTGGTGACGCTGGCTGCGGTGCTCGCCCGCCGCGCGCTGCCGCTGAAAGAGAATCGAAACTGAGCGACCGAGTTCGCTCTCCCTCCGGGAGAGGGTCAGGGTGAGGGCATAACGGCTGCTGCTCAAAACACGAGAGCAGGGCAGCGCAGCAAGTGACTCAGGGAAGCACGGCAAGTGCAGTCAGGAGCACAGCAAGCACGATCGGGAACGCTGCAAGTGTCGTCGGGCTCGCGGCAAGTGCCTTCTCGCGCGCAGCAAATGTCCCCCTGGCCCGCGGCAAGTCGCTCGCGGCGCACGGGGGGGACCTGATTGTGAGGCCCTCACCCCGACCCGACGAGGCTGGTGAATAGGGCAGCCACCGGTCCCCCCGAGCGGAGTCGAGGGGTCACCTGCAGCGCGAAGTGGAGGTAATCCCTCGACTGCGCTCGCAGGGTTGATCGAAATAAGGAGCGCACACCGATCATCCCGAGCAGGGGACC
>JBKJSE010000204.1:0-11748 GCA_046595925.1 Archangium sp. | reverse complement strand
GCAGTCGAGATGCCACCTCTGCGCCGCGCGGCAGGTGACCCCTCGACTTCGCTCGGGGGGAACGGTGCTGTTCCTTAGGAGAGCAGTCGAGGGAGTACCTCTGCTTCGAGCGGGCAGTGACCCCTCGACTTCGCTCGGGGGGAACGGTGCTGTTCCTTAAGGAGCGCAGTCGAGGGAGTACCTCTGCTTCGAGCGGGCAGTGACCCCTCGACTTTCTTACGACTGCATTTCTGCCCTGCTGATGGACAATGCGAGCCATGCACCCGTCGATGAACAGCCCCGGCTCGCGCGCCCTCATTCATGCGCTGGGCGAGACGCCGCTGGAAGCGATCGAGCAGCACCTCACGCTCGAACCGATGGCCCCGCCCGACCCCACCCAGCTCACGCCGCACGACGTGATCATCGCCGTGAAGAGCGCCGCCATCGGCTGGGTCGATCTGATCATGTCGAGCGGGCAGTACCAGCACCTGCCGAAACCGCCCTACACGCCGGGCCTCGAGTACGCGGGGGAAGTCGCGTGGGCGGGCTCAGAGGTAAAGCACGTGAGCGAAGGCGCGCGCGTGTTGGTGGACGGCTTCGTGGCGGGCCCACGTTCCCTGGGCAACTACCAGGCGGCTGGTGGCTTCGCGACGTGGGCGGTGGTGCCGGGTTTCGCGGTCAAGCCCATTCCCGGAGCGCTCTCTTTCGATCAAGCGGCCAGCCTGCTCGGCAGCTACGAGACCGCGATTCACTGCCTGGTGACGCGCGGCCGCTTGAAGGCGGGCGAGACGGTGCTCATCCTCGGGGCGTCGGGTGCGACAGGGCTGGCCGCGGTGCACGTGGCGAAGCTGATGGGCGCGAAGGTGATCGCCGCCAGCCGCAGTGACGAGAAGCTCGCGGTGGTGAAGTCGCAGGGCGCCGATCAGGTGATCAACAGCAGCGCCGGTTCGTTTCGCGATGAAGTCAAGGCGCTCACGGGCGGCCACGGCGTCGACGTGGTGTACGACGGCGTCGGCGGTGAGCTCTCCATCGAGGCGCTCAAGTGCGTTCGTTTCGGAGCGCGCTTTCTCATCGTCGGCTGGGCTTCCACGCCGTTCGTGGCCAGGGGCAAGGGGCAACGAGGTGCGCCCAACGCCAATCAGCTGCCCACGAACCTGATCATGATGAAGGGCCTCGACGTGCTCGGCTGCCCCACGGTCATCTCCGCCGTCAATGATCCGACGCTGCGAGGACCACGCCATGAGCTCATCTGGCGCTGGGTGGAATCGGGCGAGTTGAAGCCGTTCGTCTCGAACGTGTACCCGTTGTCCGACGTGAAGGAGGCGCTGCGCGCGAAGTGGCGCGGTGACTTCATCGGCGGGGGCGTGCTGCACCCTTGAGTTCGAACAGCCGCCTTCCCCAGGGCAGCGCTGTTCACGATACTCACCGCATGGAGCTGCCGCGGCCGTTCGGACCCTTCGTGCTCGAGAAGAAGCTGGGCCAGGGCGGCATGGCCGAGGTCTTTCGCGCGCGGGTCTTCGGTGCGAGCGGCTTCGAGAAGGTGGTGGTGATCAAGACGCTGCGTGAAGAGCTGCTGGGCACGCCCGAGCTCGAGCGCATGTTCCTCGAGGAAGCGCGGCTGCAGGCGAGGCTGTCGCATCGCAACCTGGTGCAGGCGCATGATCTCGGCGTCACCGAAGGTCGGCCGTGGGTGCGGCTCGATTTCGTCGACGGCGTGGATCTCGCGGCGCTGGCGCTGCCGCTGCCCAGCGAGTTGGTGCGCTTCATCGGGGTGGAGCTCGCGCTGGGCCTGCATGCCCTTCATGACGCGAAGGATGAAGCGGGCCGTGAGCTGGGCATCGTGCATCGCGACGTGAGCCGGAAGAACGTGCTGCTCTCGAAGCTGGGTGAAGTGCGGCTCGCTGACTTCGGCATCGCGCGGGCGACGCAGTTGAGAGAGCAGACGCGCGGCGGCGTGCGCAAGGGCACGTGGGCGTACATGTCTCCGGAGCAGGTGTCGGGGAAGCCGCTCACCTCGGCGAGTGATCAGTTCTCGCTGGCGACGTTGTTGGTGGAGTTGCTCACCGGCGCGCGGCCGTTCGACGGGGCGACTCCGTTGGAGACGATGGATCGCATCAGGGAAGCAGCGCCGCCGATGCTCGAAGGCGTGGGGCCCGAGTGGGTGGCGCTGCTTCGCCAGGCGCTCGCGAAGAGTCCGGCTGAACGATTTGCTTCGAGCCGGGCGATGCGGGCAGCGATTGCGCAGTCAGGCGTGGTCGCCGATGAGCTCGCCCTGGCTGATCATCTCGCGGCGCTGAAGGTCGAGCTGGTCACGGCCGTCGCGCAGACGCGGATTGAGACGGTCGGCTTGGAGTAGCGCGAGCAGAACGGCACCTCACCGTTCGCGGGAGTTGCGAACCGACCGGTCCCCCCGAGCGCAATAGGAAGCGCACCCCGTTCCTCCCGAAGGAACAGACCCACCGTTCGCATCGAGCGCAGTCGAGATGCCACCTCTGCGCCGCGCGGCAGGTGACCCCTCGACTTCGCTCGGGGGGAACGGTGCTGTTCCTTAAGGAGCAGGGGGCCGGCTTCGCCGGCGATTTCGTCCGAAGGAACAGACCCACCGTTCGCATCGAGCGCAGTCGAGATGCCACCTCTGCGCCGCGCGGCAGGTGACCCCTCGACTGGGCTCGGGGGCTCGGGGTGACCGGTGGGGTTCTCAATTTCTATTTCGGCCAACCCTCTCGGGGGGACCGGTGGCGACCTCTTTCACCAGTCTCTTCGGGAGAGGGAGCTCATTTCCTTCGAGCAGTTCGTTTCTGTTGCTCAGCTACCGAGTGACGCCAGTTCGCTGCTGGCCGCTTCCCAGCGCGCCATCGCCTTCTCCAACTCAGCCGCCGCCGCGGAATGCGCATCGAGCACGGGCCGCGACTTGTCGTAGTTCGCCATGAACGCCGCATCGACGAGCTGCGCCTCTCGCTCCTTCTGCGCCGTCTCGAGCTCGGCAATCTTCGCCTCGAGCTTCGTGATCTCTTTCTTCAACGGCCCCATGCGCTGACTGCGTGCCTGCCGCGCCTCCGCCTCGAGCCGCTTGCGCTCCTTCTCGGGCGCCTTGTTGGCCGCACCCTCCCCCTCCACCTGAACATCCGCCCCGCGCGCCCGCGCCGCCGCTTCACCATCGAGGTGCAGCAGGTAGTCCGCCAGGTTCCCCGGGTACGGCACCACCTTGCGATCCCTCACGTCCCACACGTGCGTCGCCAGCGCGTCGAGGAAGCTGCGGTTGTGCGAGACGAACATCAACGTGCCCGTGTAGCCCTCGAGCGCTTCGATCAACGCTTCCGACGAATCGAGATCGAGGTGGTTGGTCGGCTCATCCATCACCAACAGGTTGGCCGGCTTGAGCAGCAGCTTCGCCAACGCCACGCGCGCGCGCTCACCACCCGACAACACGCCGATCCGCTTGTCCACGTCGTCGCCTGAGAACAAGAACGAGCCCAACACGCTGCGCACGAACGACTGCGGCTTGTCGGGAACCAGCTCCATCATCTCCTGCAGGATCGTGTGATCCCGATCGAGCGTGTCGGCGTGGTGCTGCGCGTAATAGCCGAGCACCACGTTGTGCCCGAGCGTGGCCGAGCCGGCATCGGCCTCGAGCTCACCCGCGAGGATCTTGAGCAACGTGGTCTTCCCCGCGCCGTTCAACCCGACGATCGCGATGCGCTGCCCCCGAAGCACCTGCGCATCGAGGTTGTCGTAGATGACCTTGTCGCCGAACGCCTTGCGGATACCGGTGAACTTCGCGACCTCGCGGCCACTCTGCGCCACCACGGGAAACTTGAACGAGACCACCGCGCGATCCTGATGGAGCTCGACCGTCTCGAGCTTCGCCAGCTGCTTCATCTTCGACTGCGCCTGGGCCGCCTTGCTCGCCTTGGCCTTGAACCGGTTGATGAAGGTCTCGAGCTCAGCGCGGCGGTTCTCGACCTTCTCTGCCTGCACCAGCAACCGCTCGTACTCTTCAGCGCGCTGCTTGCGGTAGTCCTCGTAGTCGCCCGACCAGGTGCGAACGCCTTCGGTCTCCAGCGAGACGACCTTGTTGATCTGCCGGTTCAAGAACCCGCGGTCGTGGCTGATCAACACCATCGCCTTGCGTGAGCGCTTCAGGAACGCGTCGAACCAGGACAACGTCGGCAGGTCGAGGTGGTTGGTCGGCTCGTCGAGCAAGAGCAGATCGGGGTCCTGCAGCAGCAACCCCGCCAACGCCGCGCGCATGCGCCAGCCGCCTGAGAACTCGGTGGTCACCCGGCTGAAGTCGCTGACCTTGAACCCCAGGCCGAGCAGGATCTGCTCTGCGCGGTGTTTGCCGAAGTGCGCGTCGAAGTGATCGCGCTCCTCGTGCAGCTCGGCCAGCGTCGACGCCAGCTCCATCTGCTCTTCCACCACCGACGTCGCGTTGAGCTGCTGTTCGGTGAGCACCAACGCTTCATCGAGCCCATCGCGCCCCGGCACCGTCGACATCACCGCGTCGACCAGCGAACCCGGCGGCAGCGCCTGGAGATCCTGCGGCAGGTAGCCCACCCGTGACTTGCGGCGGAACGTCAGCGTTCCGTTGTCGGGTGTCACCTGGCTAATCAGGATCTTCAGCAGCGTCGACTTGCCGGTGCCATTCGCACCGACCAACCCGATCCGGTCGGTAGGACCGATGGTGAACGAACTCGCGTCGAAGAGTGTCTTCGACCCATACGACAGCGACAGACCCTTGACGATGACGAGACTCACGGCGTTTCGCGAATACCACGCACAGGCGAGCCGATCCGCGTAAAGTCTGGTCCACGCGCATGGCGAAGGAACCCTTCGAAGCCGTCAATGCCAACGAACTGATCGGCAAGGTCCTCGACGGCCGGTACAAGGTCGAGTCCGTGCTGGGTCAAGGCGGCATGGGCATGGTCTTCAAGGGCATTCAGACCAGCGTTCAACGCCCGGTCGCCGTGAAGACGCTCCACCCGCAGCTGGCGATGGCCCCGACCTTCTTCGAACGCTTCAAGCGCGAAGCCGAGATGGCGAGCCGGCTCCATCACCCCAACATCATCACCATCTACGACTTCGGGAAGACCGCCGAAGGCCTCTGCTACTACGTGATGGAGATGCTGGAGGGCGAGTCGCTGCGCGAACGCATCAAGCGCGACGGGCCGTTCACGCTCCGTCAGGCCGCCGCGATCATCGAGCAGTCCGCCGCCGGCGTGGCGCACGCCCACCACACGCAGGTCATTCACCGCGACATCAAGCCGCACAACATCATGCTGACCTCGGTGGACGGCAACGAGTACGTCAAGGTGCTCGACTTCGGCCTGGTCAAAGCACTCGAGCAGGAAGAAGAAGAGCAGCTCACCTCGACCGGTCAGGTGCTCGGCACGCCGCAGTACATGCCCCCAGAGCAGGCGGGCGGCGAGGTGGTCGACCAACGCTCTGATCTGTTCTCCCTGACCGGCGTCTTCTACTACTGCCTCACCGGTCACTCACCCTACGGCGCGAACTCGGTGCGCAAGGCGTTGACCCTCGCGCTCGCCGGCAACCTCCCTCCGATCGAGACCTACCGGAAGGGCTCACCGGTCCCGAAGTCGATCGACGAGTTCATGCTCAAGGGCCTGCGCCCCGAGAAGGAAGACCGGTTTCAGACCGCGGAAGACTTCGTGCAGTCGTTGCACGCGGCGCTCGCAGGCACGCCCGACTCGGTGCTCGACGCGCTGCCGCTCTTCACGCCTGAGCCGACGGGCAAAGAGAGCGGGAGCGGCTCATCATCGGCCTCGCGCAAGACGGGGTTGAGCCGGGCCAAGGGTCCTTCCAAGGCGATCTCCGCCGTCTCGCGACCGCTACCGCGCCAGGCCTCGAAGATCGAAGAACGCGCCGCCACCCCACCCCCACAAGCCCAGCCCCAGGGCGTGCCGCTCGGTGCGCTCGTCGGCGTGGTCGCGGTGATCGTCGTGCTGATCGGCGGCGCGCTCGCGTGGAAGATGAGCACCAAGCCTCCCGTGCCGGAACAAGATCAGGTCAAGGTCGCCATTGATCAACCCTCCGTCCCAGTGCCGCAGAAGGTCGAAGCCACCTCCGCGAAGGTGGTGCTCAAGACGACCCCTGATGGCGCCGAGGTCAGCGAAGGCGGCGTGATGATCGGGAACACCCCACTGACGCTCGATTGGGCTCGAGGTTCGACGCGGGAGCTCACTTTCAAGCTCGCCGGGCACAAAGATCTCGTGAAGAGCCTCAGATCTGAGGCCGACCAGTCGTTCGACTTCCAGTTGGAGGCCGCGAACGCACCAAAACCGTCCCCAGGCAAGAAGACCCTGCCGAAAAAGGGACCCGATATAGGCGCCTTCGACTGATGGTTTTCGGGTGGGTCGACCGCAACCCCAACCCTCGCTGAAGGTATTTTTCGAGTCACATCATGTGGTTGGACAACGGACAGGCCATGGCGCTTGGCGCGTTGCCTCGCTCGGTTATGGTCGCCGCGACCTCACCGAGACCCCATGACAACCGCCCTCGCCAGCCCCGTCGCCTTCCGTGAGAAGGCCCCAGAACCCCTCTTCGGAGAAGGTCTGCCGCCGGCCAGCGCGTTGCTGCTGCAGGCGAAGATCAAAGATCTGAAGCTCCACCTCGCAGGCACGCGCCTCGAGAAGTTCATTCACCAGCTCTACGTCGAGATGGAAGCGGCCGGCGTCTCGCACCGGCCCGAGTGTTACCTCTCTGATCAATGGGGATGCCCGTCGGGCGTGCCCGTCATCGGCATCCCCTTCTATCTGGCTGATCAGAACCTGCTTCAGATCGAAGACGCCCTGGGCGCGGGTGCCGAGAGCGAACGCGACATCATGATGTACCTGCGTCACGAAGCAGGTCACGCGTTCAACTACGCCTACAAGCTCTACGAGACCGACGAGTGGAAGAAGCTCTTCGGCGACTTCGGCAAGCCCTACCTCGACACCTACAAGCCGCAGCCCTTCAGCCGGAAGTACGTGGCGCACCTGTCGGGTTGGTACGCGCAGAAGCACCCCGACGAAGATTTTGCGGAGACCTTCGCGGTGTTGCTCACCCCTGGCAGCAACTGGCCGGAGCGGTACAAGGGGTGGGGCGCGCTCAAGAAGCTCCAGTACATGCAGGAGGTGATCACCAGGGTCGGTCGCACCGACGCGCCCGTGACCCTCGACGAACGCGACATGGACGTGGCGCAGATGGAAGAGACGGTGCTCGATCACTACCGTCAGCGCGCGCTCGAAGACAAAATCGATCTCTCGATCGGTGATCAGCTCGATCAAGACCTGATCGCGTTGTTCGAGCCCGAGTCGGTGGGCACCATCGGCGCCGACACGTTGGTGCGCGCCGAACGCTCGGCGTTGATCCATGCGGTCACGCAGTACTCAGGTGTCTCTCGCGCGGTGGTGAAGTCAGTGCTCGATCATCTGCTCGAGCGCGCCACCGAGCTGAAAGTCACGGTGCACCGCGACAAGGCGCGTGACTACATGACGAAGCTCACCGTGTTGCTCACCACGCTCGCGATGAACTTCCTCTACACGGACAAGTTCTTCGACGCGGACTGATCGAAAGCAGATTACAGTGGGCGGTGAATGGCAGCCGCTACTGTTCCTCCGCTGAAGATCTCCGTTTTGCATTACCAGCCGTCGGGTGACCCGATGGACCCCGTGGTCCAGGACGTCAGTGACGCCCTCACTGCGCTGGGCCACACCATCTCGTTCATCGCCGTGCACGATCGGGTCTTCGATCTGATCAAGGCGATCGAGAAACAGAAGCCCGACCTGGTCTTCAACGTCTGCGAGACGTTCGCTGACGACTACCGGCTCGAGGTGAACGTCGCCGCGGTGCTCGAGCTGGCCCGCGTGCAGTTCACCGGCTCAGGCACGGCCGGCCTGCTGCTGGCGCAGGACAAGATCCTCACCAAGCAGCTGCTCGAGTACCACGAGGTCAACACGCCCAACTTCCTCACCTTCGATGGCGAGGCGTTCGAGGCGTTCGGCCGCATGAACTTCCCGCTCATCGTCAAGCCGGCGCGCAGCGACGCGTCGATCGGCATCGGGCAGCACTCGGTGGTCAAAGACTGGGACGAGCTGACCAAGCGCGTTCGCGAGATCCGCAAGACGCTCAACGACGAAGCACTCGCCGAAGAGTTCATCGACGGCCGCGAGGTCTACGTGGGCGTCATCGGCACGCCGACCCGGCCCGAGATTCTTCCCATCGTCGAGCTCGACTGGGGCGCATGGAACCCCGACGTGCCCAAGGTGAGCGACCGCGTCGTGAAGTTCGGAGACATCGGTGAAGATCACCCGCACCTGGTGATCGCCCAGGACATCTCGCCCGAGCTCAAGGCCCGCATCGAGCGCAGCGCCCTGCTCGCCTACCGCGCCCTCAAGATCCGCGACTACGCGCGCGTCGACTTCCGCATCTCGAACAAGACGGGCGAGCCGTTCGTGCTCGAGGTGAACCCCAACCCGTACCTCGAGAAAGACAGCGAGCTGGCGATGGCCGCCGAGCACCGCGGGCTCAACTACGGGCAGCTGATCGAGCACATCATCGAGTCAGCCGCCCACCGCTACGGGCTCAAGGTGAAGGCCGACAAGCCCACCACTGGCGAGACTCCGGCGGTCGAAGCAGCGCCCAAAGAGCAGCGCGCCAACACCTGAGCTCGACCTGTAGCACCCTGTGTGCGGGGGAATTGTTGGGCGAATTGCTTGATCCGCGCTCGGTCCGGCTCTCACAATCGCCCCCCAGTCCACTGCAAGGAGCGCCCATGAAGAGCCGTTTTCTCCGCACCCTCGCCATTTCGATGGCCACCGTTTTGTTCTCCACTGGCTGCATGATGTCGCGCCTGGTGGATCGCGCGTTCCTGGGCATCACGGTGAAGCGCCCGACCTACGGCGATCGCAAGACCACTGGCGTCTTCCTGCTGCCCTTCACCTTCGTGATCGACGTGGCCACCTTCCCCATCCAGGCGTTGCTGGTGGTGATCCTGGGCGACAACTTCCCCTTCACCGATCCGCCGGACGCGCTCTCGAACGTCACGGTGATGCTCGACAGCCCGCAGTTCAAGCAGCTGGGTGAGGCTGAGCAGGCCATCGCGACCGCCGAGCTCAAGCAGCTCATTCTCGATCGCAAGCTCACCCCCAACACCGCCCTTGCCCTCAACGAAGACGGTCACTGGACGGTCGTCGAGCTCAGCGCCGACACGCGAAACCAGCTGATCGCCCGCGCCCAGCAGCCTGCCGCGCCTGAAGCGCTGGTCTGCACCCGGTAACTAGAGGTTCCCGTCGAGGAAGGAGAAGGTGTCCTTCCAGCAGCGTTGGGCCTGGGGCGTGACCACGAAGGCATGAAAAGCATGAGGCCCGCGGGGATACTCGCGGGCTTCGCTTTTGGTGGAGCCCAGCAGGTGCAGCGCCTTCACCATGCGCTGCGTATCGCCCATCAACAGATCCCACGTGCCGCACGGCAGGAAGAACGGCGGCAGCGGTCGATCGACGCTCTTCAAACTTTCGAAGGCCACCACCGGGTTGGCGAGCTCCAGCGTGCGGCGATCTCGCAGGGTGACGCCGTGCAGATACGCATCGGTCACCTCTTCGATGCGATCGCGGAAGAACGAGGCGTGGTGCGAGAACCGTTCGGGGTTGCTCACTTCGAACAGGCCGCATGCGGCGACCACCGCTTTGGGCGTCACTCCGGTGGCGAAAGCGTCTCTGGCGTACGGCTCGTCGCGGCGTTGATGCGTCATCAGGGTGAGCGAAGCGGCCAGGTTCGCGCCGGCCGATTCACCCGCCACCACCACGCGTGAAAGATCTCCGCCCAGGCGCTCGGCGTTCGAGACCAGCCACTGCCAGGCCGCGCTGATGTCTTCCACCGCTCCGGGGAAAGGGTGTTCGGGAGCGAGGTGGTAGTTCACGTTCACCACCAGGTAGCCGCGGCGCGCGTAGATGAGGCCGAAGAGCCAGTGCGTGTCCTTCGACATGAAGCGGAAACCACCGCCGTGCACGTAGAGCACGATGGGCAATGGGCCGGTCGCGTTCTTCGGGCGGTACACGTCGAGGGTGTGCGCGAGCCGACCGGTGCGACGGTAGGGCAGGTTCTTCTCCACCGAGATCGAATGGAACCGCGGGGAGGCGACCGGGAGCCACCCTGCTCCTTTCGCCGCTCCGAGGAAGAAGCCGTCGGTGACGGCCGCTCCCACCCGGCGGCGCAAGCGCGCCCTCAGACCCAGCGATGGACGTTCGATGCGGACAGGCTCGGTCGACACGACTTCAAACTCCCATTGCGGCAGAGACGGCGTCGACCACGTCTTTCTCGGTCGGGAACCGGCCCATTTCTTTCTTCGCGACGACTTTTCCATCCACGGCGACTTCGAAGATGCCGCCCGAACCTCTGATGAATTCGGCTTCCAGCTCGAGTTCTTCCTTCAGCGCGTCTGCCGCACGGGCAGCTCTGGCCAGGTAGCCTCAGGCAGTGCAGTAGGTGATGGTGATCTTCGCCATGCGGTGCTCCTTCAGGTGGTGTGCATCAGTTCGTAACCGAGCTTGGTCACCAGCGCCAAGACCACCAGCAGCACCACGCGACGCACCAGGGTGTCACCACCCTTGACCGCGAGGTGGGCGCCGATGGTGCCCCCGATGAACTGGCCCGCCGCCATGGGGATCGAGACCTTCCAGATGACGAGCCCCTTCCACGCAAGGAACAGCATGGCGGCCAGGTTCGAGGCGAAGTTCACCACCTTCGCGTTGGCCGAGGCTTCCTGCAGGGTGAGGTGGAGCAGCACCACGAAGCCGATGATCAAGAAGGTGCCGGTGCCGGGGCCGAAGAAGCCGTCGTAGGCGCCGAGGAACAGGGCGAGGAAAGCGGTCTTCAGGCCGGCGCGCGGTGACGGCACGCCGGTCTGCACCGCGGGAGGGCGCACGAAGGCCACCACGAAGCCCGCCACCACCAGCAGGATCAGCACGAGGGGCTTGAGGACTTTGGGATCGAGCGCGGTCAGCAGGGCCACGCCAGCGAAGGACCCCAGCATGCCCAGCGGGAAGAGCACCCTCGCCCGCGTCGAGTCGATCAGCTTCGCGCGCCAGAACCGCAGCAACGCCGCGCCGCTGCCGAAGACCGCGGAGCCCTTGTTGGTGCCGAAGACCATCGGGGTGGGCATGCCGGTGGCGAGCAGGGCGGGCACGGTGAGCAGGCCGCCACCGCCGGCGATGGCGTCGACCAGGCCCGCCAGCAGCGCGACGAAGAAGAGGCCGACGATGATGAGCGGCGAGAACTCCACGACGGTGGGGCTTGTACGGTCGTCTCGATCAGAACGACAGCACAAGCGCGTCGCCGTCTTGCGCGGTGCGTTTGGGGGCGGCGTCGAGGTCGATCACGATGCGCGTTCCGGTGGGCTGCTTCCCCAGGCGCACGGCAGAGGCGTACGGAGGTGAGGCGGGCGCGGTGTGGCTCTTGTCTGGTGAGGGGCCGACCAGATCGAAGACGGCGCGCGGTGGGCCGGTGAGCAAGAAGGCACGGGTGAGCTTGGCGCCTGAGGCGAGCTCTGGGGTGAGGCGCAGCTCGGTGCCGGTGAGTGTCCAGGTCAAGTTGGCGGCGGAGCCCGAGGGCAGTTTCACGAGGCCTTGTTGATCGGGCTTGTTCGTGCGCTTGAGCGCGAGCTTGGGCCCGTTCGCGCCGAGAGCAGTCGAGGGGCCACTGACTCCGGTCGCCCCGAGCGGAGTCGAGGGGGCACTGACTCCGGTCGCCCCGAGCGGAGTCGAGGGGGCACTG
>JBKJSE010000202.1:0-9498 GCA_046595925.1 Archangium sp. | reverse complement strand
GGTCACTTCCGCTTCGGTGCGGGCTTGGGCGCGGGTTTCGGCGCTGGCTTCGGAGGGGGCTTGGGAGCGGGCTTCGGTGCCGGCTTGATCGGTGCGGGCTCGACGGCTTTCTCGACGGGAGGCTCAACCGGAATGACCTTGCGCGGAACCTCGAGCCCACGCAGCGCGAGCTGACGAAAGACACAGCGGCCTTCGAGACAGCCCACGGCAACTCGCGGTGAATCGCCGAGCAGGTCGCGCCACCCAGCGCCCAGAGACAACGCATCACCGAGCACACGCGCGTCACGGCCTTCACCTGCCGTCGCCACGAGCTCGCCCGACTCGGGATCGATTCGCAAAGCGAGCCGCTGGCCTGCGCTCTTCACCGGAACCGGGGCCTGCATCGAGCCGCGGCGATCGGGACCCAGTGCCCATTCGAGCGTGGGCTCTGTCTCGCCACCCGAGATCACCAGCGCCACGTAACGGCCATTCGCGCCCTGGAGGATGAGCCCGCTGCGCACCTCTGCTTGCCGTCGGCCGAACACCTTGCCCAGCGCAGCGAACCGGCCGGGCGTCGCGTCGATCATGTCGACCACCGACGAGAACTCGAGCCCAGTGCCGATGACGTCGGCGTCCATCACCACGCGGCCAGCGGTGTCGCCGCCGGGTTCTCCGAAGTCGATCACGCCGGCCTGCACGTCGGGCTTTCTGCCCAGCGCCATCAGCCCCACCGTGTCGGGCCCGCTGCCGATCGAGACTTCGCGCGTGCGCTTGTCGACGCGGCCGGGGCTGGTGAGCGGAAACTTCGCGCCGAAGTCGGTGAGCAGCTCGAGTCCGGAAGGCGGGCGTTTGGTGTCTGCCGTGCCGCGAAAGAAGGCGATCGCGATGATGGCCAGCGCCACCGTCACCACCGACCAGGCCGCGATGCGAACCAGCGCGCGACCGAACTCGCGAGCCCGGCGTGAGAGGCGCTGCACGCGCGTCTCTTTGGACTTACCGATGAGCGAGTTGGGCTCGGCGATGCGCTCGAGGTCCGCGATGAAGGCGCTCGCCGTCGGGTAGCGATCCTCAGGAGACGTGCGCAGGCATCGCGCAACGATCGCGTCGAGCCGCTTGTCGACGCCGGGCTTCTTGATCGACGGCGGGTCGAACTGCCCGACGGGAAGTTCGCCCGTGAGCGTCTCGTACAGCATCACACCCAGCGAGTAGAGGTCGGCGCGCGGGCCTGCGCTCTTCGCGTCGACCGACTGCTCGGGCGCCATGTACGAGGCGGTGCCCATCGAGACGTGGGTCTGCGTGAGGTTGCGCTGCAGTGGGCCGTGCGACTCGTCGAGACCGGCCAGCCCGAAGTCGGTGACCATCGGAATGCCGCCGGCCTGCTCGTCGAAGAGAATGTTTTCCGGCTTGAGATCGCGGTGGATGACGCCGCGGCCGTGCGCGTACTCGATGGCGCGCGCGATCAGCAGGATGGTCGTCAGCGCGGCGTTGCCGTCGAAGTTCGCGTCGCGCATCTTCTCGCGCAGCGACGGGCCATCGACGAACTCCATCACCAGGTAATAGGTGCCGCTCGCGTTGCCCCGGTCGACGATGGAGACGATCTGCGGGTGACGCAGCGTCGCCAGCGCCGCGCCTTCCTTCTCGAAGCGCGCGACGAACTGCTCGTCTTTCGCGAGCTCTTGCTTGAGCAGCTTCACCGCGACGTTGCGCTGGAGCGAGAGCTGCGTCGCCAGATGCACTTCGCCCATACCCCCCTTGCCCAGCAACTGCTTGAGCTCGTAGCCGGGGATGACGGGGGGTTTCGACTTGTGGCTGATGGCGGTGTCCATCATGGAGCCCGGAGAGTACGGGCTCACCGCGGTGCCCGGACGAATTTCCTCAGGCCTTGCGGCGAAGAACGCGACGAACGATCGCTGACGCTTGTGGAACACGCAGAACGGTGCAGCCGATTCCGTAGAGCGCGCAGTAGAGGCCGAGCAGGCCGAGGCTCATGGGAATGCGGGGCAACGCCGGCGGCGCGAGCAGAGCGCCACCCCACTCTGCGATTCCGACGACTCCGAAGTGAGCGCCGAGCCAGAATTTTACGCCGAGGGTGACTGCTCCGGCGACCAGCGCGGCAGGCCAGACCTTCGCGAGCTGCGTTCGGGTGGAAGGCAGGCCTCCGAGCTCGCGGCGCAGGGTGTTCTTGAGCAACGTCATCTCGAGCCACGCGGTGATGCCGGTGGTGACGGTGATGAACACCGCGCCCAGATGCTGCGGCAGTCCCAACTGACCGGGGAGAATCTGCACCGCGTAGTAACCGAGCGCGATGCCCAGCGTGACGCGAAGGGCGGCGAACTTGAGCGGCCGCTTCGTGTCCTTCAAGGCGTAGAACGCCGAAGAATAGAGGCGGCCTGAGGTCTGCGCTGAGAGCGCGATGGCTGAGCCGATCAACAGGTACCAGGTGAAGCGCGAATCGGCGGCGGTGAACTTGCCCGACTCGAGCAGGGTGGCCGCGATCAGATCTCCCAGGAAGAGGAAGGCGACCGCGGAGGGCACCACGAAGAACGACATGCGCTCGAGGCCTGCGCCGAGGCGCTCACGGATGGCCTTCGTGCGCTCTTCGACCGACTTCATCGCGTCGGCGCTCATCTCGGGCAGCTCGGCCGCCGAGATCGCCATGCCGAAGAGGCTCACCGGCAGCAGCGCGATGGCCTGCGAATAGGTCAGCGCGGAGACCGCTCGTTCCGAGATCAGCGACGCGTAGGCCATGTCGACCCAGCTGCTCACCTGCACCACGCCGCGCGCCATCACCGCGGGCAGGAAGTTCTTCACGATCTGCTTCACGGAAGGAAGTGAGAGCGAGGGTTTGGGTGAGAAGCCTCCGAGCAGGGTGAGCACGCTGGGGAGCTGAACTGCGAACTGCGCGATGCTGCCCACCACGGTTCCCCACGCGGCCCAGGTCACGATGAGGTCGAGCGTTTCGCCTCTCGCGATGAGCAGCGCCGCGATGATGCAGCCGTTCCAGACGACCGGTGCCGCGTAGGAGAGCAAGAAGCGCTTGTGGCTGTTGAGGATGCCTAAGCACCAGGCGCTCAGGACGAGGACTCCCGTGCCGGGGAAGATCAGGCGCACCAGCTTGATCGTCAGCTCGCGTGAGGCGCCTTCGTAGCCGGGGGCGATGACGTCGACCAGGAGTGGCGCTGCGAGGACTCCCAGGCCCACCATCAGGCCGACGAGCAGCCAGAGCAGGCCGAAGATGGCTCCGGCGACTTTGCGGGCTTCTTCGTCTTCCTTTTGGGCGCGCAGGCCTGCGTAGACAGGGATGAAGGAGGCGGAGAGGACTCCTTCCCCGAGGAGGTTTTGGAGGACGTTGGGGATGCGGGTCGCGGCGGCGAAGGCGGCAGCTTCGAGTCCGTTTCCGAGGAAGTGCGCGAAGAGTTTTTGGCGCACGAGGCCCACCAGCCGCGAGAGCAGGATCCCCGCGGCCACCAGTGCGGCGCTTCGACCACTCTTGGGTGACTGCGGGCTCACGGCGGCGCACCTTATGCGAGCGCCGTGCCTCGGCGACTTCGCCCTGACCCTAACCCTCTCCCGAAGAGGCTGGTGAAATAGGTCCACCACCGGTCCCCCCGAGCGAAGCAGAGGGAGTCCCTCGACTCCGCTCGGGAGGAACGGTGTTCGCTCATATCGTCGAAGCCCTTTTCCAACACCCTCCCGAAGGGAGAGGGGACTTCTGAGACGCGGCTTGACCCCCGTGGCTGCTCACGCCAAACCGGGGCATGAGCCGCATCCTGGTCGTCGACGACGAAGCGAACCTCCGCAAGGTGCTCGCCGCGATTTTGCGGAAAGACGGCTACGAGGTGACCGTCGCCGAAGACGGCGAACAGGCCATGGCCGAGTTCGAGAAGAACGGCGCTGACGTCATCATCTCAGACCTCGTCATGCCCAAGCTCGGTGGCATGGACATTCTTCACAAGGTCCGCGCGTCGCGATCGGCCGTGCCGGTGATCATCATCACCGCCCATGGCACCGTCGACTCGGCCGTCGAGGCCATCAAGCTCGGCGCCTTCGACTACATCACCAAGCCCTTCGAGCACGCTGAGATCAGAGCGGTCGTCGCGAAGGCCGCGCGCACGCAGGAAGCGAATCAGGGGCACGTCGCTCCCGATGGCAGCGCCCGCAAGTCGATCATCGGTGGCGGCGGCCACATGGAAGACCTGTTCAAGATCATCGACAAGGTCGCGGACACTCCGTCGACGGTGTTGATCACCGGCGAATCGGGCACCGGCAAAGAGCTCGTCGCGACCGCGTTGCATCAGGGCAGCTCGCGGCGTGACAAGCCGCTCATCAAGATCAACTGCGCTGCGATTCCCAAGGACCTGATGGAATCGGAGCTCTTCGGCTACGAGCGCGGCGCGTTTACCGGCGCGGTGTCGAGCAAGCCCGGCCGCTTCGAGCTGGCCGACGGCGGCACGCTCTTCCTCGATGAGATCGGTGAAGTGCCGATCGAGATGCAGGTGAAGCTGCTGCGCGTGCTGCAGGAGAGCGAGTTCGAGCGCGTCGGCGGCATCAAGACCACGCGCGTCGATGTTCGGTTGATCGCGGCGACGAACCGGGATCTCGCCAAGGAGACGGAGGCCGGGCGCTTCAGGAAAGATTTGTTCTACCGGCTCAACGTCGTGCCCGTCGTGCTGCCGCCGCTGAGGGACCGGGCGGATGACATTCCGCAGCTCGTGGTGCACTTCATCGAGAAGTACAACAAGCGGCTCAACAAGAAGATCGAGACGATCTCCGATGAGGCGCTGGTGCTGCTTCAGGCGTGGCCGTGGCCCGGGAACATTCGCGAGCTCGAGAACCTGATGGAGCGGGTGTTGCTGTTTGCTGATGGTCCTCGCATCGAAGTGAAAGATTTGCCCGAGGGTGTTCGCGGCGGCATGCAGGCGGCTCCGTCGTATTTTTCCGGGGCGACCCCGGCTCCGGGTGAGACGCCGCTCAAGGACTTCCTCAAGCAGAAGCAGGCTGAGATCGAGAAGAGCTTCATCGTGCAGGCGCTCGCGAAGACGGAAGGCAACGTCACCCGCGCGGCGAAGCTGCTGCAGATCAGCCGGAAGTCGCTGCAGACCAAGATGAAGGAGTTCGGGCTTCGTGATGAGGAGCCGGTGGCTGAAGAGTAGTGCGGCCCTTCACGCCACTTCCCCGCGAGAAAGAGCTCATCGAGGCCACCGCGGATGGTTCGGTGGAGTCGGTCGCGCTTCGGACGCTCACCTTCCACATGCTCTCGGGGCTGGCTCCACTCGGTTTTGCCGAGCGAGGGTTGGGCCAGGTGCTCCGTGATTCGCTGCACGCCTGCTCGCTCGTGAAGTACTCGTTTGAGAATGCCGAGGTGCTGCAGGCCGAGGTCGACGCCTGGTACTGCCGCCAGCTCGCCGGGCTGCCCCACCGGCCTCCCGATGCCGACGAACTGCGAGCCGCGCTGCAGTGGCTGGCTGACGACGATCAACTCATCTACGCGTGGCTGATTGGAGAACAGGCAGCGCGCTGCGGCGTAGACGTTCGGGTGCCCGTGGCCCCGCGCCCCTTTCACCAACCGCTTCATCACGCGTACTGGCTCACGCACCTGGTGATGCTCGATTCTGATTACTTCGCGCGTGCTTTGAGCCACCCCGACGCCGCCGCGTGGGGAGAGGAGCTCGCGCAGTTGGTCCCCTGGCTGCTGCGTGAACCCAACCTCGATCTCGCTGGAGAGGTCGCGTTTTGTCTTCGCTTCATGCGCCGCGACGCGGGGCCCCTCTTGAAGCTGCTCGAGGTCCCGGCCCCTGGCGTCGATGCCCATCGCCAGGCAACCGCGCTCCTTGCCCATTCAGCGGAGTGAAGCCGCTACAGAGCTGTGGCAGAAAACTCGCAAGGATCACTCACGTCGGTAGGGTGACTCCGCCTTCCCTGACTCAGGAGCCGTTCAATGCCCGAGATGCCCACGCTGGGTGCAGCACCCAAGAAGAGCCCTGTCGGCCCCATCGCCATCACCGCTGTCGTCGTGGGGTTGCTCACAGGTGGCATCTATTGGGTCAGGAGCAGCCCCTCCGATTCGGGCCCCGCGCTTCCCACCCCGCAGACCGGGGAGGCCGCGGTTCCTCAAGCACCGGTTGATCCCACTGCCGTGGTGGTTGCCCCCGCGCCCGTCGTCGCCGCGCCCGTGGTGGCCGAAAAGACCGGCCTGCGCTCGTTCCAGGTGTCGATCAACGGCCCGCTCGAGTCGGCCATCGTGGGCTCCGAAGGAAAAGAGATCGGCACTGCGCTGACCCAGGTGGTGAACCGCTCGCTCGTCTGGTGGGTGCGCGTGCCGCAGGATCTGCTCAAGGGCGACACCCTGGCGGTCGTCTACGAAACGCGTGAAGGCCAGGAGCCGCTGGTGCACGCGGTGCGTTTCGAGAGCCGCAAGCAGGGCCGCACCTTCGAGACCTACCGCTTCAAGCCCTCGAATGAGAGCTCGCCCCGCTACTACCAGGCCGACTCGAGTGAGCTGGAAGAGCGCCTGGTCGACAGCCCGCTCGAGAACTACGAGCAGATCACCTCGCTCCTGCGCGATGGCCGCAAGCACAAGGGCGTCGACTTCAAGACGCCTTCCGGCACGCCGGTGCTGGCCACCTTCGACGGCGTGGTGGTGCGCAAGAACTGGAACTTCCGCGGCAACGGCAACTCCATCGAGCTGCAGGAGACCGGGGGCCAGGGCCGCACCGCGCTCTTCTTGCACCTCTCCGAGATCCCCAAGACGCTCGTCAGCGGGCAGCGCGTCAAGCGGGGCGAGGTGATCGCCAGGTCGGGCAACACCGGCCACAGCTTCGCGCCGCACCTTCATTACCAGTTGATGCGTGGCGACAAGGTGATCGACCCCTTCGAGTCGCACAAGACGACCCGGCGGAACCTGGCGACCACCGAGCGCCCGGCCTTCGAGAGGCGCATGGGCGAGCTCAAGGCCCTGATTCCGGCATCGCAAGTCGCCGGAGGCTGAAGACTGGCGTTGTCGGCGGGTTCGACCTACCTTTCGAACCCGATGAAGCGACTCAGCTTTCTCCTTGCGGCCCTCCTCGGCACCACGGCTGTCGCCGCCGAGATCACGCGCGTCGCGTCGTCCTTCGAAGAGAAGGACCCTTTCGGAATGTTCCTCGACTTCACGTTCGATCGCACCGCCGACCGCGGGACGATCACGCGTGAGTGGTACCAGCTCGGTGAGCTGCAGGACGTCACCGAGCTGCGCTACCAGAAGTACGACTCGCGCCTGGGCATCGACGTCAACCTCGGCATCTACAAGGACCTCGAGCTTCACATCGGGGTGCCGATCGTCTTCCAACAGGACCGCACGTGGAACTTCGCCGGCGGCACCAACGAGACGAACACCACCATCAGCCGCAACTGCTCGCTCGATCCGCAAGGCAGCCAGTGCGCGAACCCCGGCAGCGGTGAAGGGCAGCTCTTCACCCTCCCCGGCTACCCCGGCGGCAGCAACAGCTACCGCTCTGGCCTGGGTGACTTCACCTTCGGCCTGGCCTGGAACCCCTTCGTGCAGAAGAAGGACCCCAGCAAGCCGACCTGGACGCTGCGCTTCGACTACACCGCGCCGACCGCCGCCCTGCTCAACCCGACGGTGGCCACGAGCAACTCGAACCGCGGCAACATCGGCGACAAGCTGCACCGCTACGCGTTCAGCACCGCGGTCAGCAAGCGCATCAGCAAGTACGTCGAGCCCTACTTCGAGGTGCACTACACGCTCGCGTGGCGGGGCCCGGGGTTCTATTCGAACTGCGATGACGCCTCGGCGGATCGCCAGGGTCACCCCGAGAACTGCGGCAAGCCCGGCTGGGAACGCGTCGAGACCGGCGTCAAGCCCGTGCACACCGGCGGCTCGATCTTCGGCGTCGAGATCACCGCCTTCGAGCGCGAAGACCGGCACCAGCGGGTGGCCTTCGATTTCCGCGGGTTCGTGAACTACTTCTCTGAGGGCCGCTACTACAACGAGATGTCGGACCTGTTCGGCAAGCTCCTCTACTCGTCGGACTACGGTCAGGCGGGCGGACAGTTCGGCTTCGTGGGCCAGGCAGCTGAGTTCGTGATCCTGAAGGCGAACGTGTCGTTCGCGTACAACTCGGAGCACTTCCTCACCAACGAGAACATCGGCAAGGATCTCACGGGGAACGGCACGGTCGACGTGACCAGCAACCCCGAAGAGATCAACCCGAACTACGACTTCCGCATCGACCGCGTCGGCCGAAGGTTTCGTCTGGAGCAGCAGTTCATCTTCCGCTTCCAGATCACCGCGACCTTCAACTTCTGATTCTTAGAGCTGACCGCGCCGCGGAAGGCCTGCGACGGCTCCCAGTTTGGTCACCACGTGAGAGCCCACCAGGCAGCCGAAGCGCGCGTGGCCTTCGAGCGCGTCGAGGTCGGCGGCTTCGAGCTGAGCGCGCGTCGAGTAGAGCCGCGTGAGCCCGTAGAGAAAGCCAGCCGTGAAGCCGTCGCCTGCGCCGGTGGTGTCGATCACCTTCACCTTGCGAGCGGGCACCACGCGCGTCTCGCCGCGGAATCGCAGTGAAGCGCCCTTCGGCCCGCGGGTGACGATGGCCACCACCACGCCCTTCTTTTCCAACCAGTTCAGCGCGTCAGTGACGTCGGTGGTGCCGGTGACGAACTCGATCTCTTCTTCTGAGAGCTTCACCACCGCGCAGCGCTTGAACAGCACGCCGAGCAGGCGGCGGAGCACGGCCGGGTCCTTCCAGAGGTGCAGGCGCAGGTTGGGATCGGTCGAGGTGATCTGCCCTGCTTCGTACGCCTGCTTCACGGCGTCGCTCACGGCGGCGCGGGCGGGGGCGTGAATGAGTGAGTTGGTGCCCACGTGCACGACCCTGGTCGAGCGGAGCAGCTTCGCGGCGCCCGTCGTGTCGCGCGCGTCGAGGAACGTCTCGGCGGCCCGCGTTCGGTAGAAGGTGAAGCTGCGCTCGCCGCTCTGGGTGAGCGAGACGAAGCCCAGGCCCGTCTTCCCTTCATCGGTCTGACGCAGGTGCCGCACGTCGACGCCTTCACGCTGCAGGCCCTGCTTCAAGAAGTGACCGAACTCGTCGTGACCGGTGACGCCGACCAGGCCCGACTTCGCGCCCAGGCGGGCCAGGCCGACCGCGACGTTCGCCGGCGCGCCACCCAGACACGGCGTCCAGTTGGTGACCTCGCGCACGCGCTTGCCGCGACGGTTGGGGAGAAAATCGACCAGCGCTTCACCGAGCGAAATGACGTCCATTCAGGATCCTTTTGGGAAAACAGCCTCAGCCCACCCACCGTTCCCCCCGAGCGAAGTCGAGGGGTGACTTGCTCACGCGATGCAGAGGTAATCCAGCACCGTTCCCCCCGAGCGAAGTCGAGGGGTCACTTGCTCACGCGATGCAGAGGTAATCCGCACCGTTCCCCCCCGAGCGAAGTCGAGGGGTCACCTGCCGAGCGGCGCAGAGGTGGCATCTCGACTGCGCTCGATGCGAACGGTGGGTCTGTTCCTTC
>JBKJSE010000161.1:0-8568 GCA_046595925.1 Archangium sp. | reverse complement strand
GGTGACCACGGCGATCGACGGGTGCAGGTGCAGGAAGCTGCCGTCGCTCTCGTCGGCCTCCACCACCATCAGCTCGCTCTTGCCGAGCTTGGCGTTGCTGCCGAGCACGTTGACCTTGCCGCCGACCACCGCGGTGGGATCGAGGCCAGCGGCGTTGAGCACGGTGGCGACCATCGAGGTGGTCGTCGTCTTTCCGTGCGAGCCGGCGATGGCCACGGCGTACTTGAGGCGCATCAGCTCAGCGAGCATCTCGGCGCGGGGAATGACGGGGATCTTCCGGCGCTTCGCCGCGACGACCTCCGGGTTGTCCTTCTTCACCGCGGAAGAGGTCACCACCACGTCGACTTCAGTGACGTTCTCTTCCTTGTGGCCGGTCTGAATCTTCGCGCCGAGCTGCACGAGGCGGCGCGTGACGTCGGACTCTTTGAGGTCAGAGCCGCTGACCAGGTAGCCGAGGTTGAGCAACACTTCGGCGATGCCGGACATGCCGATGCCGCCGATGCCCACGAAGTGAACTCGCGCGGCGTGGCGGGACTTGTAGCGGCTCGACAAAGGGGAAGGCGTGAGGATCACTGGTGGCCCCTCACCCGGCCTGCGGCCGACCTCTCCCCGCGTTCGCAGGGAGAGGTTGAAAAGGTCGTCATGGTGACTTCTCCGGAAGTTTGGGACGCAGCGGCTCGCCCTGGCGTTTCTGCCCCGTGAGCGCGCCCCACTTGGTGAGGCACAGCTGCTGGAGGACCGCGGCGATTTCGCCCGACGCCTCGGGACGGCCGAGCATGCCCGCCTGCTTTTCCATCTTCGCCAGGCGCGGCGCATCGTTCTTCAACTCACGAATCGCGGTCGCGAGCTTCTCGCCGGTCAGCTCAGCCTCGCGGAACATGATCGCGGCACCCGCATCGACCAGGGCCTTCGCGTTGACGGCCTGGTGATCGTCGGTCGCGTGCGGAAACGGCACGAGGATCGACGCCTTCTTGCAAACGGTCAGCTCGGCCAGCGTGGTCGCGCCCGCGCGGCAGAGCACGAGATCCGCACCCAGGTACGCCCCCGCCATGTCGTCGATGAACTCGCGCACGTCGGCGGGAAATTCCTGCTCGGCGTAGCCCTTCTTCACCGTCTCGAGGTCGGCCTTACCCGTCTGGTGAATGATGTGAATCGCACCCTTCAGGTCCTTCAAGAAGGGCAGCGCTTCGATCACCCGGCTGTTGAGGCCGCGCGCACCGAGCGAGCCGCCGAAGATGAGCAGCGTGAAGACCTCGTGCGCGATCGTCGAGCGCAGGAAGTTCTCGAGCAGCGCGCGGCGAATGGGGTTGCCCAGCGCGTGCGCCCGCTTGTACGGAAAGAACGGAATCGCCGCTTCGAAGCTCACGAAGATCGCGTCGGCGAACTTGCCGAGCACCTTGTTGGTGAACCCGGGCAGCGCGTTCTGCTCCTGGATCGCGGTGGGAATGCGAAGGAGCCAGGCCATCAACACCACCGGCCCCGACGAGTACCCACCCACGCCGACCACCACGTCAGGCCGGTACTTGCGCAACAGTGAGATGGCCGAGATGAAGCTGACCGGCAGCAACAGCAGCCCCAGCAGCAGCTTCACCAGGCCCATGCCCTTGAGGCCGCGGCTCTTGATCGCCTCGAAGACGAAGCCGTTCTGCGGCACCACGCGCGCTTCGAGCCCGCGATCGGTGCCGACGAACACGACGTCATTCTTCGGGTGGCGCGTGACGATCTCCTCCGCGAGCGCGATGCCCGGGAAGAGATGGCCACCTGTTCCGCCGCCGGCGATCAGCACTCTCACGCCGTCGCCTCCATGCCCGTCGAGATCGATACCGGAGCGGTCCTGGTGACCTTGCCCTTGCGGCGTGCGCCGGTCTGAGCGGTCGCGCTGATCGAGAGCAGCAGACCCGCGGCGCCCATCAACATGATGAGCGAGCTGCCACCGTACGAAATGAACGGGAGCGTGAGGCCCTTGGTCGGCACCACCCCCATCGCGACGGCCATGTTGGTGATCGCCTGAAACGCGATGAGCGAGACCACGCCGAGCCCGAGGTACGTGCCGAACGCTTCAGAGGCGTTGAGCGCCGCACGCAGGCCGCGCCAGATCACGATGCCGTACAAGCCGATGAGCAGCGCCACGCCGAGCAGGCCGAGCTCTTCACCGATGATCGCGAAGATGAAGTCGGTGTGCGCTTCGGGGAGGAAGAAGAGCTTCTGTCTGCCGTCGCCCAGGCCCAGGCCCGTGAGCCCTCCTGAGCCAATCGACATGAGCGACTCGGCCACCTGGTAGCCCGAGCCCTGGCGGTTCGCCCACGGGTCCAGGAACGCGGTGATGCGCTTCATGCGGTACGGCGATGACGCGATGGCCACGTACGCGAAGGGGATCGCGGCGAGCACCATGCCCAGGATGTACGAGAGCTTCGCGCCGGCAGCGAAGAGCATCACGAACATCAGGAAGAGCAACGCGACGGAGCTGCCGAAGTCGGGCTCCATCATGCAGAGCAGCACGAGCAACGCGGCGAGACCCAGGTGCGGCACGAAGCCGATCGAGAAGTGCTTCACCTTGTCGCGCTTCTTCGCCAGCGAGTACGCGAGGTAGATCACCCACGCGACCTTCGCGACCTCGGCCGGTTGCAGCGACACGCCCGGCATTCTCAGCCACCGCTTCGCGCCGCCGACGGTGGTCCCGAGCCCGGGAATCAACACGAGGATCAGCAGGACGATCGCCAGCACCAGCAACGGATAGGCGAGGCGCGCCATGCGGCGGTAGCCGAGCTTCATCGCGATCGCCATGCCGAGCAGGCCCAGCCCTGCCGCGGCCGCCTGGCGCTTCAAGAAGAAGAACGAGTCACCGAGCTTGTCCTGCGCGGTGATCGCGCTCGCGCTGTAGACCATCACCAGGCCGAACCCGACGAGGGTCAAGACGGCGGCGAGCAGCAGCGGATCGTAGGAGGGGCGACGCTCAGTCATGATCGACTGCCCTCTCCCCGACCCTCTCCCCCTCGGGGAGAGGGAGCTGCGTCACCAAGGTCTTGAAGACATCGCCACGGTGCTCGAAGTGTTTGAACTGGTCGTACGAAGCGCACGCGGGAGAGAGCAACACGGTGTCGCCCCGCGTCGAGATTTCAGCCGCTTGCGCCACGGCCTTCTCGAGCGTCCCGCAGTCATGAATTGGACAAACACCCGCGAACGCGGCAGCGATCAACGGCGCGTCCTTGCCGATCGTGAAGACCGCTTTCACTTTTCCATGCGCCGCCTCGACGAGCTGATCGTACGGAGCGCCTTTGCCTTTTCCGCCGGCGATGAGCAGCACGTTCCCCTTGAGCGCCTTCATCGCGACCAGTGATGAATCGACGTTGGTGGCCTTGGAGTCGTTGATCCACTCCACCCCACCAAGCTCGCGCACGAACTCGAGCCTGTGCGCCAGGCCCGGAAACGAATCGAGCCCGCGCTGAATCGCCTCATCGGGAATGCCGGCCAGGCGCGCCATCAACGAAGCGGCCATCGCGTTCTGCAGGTTGTGAGCGCCCCGCAACGCGCGGTTCGTCACCGCGAACACGGTGGGCGGGCCGAAGTTGAAGATGAACTTGTCCTTCGCGCCGACCGCCAGCCCCGCGAAGCCCGGGTTGGTGTGCGCGCCGTCGAGCGTGAACGCGTACACCGGCACCTTCGCCAGCCGCGACAGCTTCACCACCTCGGGGTCATCTGCGTTCACCACCGCGAAGTCGCCGGCCTGCTGGCCTTCGAAGATGCGCGCCTTGGCGAGGCCGTAGGCGCTCTGGTTCTCGTACCGATCGATGTGGTCGGCCGTGAGGTTGAGAATCGCAGCGACCTTGAAGCGCGCGTCCTTCACGCCCTCGAGCTGAAACGAGGACAGCTCGATCACGTGCTGCTCGTACGGCGCCTCATCAGGGCGCTCGTAGGCGAGCGTGAACGCGGTGCCGAGGTTGCCGCCGACGAACGTGCGAGGAACGTGCTGCTTGACCAGCTCACCGAGCAGCGCGGTGGTGGTGCTCTTGCCGTTGGTGCCGGTGATGCCGAGCAACGGGCCCGCGCCTTTGGGCATGGTGCGGTAGGCGAGCTCGATCTCGCCGTAGACGGGAACGCCCGACGCCTTCGCCGCCACCAGCCCGGGCTTCGAGAGCGGAACACCGGGGCTCACCACCACCGCGGTAGCGCCCTTCCAGAACTCGGCAGGAAACGGGCCGGCCTTCAGCTCGAATCGTCCTTCGACTCCGCTCAGGACCGGCGGGGTCGCAGCAGGGTTCTCATCGAGAGCCACCACCCGGGCACCCCGACGCAGCAGCAGCTTCGCGGCGCCGATGCCGCTCTTTCCCAGCCCGATGACGATGAACGTCTGCCCCGACAACATGAATTACCTCAGCTTGAGTGACGCGAGCGCGATGCCGCCCAGGAGCACCGAGACGATCCAGAAGCGAATGACGATCTTCGTCTCGCCCATGCCGTTCTTCTCGAAGTGGTGATGCAGCGGCGCCATCTTGAAGACGCGCTTGCCGGTGAGCTTGAAGCTGGCCACCTGGATCATCACGGAGAGGATCTCTGCCAGGAACACGCCGTGGATGATCGCGGAGAGCACCTCGTTCTTGCTCAACATCGCGACGGTACCGAGCGCACCACCGAGCGCGAGCGAGCCGACGTCGCCCATGAAGACGCTCGCGGGGTACGCGTTGAACCAGAGGAAGCTGATGCCCGCGCCGATGATCGCAGCGCAGAAGACGGCGAGCTCGGCGCCGCCCTGCACCTTGGTGATGCCCAAATATTCGTGCACCGGCACGCCCACGAGCTGCCGCACGCCGTTGACCGTCTCGACGTCGGCGATCGCCACCGAAGTGCCCGCGACGTAACAAAGCACCGCGAAGACGAGCGACGAGATCATCGTCGGAGCGATCGCCAGGCCGTCGAGGCCATCGGTCATGTTCACCGCGTTCGAGGTGCCCACCACCACGAACCACGCGAAGACCACGTAGAGCCAACCGAGGTCCGGGTTCGCGTACCGCGTGGGCACGAACGGCAGCGTGAGGTGCGTCTGAATGAGCAGCCTGGGCCCGTCGCTCCAGTCGGTCAGCAACCCGAAGACCGAGATGAGGAAGAACGCCGTCTGAAGCACCATCTTGTAGCGACCGGCGAGCCCCTTCGAGTTCTTCTTGCTGAGCTTCAGGTAGTCATCGAGGAAGCCCGTGAAGCCGTAGCCCGCGGTCATCAGCAGCGCGACCCAGACCACGCGCTCCTTCAGGTCGGCGAAGAGCAGCGTGCCCACGAAGATGCACAGCAGGATCAACGTGCCTCCGAGCGTCGGCGTGCCCTTCTTCTTCTGGTGCGACTCGGGCGTGTCTTCGCGCACGTTCGAGATGCCGTGCTGCTTGAGGCGCAGCCGCGCGATCAAGCTGGGCCCCGCGACCATTCCGCACACCAGCGAAGAGACCGCCGCCGCCACGATGCGGAAGGTGGGGTAGCGCAGGAAGTTGAAATACTTCCCGAAGTCGCCGTCTTTGAGTGACTCGTAGAGGAGATACAGCATGGGTCAGTGGCCTCCGCCCTGGGACGTTCCGGTGAGCGCTTCCACGACTCGTTCGAGCCGCATGCCGCGGCTCCCCTTCACCAGCACGCAGTCGTTGGGGAGCAGCTCCTGCCGGAGCCATGCCACCAGCTCGGCGACGTCCTCGAAGTGCCGCGCTCTGGTCCCCAACTTCTTGACCGCCTGCACATACGCGAGCTTCGTGCGCGGGCCGAACAGCGCGAGCAGCGAGACCCTGTCCGACGCGGCGATGCCCAGCTGCGTGTGCTCGTGCGGCTCTTCGGCGCCCAGCTCGAGCATGTCGCCCAACACGGCGACCGCACGGCCTTCGGTGGCGAGCTCCTGCACCGTGCGCAGGGCGGCGTTCATCGAGGCCGGGTTCGCGTTGTAACAGTCATCGATCACCGTCACGCCGTTGGGCGCGTCGAGGATCTGCAGCCGGCGTGCGTGCGCTTGTGCGGCTTCCAGGCCACGTACGCATTCTTCGGGCGAGTAGCCGAGCGCGATGGCCAGCGCGAAGGCGCCGGTGGCGTTCATCGCGTTGTGATCGCCGACGAGGTGCAGCGCGGTGGAGTACTCCTTGCCCCCGTAGCCGATGCGCAGAGAGAGCCCGTCGCGGCCTTGCGGCTCGACCGACATGAGGCGCACGTCGGCTTCAGGAGCACGGCCCCAGGTCAGCTTCTTCGCGCTCACGCTCAACGCTTCGTGGGCGATGCGATGGTCGTCGAGGTTGACCACCGCGATGCTGGCGCGGCTGAGGCCGTGGAAGAGCTCGGCCTTCGCCTTCGCCACGCCTTCGATGCTGCCCACGCCTTCGAGGTGCGCCGGCTGTACGACGGTGATGAGCCCAGCGTCGGGCCTCGCGATGTCGGTGAGGCGCGCGATCTCGCCGAGGTGGTTCATGCCCATCTCGATGACCGCGGCGACGTGCGTCTGATCGAGCCCGAACAAGGTCAGCGGTACGCCGATCTCGTTGTTGAGATTGCCGTGCGTCTTGAGCGTGGGGCCTCGCATCGAGAGGATGCTGGCGACCAGTTCCTTCGTGGTGGTCTTGCCGTTGCTACCGGTGACCGCGCAGAGGGGGATCTTGAAACGATCGCGGTGAAAACGCGCGAGCCTGCCGAGCGCGAAGAGCGTGTCTTTGACTTCGTAGACGGCGACGTTCTGCGCCTGCAGTGAGGCGGCCCGGCCTTCGTTGACCACGAGGCCCGCGGCCCCGTCCTTGACGGCCTGTTCGAGGAACTCGTGGGCGTCGTAGCGATCACCCTTGAGCGCGACGAACAGACAGCCTTCGGTGAGCTGGCGGGTGTCGGTGCAGACAGCTTCGTACGACAGGGCTGTGCCCGCTCGGGTCTTGGTGGCGAGCGTGGCGTCGAGGACTTCCTGGTCGTTGAATCTGGCTGTCATTTGGGCTTGCCCCTCAGACTCCCAGCGCTTTGCGTGCTTCTTCGAGATCGTCGAAGTGCGATTTCACGCCGTCGACCTCTTGATAGGTTTCGTGGCCCTTACCGGCGATCAGCACGGTGTCTCCGGGCTTCGCCAGAGACAGCGCGAGCGCGATGGCCGCCTTGCGATCGGCCTCGACCAGGTAGCCCTTCTCACCCGTCTTGAACTTCGCCGGGCTCATCCGCCGCAATTGGCCGCTCTTCTCGAGCCCCGGAATGATGTCCTGAATGATCTCGTCGGGATCTTCCGTGCGCGGGTTGTCGCTGGTGACGATCGGCAGATCGGCCTGCGAAGCGACCTCGCCCATCAACGGGCGCTTGCCGGTGTCGCGATCGCCACCACAGCCGAACACCACGATGAGCTTGCCCTTGGTGATCGCCCGCGCCGACTCGACCGCGCGCGTGAGCGCATCATCGGTGTGCGCGTAGTCGACGAGCGCGGTGATGCCGCCCTTCTCCACGCGCTCCATGCGGCCGGGCACGCGCACGACGCGCTCGATGCCTTCCTGCACGTCTTTACGCGACGCACCGGCTGCCAGCGCGATGCCCGCGGCGCAGAGGATGTTGTCGAGGTTGTGCGCGCCGATGAGCCCGGACTTCACGACGATGTCGCCCGCGGGCGTCTTCAAGGTCGCCTTGATGCCACCCGTCGTGAACTCGACGTTCGACGCCGAGAGCTCACCCGCGCCCGCGCGTGAGAACTTCCACGACTGGCGCTTGAGCTGCCGCATCTCGTTGTAGACACGGTTCGTGCCCGTGTCGTCGGCGTTCACGACGGCGAGGCCACCGGGCGAGAGGTTCTCCGTGAAGAGGCGGCGCTTGGCCTGAAAGTAGGCCTCCATGTCCTTGTGGTAGTCGAGGTGATCGCGAGAGAGGTTGGTGAAGCCCGCGGCCTTGAAGGTCAAGCCGTGCACCCGATCCTGGCTCAGGGCGTGGCTCGAGACCTCCATCACCGCGGTGTCGACCCCCGCGTCGACCATCTCGCGGAAGAGCTTGTGCAGCGAGATCGGGTCGGGCGTGGTGTGCGTCGCCTCGCGGCTCTGTCCGGAGAAACGAATGCCGATGGTGCCGAACAGCCCGACGCTGTTCATGCCGGCCAACATGATGCTCTCGACCAACCAGGCGGTGGTGGTCTTGCCGTTGGTGCCGGTGATGCCCAGCAGCACCAGCTCGCGGGCGGGGTTGCCGTAGAAGTTGCCTGCCACCAACGCGAGCGCCTTCCGCGCCGAAGGGGTGACGAAGAGCGGCACGGTCAGCCCCGAGATGGTCTTCTCGGACAACACGGCGACGGCGCCCCGCTGCACGGCCTCGTGCGCGTACTGCAGACCATCTGACTTGGTGCCGGGCACCGCGATGAAGAGATCGCCCGGCTTGACCTGACGCGAATCGGCGCAAATGCCGGTGATGTCGGCCTTCGCCTTCGTGGAGGCGACGGGTTCCGTTCCAACACCAGCAAGCAGCTCTGTGAGTTTCATGAAGCTGTGTCTTCCTGACCGCGCGAGGCGGCCTTCAACGAGGTGAAGCTGGCAATTGTCCTGCCAGCTCCACGGTGATGCGGGTTCCCTTGTCCACCAGGCTTCCCGCTGCGGGCTTCTG
>JBKJSE010000391.1:0-8935 GCA_046595925.1 Archangium sp. | reverse complement strand
CCGTCACCGGAATGATGTGAAACGCCAGGCTCACCAGACGTTCGGGCGTCAGTCGCGGGATGACGCGCAGGCGTGCGTCGGCCGCCAGCAGGGCCGTGAGCAACAACAGCCCCAGCTTGAGCAGCACCGCGCGTGCGATGGGGGAACCGGTATCGAACCACCCAGACGGCGGTACGAGATCGGTCGCCAACCAAACCCCGGTGAGGATCTGCGTCACCAGCGAGGGGATCCCGATGCGCTCGAACTGCTGCTCGAAGGCGCTCAGCTCGGCGATGGTACGAGACCGGAGCGCGCGGGGCAGCACGACGATCGCGAGCACCAGGTGACCACCCGTCCACACGGTCGCGCCCAGCACATGAAGGAAGAGCACCAGCGCGTGCGTGCTCATCAGAACTGAATGGTCCGCTCAGCGACGGTTTGGTTCGAGAAGTCCTTGCCCGCGTAGAACTCCCGCCACAAGCGCAGGTATCCCTCGGTCACCTGCTCAGCGGACATCTGCCTGGGTTCGAACACGCAGGTGGTGTCGTTGTAGTGGCTCCAGTCCCGATCGAAGATCCGCCCCTCGGCCTCGAGCCGCGTCCATGCGGGCGTGCCCGGGTACGGAGTGAAGATCGCGAACTCGGCCTTGGTGATCCCGCTGCGAGCCGCGAATTCCAACATGCGATCGACGGTGCCTTCGTCGTCTTCGTCGTTCCCGAGGAGGAACGAGGTGTACGGCTCGATGCCCGCATCGAGGCTCTTCCTGACCGCGTCATAGGCGCGCCCCAGGTTCTTCTGATCCTTCCCGGTGAAGGCCCCCCGCGTCACGGGATCGAACCCGCCCACCAGGTAGAACATGTCGACGCCCGCCTGCTTCGCCAGCCCGAGCATCTCAGCGCTCGAGGTCAGGATCAGCGGCATGGAGATGCCGATGTAGCTGATGGTCGCCGGCGCGCCGCGCGCGATGATTCGCTCGAAGAGCTGACGCAGCGCCCTGGCGTTGGCGCCGGGGAACCAACTGGTGTCCTCGGTGAGGCAGGCGCGCTTGCCGCGCCTCGCCAACTGCTCCAGCTGCCCCACGACGTGATCGAGCGGAAAGTGACGCAGCGAGCGCGTCATGGAGAAGGGCAACACGCACGCCTGGCAGGTCATCGGGCAGCCGCGGGAAAGCTGAACGGGGTAGTCGTCGGGCTGAAAGTGGCCCGCCTCCTTCTCGAGATAGAGGTCCACGCGCGGCAGCGGGATCGTCTCGAGGCTCTGCGTCTTCGGGGCCTTGTACCGGCGCTGGAGCGAGCGGCTGCGCACGTCGGCCAGCACCTGCGCCCAGACAGGCTCGCCTTCGCCCACCACCACCGCGTCGAAGTGCTGCTCGCAGAGCTCGGGCATCATCGTGGGGAAGATGCCCCCGGCGATGGTCTTCTTGCCCAACTCGCGGAAGTAGCTCGCCAGCTCGATTGCGCGCCTGGCCGCGGGCGTGAAGAAGCTGAAGGCCACCACGTCGGCGTCGGTCGGCGTGTCGGCGGGCGTGAGCCTGTCGTCACGGAACTCGAGGACGATGTCGTCGGGGGTCACCGCGGCGATGGCGGCGATGCCCAGCGAGGGAGAGCCCAGGTACTCGTTCATGGGCACCCACTGGCGCAGCTCGGGGTGGGCCTCGGCGTGACGGGAAAAGCGGGGATAGACGAAGAGAATCTTCACGGAAGGGCCCCCTCCAGGAGGCCTGCGACGAGCACTTGGGTGGGCGCCAGGCGAAGTGGATGGGCGTTGGTGACGTTGAGCGCTTCGTCGCGAAGGAGCGCAGCAGCGGCCTGCTCCAACGGCGTTCGAGCCAGGGCCGTCGCGGCGGTGGCGGCGTCTCGCCAGATCACGGCGCGCCCCAGTGCGTGCTGATCGGCTCGGCAAGCGAGCGCTCGAACCCCCAGCCCCCTCGCCTCGCGCCGCGAAGCCACGCCGCTCCACAGCGTCGCGAGCTCCGGGTTCCCAGGTCGAGCGGCCGCCTCGGTGAGCTCGAGCAGCCCGGCGTGGGTGAGCAGCACGTCGTTGGCGCCCTCGAAGATGCGGGTGACGCGTGCGTCGCGCATCAGCAGCGCCATGCCCGTGTCTTCGATGTAGCCGCTCCCGCCGTGGAGCTGGATCGCCAGGTCAGCGAGCTCGAACGCGCCCTCGCTGCAGAAGACCTTGGCGCTGGTGCTCAGGCGCGCGAGCCGCGGCCAGTCGTGCTCTGCGGCCGCGGTGGCGCGAACCAGCGCATCCATTCCGAAGAGCAGCGCAGCGGCGCGGGCCAGCGAGTGCTGCACCACTTCCTGTTGCACCAGCGTGCGGCGGAACTGGCGGCGGTGGTGCACGTGCGCGAGCGCCGCGGTGATCGCTGACCGCGCGGTGCCCACACAGCCCGCGCTGAGCAACAGCCTTCCCCACGAGAGCACATGCACCAACTGCGAGGCGCCATGGCCTGGCTCTCCCAGCAACGAGCCGGGTGTCACTTCGACCTCCTCGAACGTGAAGCCGGTGGTGGAAGAGCCGCGCAGCCCCAGCTTCCGCTCCTCGGGTTGACGCTCCACCCCGCGCGCCTTCGGGTCGATGAGCAGCAGACTGGTACCGCGCGCCGCCCCGCCGAGCCCCGGGGTGCGGGCCGTGACGGTGAGCAGGGAAGCGAAGCCGCCGTTGGTCACGTAGAGCTTGGTACCCGAGAGCCGCAGCTCGCCACCGGGGCCCGCCGTCACGACCGCTTCGAGCGCCGAGAGATCGCTGCCGGCCCCGGGCTCGGTGGTGGCAAAGGCCGCGATCACTTCACCCGTAGCCAGCAGAGGCAGCCAGCGTTCTCGCTGCGCGCCTGAGCCCCAGGCCACCAGGCCGCGTGTGCCCAGGCCCAGATGGAGCCCGACCGTGGTGGCCACCGAACGGTCGACCTCAGCCAGCGCAATGATCACCTGGGTGGCGTCGAGCGCGGACAACCCGGCGCCACCCCACTCGGTGGGGATGGTCACGCCGAAGAGCCCCAGCTCACCCAAGCCTTGCAGCACCTCGGGCGGCATGGCGTGGCCGCGATCGATCTCCAGCGCGCGAATGTGGGCCCTGGCGAAGTCGCGCACGCTGCGCAGCAGGGGCTTGACCACGTCGTCGTTCATGACGCGGCGGCCTGCTTGAGCGCGAGGTGCCGTCGCGCCATCTCCACCGTGGCCGCCACCGTGGTGACGTGCGCGGCTTCTTCCATGGGCACGTCGAGCTCCAGCTCCTCGGCGAGCATCGAGAGCAACTCCATGGAACAAACCGAGTCGAGGCCCAGGTCTTCACGAAGTCGATGCTCGGAGCGGATGTCGGACGGCTTGACGGTGGTGAGCTGCGCCACCATCGACACGATGCGGTTGGTGAGGACTTCGTCGTTCATGCGGGCAGGTCCATTCGTGGGCGGGGGATGAACCCCATTCGCTGGGCCCACGAGTCCCAGGCGTCGAGGGTGTCGGAGAGCGGCCGGTACCGGAGGCCGAGTGCGCGGCTGCGCGAAGCGTCGACCTGCGGTGCGTGCACGATCAGGTCCACCAGCTCGCGTGCGAGCGCGGGCCGGCCGCCGTGATTCGCCGCGGCTTCTTCCAGCGTGTCGGCGAGTCTGCGCGCCGCGACTGGACTGAGCGCCGCAGGGGGCACCGGCGCGCCGTAGCGCTGCGCCACCGAGCACAAGAGTTCGTGAGCGTCGGCGCTCTCGTTGGCCAGCAGCAGGCGCCGGGGAGGATCGGCTGCGGTGGCCAGCATCACGAGCGCTCGCGCGACGTCACGCGCGTCGACGGTGGTGATGCTCCCGAGGGGATGCGCAGGCGGTACGCCTCTGGCGGTGGCCAGCAGAAGCGAGGAGGTCCCCACCTTCCAATCGAACGGACCCAGACAGGCGGCAGGGCAAGCGACCACCACCTCGAGCTTTCGCGCTTCCTGGACACGGCGCTCCAGGTGCCACTTGAGCGCGTGGTAGGTGCCCCAGTCCGGGCAGGTAGCGAAGACGTCGTCTTCGGTGGACGCTTCGCCTTCGCGGGGCGCCACGGTCGCCGTGCTGGAAACGAAGACGAGCCGGCGCACGCCCACGGCTGAGGCGGCCTCGAGCACGGCGTCGAGCTCTGCCAGACCGCGGGCCAGGGTCTGTTGGGGCTCGAGGGACAGCCGCGGGTAGTGCGCAGCGGCGTGCACCAGCACGTCGACGCCTTCGAAGGCCTCACGCAGTGAGTGCGGGGCGGTGAAATCGGTCACCACCAGCGGCGCACCCAGCCCGCGCAGGCCCAGCACGTTGCCGCGCTCACGACGACCGCACCGAGGGGTGATGCCGGCGTCGAGGAAAGCGCGCACGGTGTTGAGGCCCAGAAAGCCGCCGGCGCCGAGCACCATCACGAGGGGCGCCTTTTCCTTGCGAGGCAAAGGGCTCACCGGCGTCAAGCGACACCTCCGCCGAGCGCCAGCGCGCGCCGCTTCACCTTGCCGCTCGTCGTGCGCGGCAACGAGCCCGCAGGGACGTAGATGATCGAGTCCGCCCGCACGCCCAGCACCCGCAACAACTCACCCTTGATCTGCATCGGGTCAATCGCGCCCGACTGCCGCCGCAGCTCGACGACCACCACGAGCGCCTCGCTGCCGAGAGTCGGGTCGGGTCGCGCAACCGCGGCGACACCGTTCGGAGTCGCGTCCACCATCGCCGCCACGACGCGCTCGATGTCGTAGGGGTGGAACTTACGGCCCGCCTGAATCACCAGGTCCTTCTCGCGGCCCGTGACGAACACGGCGCCGTCGCGCACCACTCCGAGATCACCGGTGCGCAACCAGCCGCCCTGCAGCGCGCTTGCGCTGGCTTCAGGGTGATCGCAGTACCCGTCCATCACACTCGCGCCGCGCACGCACAGCTCGCCCTGCTCGCCCTCGGGCCTGACCTGTCCCGCGGCGTCGATCACCTTCAGCTCGAGACCCGGCAGCACGCTGCCGACAGAGGGCACTTGCCGACCCTCGAACTCCAGATCCGCCACCGGGGCATCGGGCCGCGAGAACGCCACGCCCAGCGTCGCTTCGGCCAGCCCGTACACGGACAGCATCGACTTCGCTTTGAAGCCTGCCGGCGCGAACTTCTCGGCGACGTGATCGATCGTCGTGCGGTGAATGGGCTCGCTCCCGTTGAGTGCACAGCGCAATGACGAGAGGTCGAGGCCCTCGGGTGAAACGCGCCGTGCCACCAGCTCCCACGCAAAGTTGGGGCCCACGGTGAGCGTCGCGCGCTCCGAGCTCACCAGCTCGAGCCAGCGACGGGGCCTGAGCAAGAAGTCTCCCGGTCGCAGCACGTGCACGGGAAACTGCGCGACGAGCGAGGTGAGCAGCACTCCGACGAGCCCCATGTCGTGGAAGAAGGGCAGCCACGAGACGCCGATGTCCGAGGGGCCGAGTTGCAGCGCGTGGGCCATCGCCGTCGCCGAAGCGATCGCCGCGCGCTGCGAGATGGTCGCCCCGCGGGGATCAGCCGTGGAGCCCGAGGTGAACTGCAGGAAGGCCGTGCCTTCGTTCGGCCTGGCCTTCAGTCCACGAGCGTCGAGCAGAGTCGTGACGGTGGGCGTTCCCCATTCCACGCCTGCGCACGAAGGCGTGGTGGCCAACACGTCGAGGCGCGCGCGCCGCAGCATCGGCCGCAACGACTCGAGCAACCGGTCGGGTGCTCCGTCCACCACCGGCCACGGGAGCGGGACCGCGACTGCGCCCAACGCTTGAGCGGCGAAGAAGGCGGCCACGAAGTCGGGCCCGTTCGGGAGCAGCACGCCCACCCGGCTGCCGGGCTCGAGACGAGCGGCCTGCGTCAGCGCCGCGGCCCAACTCAGCGCGCGCCCCCTGAGCTCCCTGCGGCTCAGGTGGGTCCGCGTGGCGCCCGTATGGAACACGAGCCACGGCGCGGTGGCGTCACCCGCTTCGAGCACTTCCCACAGCGTCGCAGGCAGCACGCTCGGAAGCGGAGGACCGCGGAGAAGGGAGAGCGCGCAGGGAAAAGGCATGGGCCCTCTCTCAACACCCGCCCGCTGGCGCTGCCTTGATCAGGATCACGCCGAGACCGCGAGGGCTGAAACTTGTTTCACATCGGAACACAGGTGAACCACTCCGGGTCGGCCCTTCAGCTTCCAGCGTTGCGGCGCAGAGGGTTCCCGGGGGAAATCCAGGGTGGCACGGCGATGGCACTGGAGATTCCCCCCTTGAGACACAACCTCATCCGCGCTTGTGCTCGCCGTCTTTCTGCCCGCTCGCGCTCGGGCATCGCCTGAGCTGAAGGAGAGACCATGGTCGAGCCCGAGATTCCGTCCTGTCTGGAGTGCCCGTTGGGAGCGGCGGGCAGCTGCGCGTTCATCAGCCGGCAGGTCCCGCGTGGAACACAGTTGTGGGCGCAGGGCGATGTGCCGAACGAACTCGTCTTCGTGAAGAGCGGCGTGCTCGGAATGAGCACCACCGACGTATCTGGTGACGAGCTGGCGACGGCGGTGCGAGGGCCCCGGTCGCTGCTGGGCTTCGAGGCATTGCGCGGCCAGAGCACGTCGGCCTCGATGGAGGCGCTCACCGATTCTGTCGTCTGTACGGCGACGCCCATCACCGTCCTGCAGCACACGGGTCTGCGAAGCAACGGCACGGCCAGCTCGCCTCACGTGGCCGCGGGCACCCATGCGCTGCTCGAGCTGATGCTCGATGAGTTGCTCCGAGTGGGCCGCGACGCCGAGCAGCGCAGTGGTTCTGCGATGGCACGCGTCACGCGTTTCCTCGCGCAGAACAGCGGAATCATCTCTTCAATTCGCAACGCTCCGTTCTCGAAGCGGCACGTGGCCGCGCTGCTGGGGGTGCGGCCCGAGACACTCTCGCGCTGCTTGCGCGTGTTGGAGGAAGCGGGAGTCATCACCACGGGTCGTGTGCCGAGAGTGCTCGACGCGACACGGCTCGAGGAATTGGCTGGCGGCGAGACCTGACTCCTTCTCAAAGAGAATTCATCTCACAAGGCGCCGCGCGGCGCACACCAGCGGGTGCCAGAGGGCCGACCGCACCGTGCGCGCATGGTTCTGCTGGTCGGCTGGCAGGCCGAACACGAGGCGTCCACGCGCGCCCGACAACCGCAGCGTGCCGCCCACCAGATCCCAGATCGCCAGCGCCGAGCCGTAGTTGCGGTGATGGAGCTGCGGGTCGACCGCGTGGTGGAGCTGGTGCTGCGCGGGGCTGATGAGCACCCGCTCGAGCCACGCGGGATACGGGAACCACACGTGGCTGTGACGCAGGTTGGCACCCGCAGCCGTCCACACGAACGAGAGAGCGTAGACGCCGCCGATCTCCCACGCGGCGACGCGGCCGGGGAAGAGCCAGATGAAGATCGCCGCCACCAGCATCAATGAACCCGCTGCGCCCGCGCGCATCAGCGCACTCTCGATCGGGTGCGTGCGGTACACGGTCAGCGGCGTCATCACCTCGGCCGAGTGGTGCACTTTGTGGAGCTCCCACAGCGGGCCCACCCGGTGCGCCAGTCGGTGAACGAGGTACCGCCCGAGGTCTTCGGCACAGAAGGCGGTGACACTGAAGAGCGCGGTCACCGTCACGCGGCTCAGGTTCAGGACCTCGGGCGCCAGGCCGACGTGCGCCCACAGCAGGCGGGCGAGGGCCAGCGCCCCGGCGGTGACGGGGATCGCGAAGGGCGCCACCAGGAGACCCTCGAGCGCAGTGCGGAAGAGGGCCAGACGCAGGTCGAGCAGCGACGAGGGGTGGAGCCAGATCTTTCGCGGGAAGAGCCAGCCCCACAGCGAGGTGCGGTGGCGCCAGTGCCGGAACCACACGGCGGCGGCGAGCAACACCGCCCCCGCGAGGAAGGGAACGAACAGCCGCTTGGTGGAGGTGACGAAGACGTCCAGCAACGCTTTCAGGCCTGGACGACGAGGGGCTTCTGCAGCAGCGACACCTTGTAGGAGTCAGTTCCGTCCACCATGTTGTCGTAGAGCCGGGTGCCCGGGTTGCGCGAGAAGTTCTTCAGCGCCACGGCGGCCAACGCGCTCCGCCTGGCCCCCACGATGGGGATCTTGAAGCCGTGAAAGGTCGAGATCAACTGCTCCACATAAGAGTCGATGCGCGCCCGGTCTTCGTCGCGCGCCTTGACCGCCTCTCTGGTCACGTCGCAGCTCTCGATCATCGTGAAGCCGATCGTACCCAGCAGGTCGAAGCACGGCTTCCAGGTCGAGTCGGGGATGGCGTTGCCCCACACCAGGAACCCGCCGGGTTTGAGCATCTGGTAGGCGGTCTTGAAGAAGCGCTCGTCCTCTTCGGTGGCCCGGCCTGGCATCTCGGTGACGTGGGTCTCGTTGACGGCCACGAAGTCCGCTGAGCCGTCGGGAATGGTGAGCCTGGTGGCGTCGCCGCAGGTGGCCACCAGCCGCCCCTTCAGCTCGGGCACGAACTTGCGCTTGCAGGAGTTGATGCCGGCCTGCTGCATGTCCACCGCCTCGTAGGTGCACCTGGGGAGGAGCTTCGAGCAAATCAAGTGCGCGCCCGCCCCGGTGCCGCAGCCCATCTCGATGATGTGCACCTTGCCGTCGCGGGCCTTGATGTATTCCTGCGCGAGCGCGAAGTGGTACAGCCCCGCGTACGCGTTCTTCCCCATCAACTGGGGGTCGCTCGCCGAGACCGGCGCTGGGCCCCAGGTGGCCGGCCAGGTGTAGCCCCAGGTGTTGAAGGTGAATTCGTACGGCTCGCCCTTGCCCGCGCGCACCGTGCCCATGGATCGGTAGAGGGCATAGAGCAGCGAATAGATCGACGTCTTGTCGTAGTCGTCTTCCGACACGTCGCCGTTGGTGAGGTCGATCTTCTGCTTGCCCTCGACCATCGCGCTCATCACCCAGGCGCCGACGATCAACTGCAGCTGCGTCTTCGAATAGTCCGACTTGTTGCTCAATGCGGTGAGGAGATCCACGGTGCCTTCTTCGTT
>JBKJSE010000191.1:0-12248 GCA_046595925.1 Archangium sp. | reverse complement strand
CTCGGCGGCGGCGACCTTCACGTCGGTGAGGCCGAGCTTCTTGCAATAGAGCTGCGCGGCCTCTTTGGCCTTTTCCGAGGTCGCCACCGGGAGCGTGAACGAGATCTGAATGATCCCGTCATCGCGTCGATCGCCGTAGGCACGAATGAGCTGCTTTTCGCGAGTCATCTGATCACTTCCCGTAGCCGATGGAGTCCAGCACGCGCTTGAGGATCGGCCCAAAGCGCCCGCCCTGCGTGGTCTTCGCCGTCCACGTCATCACCCACTTCGTCTTGCCGTTACAGCCGAGCACGGTGGTGGTGGTCACCTTGTTGGCTTCAATCTTCGCCTCTTCACCCTGCCCCACGTAGTCGGTCGTGATCTTCTTGGACCCCGGCTGGGTGCCGATGGTCGCGGGGGTGAAGCCCTCGGTGCCGAGCGCATCGACCATCTGGGTGAGGCAGGTGTTCGCCGGGCGCTGGGGGTCGACGGGGTACACGGTGATGGCCAGCTCGGCGCCCGAATCGGGGTCGGCCCAGGTGAGCGAGTTCGCGTCAGGCTGCGACTTGTTCCACTGCGAAGGCGCCCTGAAGTTGATCCCGAGCAACGTCTGTCTTCCGAGCGAATCCGAAGCGCCGAGGGACAGCGACAGGGTCAGTGCGAGTGCGAGCATTTATTTGCCCTCCATCAGCTCGAGGAACGGGTTGAAGTAATCCGACGCCTTTTCCACCACGCCGTCGAGCCCCTTGCCGCCGGTCTCGGTGCGCTTGACGTCACCGAAGCGGCCGCGGCCGATGGCGGCCACCATGCCGTCGCCGTGGCACTCGCGCAGCAACTGCAGCGCGTTGTTGAAGACGAAGCGGGCGCGGTTGGCGATCTTGCCGTCTTCGCGCACCGTGAACTCCTGGTCGATGCCCCGCGCGGCCTTGTGGATGTACGTGGCCGCTTTCAGCGCGACGTACCGATCGGCGAGCAGCGGCGTGTGCATCGCCTCGGTCATCATGCCCAGCAGCTGAATGCCCTGGTTCGTCCACACTGCGACCAGGTCGGCCATCACGTCGTAGGCGTGGCTGAAGAAGATGTCGGTCTCCTTGTGCTTGGTGGGCGGCATGTACTTGAGCGGTGCGTCGGGGAAACACCTTCGCACCAGCATGGCCTGAGAGAGCTCGAGCAAGAGCGTGTCGGGCTGGTGCGGGTCGATCTCGTACGAGTGGCCGATGCCCAGCTGCCAGTCGGCGAGGCCAGCACGTTTGGCGAAACACTCGTTGATGAACTGGCTGGCGATCACCGTGTGCGCGGCGTCGAAGGCGTCGGCGGTGGTGATGTAGTTGTCTTCGCCGGTGTTGATGATGAGGCCGGCCATCGCGCAGATGCGGCGAGAGAAGTACTGATCGATGAAGGTGCGGCGCATGTTGATGTCGCGGAACAGAATTCCGTACATCGCGTCGTTGAGCAGCATGTCGAGCCGCTCCCACGCCGCCATGAAGGCGATCTCCGACATGCACAGACCCGACGAGTAGTTGGTCAGCTCGACGTAGCGCTTGAGCTTGCGGCTCTCGTCATCGAGCGCCTCGCGCATCACGCGGAAGTTTTCCTGGGTGGCGTAGGTGCCGCCATAGCCCTCGGTGGTCGCGCCTTGCGGCACGTAGTCGAGCAGCGACTGCGCGGTCGAGCGGATCACGGCGATCACGTCGGCGCCTGCCTGGGCCGCGGCGCGCGCCTGGTCGACGTCGTCGAAGATGTTGCCGGTCGCGACGATCACGTACTTGTGCGGCGCGGCGGCCATGGGGAACTCGCGCTTGAGATCGTTGCGCTGGGCCACCCGGTTCTTGAGCTCTTCGACGGCCGCGCGCGCTTCGGCGCGAACTTCGTCGCGCAGCTTCGCTTCTTCGGCGGGCGCGAGCGGCTTGAGCGTCTCCAGCGGCGCCGAGGTGAGCCTTTCCACGGCGTCGAGCGGGCTGCTGGCGCCCATGCGCAGCGCCCGGCCGTACCAATAGGCAGCGCCCTTGTTGAGCACGCCGGCTTCTTTGAGCCGATCGCACATCAGGTTGACCAGGGGCGCGCCCAGGTTGCCAACGCCATCGACGCCGAACCAGCGCAGCACCGTGCGCTCGACGGAGATGGTGGTGTTCTTCGAGATCAGGTCGAAGATCGGGTCGGTGATGTCGGAAGCGAGCTGCCTCGCCTCAGCGATCTGTTCGTCGGTGATGAAGAGCCCAGACATGCCGCACATATACATGGCCGACCGGCTGGGTGGGCAGGTTGCGCGGCGGGCTGGCCTGTTCGTAAACCCACCCGTCCATTGAGGACCCCATGCAGCGGCGGCTCCAGATGCGCTGACGGGGGTTTCGCGGGGCCCCCCCTTGCTGTAGAGGACCCGCGTCGTATTCCTCCAGGAGCCTCAACGTGACCCCAGTCCTCATTCTGCTCGGCATCGCTCTCGCGATCAGCCTGGCTTTCAACCTCGGCCTCATCGGTGGCGGCGCCAAGCCGTCAGCGCAGGCCACGGCCAACACCTCGACGGCTTCGAAGAGCGAGAACCGCTCTGATGATGACCGCGCTCGCAAGCTCGAGGCTGACCTCGACAAGAAGAAGCGCGAACTGGAAGAGGTCAAGAAGGCCCAGGCCGAGCTGAAGGATGAGCTCAAGAGCACGAAGAAGAAGCTCCACGATCAGCGCGAGACCGAAAAGTCGGGCGACGATCTGGTGAAGGCCCGCGCCGAAGTCGAGCGCGCCGCGTCGATCCAGCTCGAGAGCACCCGCGCTGAGCTGGCCACCGCCCTGGCGGACATCCAGAAGCTGAAGACCCAGGCCGACACGAAGAACAAGCCCCGCCCTGCCGCCGTCGCCGCCGAGCCGACCGAGAAGAAAGAAGAAGTGAAGGTCGAGCGCCCGCAGGAAGTGATCACCCGCGTCATCCGCGAGCTCTCCGACGTGGAGAAAGATCGCATCGCGCGTCTCGAGGCCAGCTCGTCGGCCGACCGCAAGAAGGCCAACGAGCTCGACCGCGAGCTCAAGAGCCTCAAGGCCAAGCTCGATCGCCACCAGCGCGACAGCAAGCGCGTGTACTCAGAGGCTGAGCTCGCTCGTGACAAGTACCGCGCCGTCGAGATGCGCCTCAACCGCACGCTGGTCGAGAGCGATCTGCTCAAGCGCGCGATCAAGGATCTCGAGAAGAAGTCGGGCGTCGATGCCGGCCGTCTCGAGCTGAACGCCGAAGAGATCGCCAGCAGCGACTCGAGCGTGAAGGCGAAGTTCGCGGCTGATGACGCGGCTGAGGCTGATGCCCGCGCGAAGCTCGAGGCTGCTCCGGCCACGCACGTGGAAGAGCCTGCGGCTCCTGCTGCGGCTGCGGCTGCGGAAGCGCCGGCAGCTGAAGTCACCCCGACCGCTCAGGCGTGATCGTCGTGCAGTGAAGCAGCCACCGTGCTCCTCGGGAGTGCGGTGGCTGTTTTGCGTTCAGGCGAGGGAACGACAAGGCCCTGGGGACGGTGGTGCTTGGCGGTTTCCCACCCCAGCACGACGCGAACAGGCCTCTCTCTGCGGGCTTTTCGTGCGCGAATTCAGCCACGCTTCGACGCGGGGCGCGGGCGTACAGCCCCCTGTACGAGGGCGCCCGAACTCTCCTGAACGCACCCAATTGCTCCCGAAAACCTCCTCGCCCGAAGCTCAGAGGCCTGCGCGAAGCGAGCACTGCCGAGAATCAAGAAACGCCACGCACCTTCAGGCGCATGAACCCACGGAATTGGCGTCTCGACTGCGCTCGATGAGAACGGTGTTCTCAATTGCGTATCGGCGAACCCTCTCTACTTCCTGGCGAGCTCCGCGACGACGAGCCGATCGAGGTTCTCGTACTGCGCGACACCCGAGAACCCCACCACCAGCTCGCCACTGCGCCCGAACAAAAGCCGGCTGGGCAGCTCGCGAATGCGCCCGAACACCGTCTCACCCGACCGAATGCGATCGTCGCCGATGATCAACGGCACCGTCAGCTTGTAGCCCGCGGCGAACGGCTCGAGCACCTGCCGGCCCTCGAGATCCATCCCCACCAGCACGTTCGCGAAGCCCTTGGCCGAATGATCCGATTCCAACCGGTTGATCACCCTCAGCTCGGTCAGGCACGGGAAGCACCAGGTGGCGATGAAGGTGACCAGCACCACCTTGCCCTCCAGCTTCCACGGCTCGAACGGCACGATGCCCGCGGTCTGCCGCGGCAGCGCGCTCATGAACGTGCGGAAATCGGCCAGCGTCGACTCGTTGTTTCGAGCACACCCCGCGGCCAGCCCCGCCCACAACAGCCCGCGGCGCGAGATCACGCGCTGTGCTCGGTGGCCTTCTGGCAGCTCTTGCACAACCCGTAGAGCTCCATCTTGTGCGAGGTCACCTTGAAGCCGTGCCGCTTGGCCACCGCGTCCTGCATGCGCTCGATCTGGTCGTTCTCGAACTCGATGATGGTGCCGCAGCGCGTGCAGATCAGGTGGTCGTGATGCTCGCGGCCGACCGCCGGCTCATAGCGCGTCTGCCCGTCGCCAAAGTTGCGCGCGTGCGCCAGCCCGCTCTCCGAGAGCAGCTTCATGGTGCGGTAGACCGTGGCCACCGACACGCGCGGATCGTCTTGCCGCACGCGCGACCAGACGTCTTCCACCGAGAGATGCCCGTGCATGTCGAAGAAGATGTCGATGATCAGGCTGCGCTGGCGCGTCGACTTGAGCCCGCGCTCCGCCATGTAGCGGTCGAGAATGCGATCGAGCTCTTCACGTTGTGACGACGACACGCCGGTACCGGTCATGGAAAGCGCTTCCCCCAGGCGTCGGCTGTCAGGCCGAGATCGACGCCTCCGTTGAGCTTCACCAGCGCGTCGTGCGCTGCCGTACGAACTGCAGGTGCTGGGTCGGCCAGCAGCTTCACCAACGCAGGGCCCTGCTTCTCATCACCGCGCCACCCCGTCAGCTCGGCCGCCTGCGCTCGCACGCGATCGTCGCGGTGCATGAACAGCGGGTTCTCGTCGAGCGGACCTTCGACCCGGGGGAAGAGGAGCAGCAGGAAGAACAGCGCCGCCAGGAACATCTGAATGAAGGCCTTGAAGGGCGAGTACCGCCGCGCCGCGACCAGGGCCAGCCGGTAGATCGAGAAGCCCACCGCGAAGACCAGGAAGAGCCAGGGGGCGAGGCGCGCCACCATCGGGTCGATGCCCGGCGTGCGCTGGGCGTAGAAAGCCACCCCGGCCGAAAGGACCAGGAGCGCATAGAGCGCGAGTGACCAGGCGGGGCGGACACGGACTCCGACGACGCTGGGCTCGTCTGACGTCTCGGGCTTGGCGTTCATTGACAGGTTCCGAAGACTGCTTATACGCACGGCGGCACCCTTTGGACACCGCGATGATGGACTTGCAGCGCAAGAGACTCCCTGAAGACGTTCCGACGCCGGTCGCGGTGGCGGTCGCTGACTTCTGCCGACGGGCCAAGGCACCTGCCTCTCCGGGGCTGGTGCGCGACGCGTTGGCGTTGCTCGACGACGACGACGACACCCGCGTTCGGCAGCTCACCGACGCCGAGCCCACCGCCCGCCTGGGGCCCTTCGCGCTGGTCGACGTGATCCTCGGCACCAAGACGAGCGTCGCCGCCGAGCGCGAACAGACCGGGTATTACGAAGAGGTCCGCAAGGCGACGCGCGACCGCAAGCCGCCGAAGGGACCTGGGCTGCCCGTGCTGACCCAGTCGAAGCCGGCCATCAACCTGCCCCCGCCCGCGCCTTCCGCCCCCCGCGAGAGGAAGGCGCGAGGCCTGAGCCTCAAAGAGAAGATCGCCCCGCACAAACGCCGCGCGGGTGAGTTCGATCGCGAGGTGCACGCCGTGCCCTTGCCCGGCACCGCGTTCCTCCCCAAGCGCAACCTGCCCGCGCCCCGAGGCCGCTTCACCACCGTCGATCCCTCGCGCGCCAGCTTCGAGACGCTCTTCCGTCCCGAGGGCAAAGAGACCGTCGTGGCGTTGATCGAGCAGGTGCCGCACCGCATCGCGCTGATGCGCACCTTCGAGCAGGGCTACGTCGGCAAACGCGGCGAGACGCTCAGCGTGGGCGACGTGGAAGACGTGCTGGAAGAACACGCGCTGTTCGAGCTCATCGAGAAGAAAGAGCGCGAAGGCCTGCTCACGGCCCTGATCGATTCGAAGGGTTCGTTCAGCCGGGCTGCGCATGCCTTTGGTTTAACGGCCGAAGAGCTCGAGAAGCTGATCGGGGCGCTGGGCGTTACTTCCGAGGTCGAGCAGGTTCGAGACCGTTACATCAAGGAAGCGTTGTCTTCGGAGAACCTCGGGCTGCAGCTCGAGCTCCTCTTCCGCGGCCGCTACCTCGAAGATCTCGGCATCGAACGGAAATTTCAGCAGCACCTCACCCGGGAGCTCGCTGCGCTGATCGAAGAAGTGAAGGAGGCCGCGACCACCGTGCCCACCCTGGTGGACATGCTTTCGCGGCAACACGCGCTCCATGCCGAAAGCCTGCGGCGAGCGCTGGAAAAACTCGGGCTGCTCGAGCCCTGGCTCAAGGACAAGAGGTAACCCCAACGTGCCGATCTACGAATACCGATGTGAGAAGTGTGGGAACGAGCTCGAGGTGATGCACAAGGTGAGCGACCCCTCGCCCACCGAGTGCCCCAAGTGTCACGAGCAAGCGCTCAGCCGCATGATGAGCCGCACCAGCTTCCAGCTCAAAGGCGGCGGCTGGGGCTCTGATCTCTACGCGAGCACCAAGAAAGACTCGTCGGCCACGGCGGCTTCTTCGTCTTCGGGGAGCAGCACCACGGCAGCCACCACCACGACCACCACCACGCCCACCGCGGCGCCTTCCACTCCGGCGGCCTCGGGGTCTGGCACCAGCGGCGGGAGCAGCAGCGGCTCGGGTGGTTCCTCCACGTGAGGCTGATGCAGGGGCTGATGGCAGCGATCCTGGTGACCGGCTGTGCGACCGCGCAGGTGGCGATCGCGCCCACGCAGGTCGCCGATCTCGAACGCAGCCTCAACGGCGATCAGCGCTTCCTGCGCGTCTCGATGTACGTCACGCCCTTCTTCGGTGACGCCACCAAGCGGTTGATCACCCCGGTTTCCCCCGAGCTGGTCAGGTTGCTCGAGGGCCCCGACGGCAAGCCCATCAACCCCGGGCCCGTCGAGCGCACCCTGCCGGCGGGCACGCAGGTGCGCATCGCCAAGGTCGAGTTTCCCTCGGCCTGGGTGATGACCGAGCGCGTGCTCTACACGCCGCGCTCGCTGGTGTGGCTCTACCTCGACGTTCCCGGTGGCGCGCGCGGGGCGGCGCCCTCCGTGCTGGTGCTGCGGCCCGGCCTCAAGAGCGATCAGGAGTTCCTCGCCGAGTTGGAGCGACACCTCACCCGCGAGGATCAGACGAAGCGGCTCGAGAGCTTCTCCGACCCCGTGCGCGAGGCGATTCGCACCAAGAGCGTGGTGTCGGACATGCCTGCCGAAGCGCTCGAGATGGCCTGGGGCTTTCCCGACTCGAAACGCATCGAGCTGGTCGACGCTCAGCGCAAGGAGACCTGGCGCTGGGGTGACGGTCAACGCACGGCGACGATCTACGACGGCCGGCTGACCGCGTTCACCGGGGCCAACGGCGCTTCTTCTTCTTCTTCGCCTTGAGCTCGGCCGTGCGCGCGTCACCCGGGCGCTGCAGGTGGGGCAGCTCGCCCATCTGCACCGGGAAGTAGTCGCGGCCCAGCAGCGCCTTGACCAGGTCTGCCTGAGTGGCGATGGGCCTGGTGAAGAGCGTGGCGGCGTACCCGACCTCGTCGACCGAACCGCGCGCATCGCTGCCTGCCACGCCCGGGAGCTGCAGGGCCGTGGCGGCCTCGATGGCCAGTTCGTTGGCGCCCGCGCGGGCCTTGGGGTTGTAGACCTCGATCGCCGAGAGCAGCTTGAGCGTCTTGACGAAGTCGAGCGCCGGGGTCGCGAACTCCTTGTCGTACGGGCGGGCGGCGACGATCGCGGCGCCCAGCGACTTGAGCTTGGGCAGGCACTCCTCGGCCTTCCAGGGCGTCTCGCGGTTGCTGCCCCACAGCTGGACAGGCTCGGGCGCGCGGTCGGGCTTCTCGAAGAAGCAGAGGTACTGGCCCTTGTCGGTGGCCAGCTCGAGGCCCACGAAGATCTTCAGCTTGGTGGTGCGCTGCAGGTCGAACAGCTCGTCACAGCCGTCCTGGGTGTTCGTCTCGGTGAAGGCGACGCCGTCGAGCCCAAAGGACTCCGCGCGGGTCAGAACCGCCCGGGGGTCGAGCTGACAATCGCGAGAGAGGTACGAGTGGACGTGCAGGTCGATCAGCATGGAGGCCCTTGAAGGGGGGAATCGCCGGTGGGATAAGCCCCTCATGTTCACTGGCGTCAAGGTGTTTTCAGCGACGAAGGCGAAGGAACGGGAAGAGCTGAGCGAGAACGTTTCGCGGTGGCTGAAGAGCAACGCCGATCTCGAGATCGTCGATCGCGTGGTTCGGCAGTCGAGCGACAACGAGTTTCACTGCTACTCGCTGACCCTGTTCTACAAGCCGAAGTCGGCTTAACGAAGACCGCTCCATTCGCGGCTTTCCCAGGCTTGGCCCTGAGAGCGAAGCTCTGCGTTCCTTCTTCTTTGGAACTGCGGCCGCTCTTGGCCTAGAAGGCGACAGTCGGTTCGTTTCACTCCTGGGAGACACCACAATGAAGACTCATCCGCTCAAGATTGCAGCGTTGGCGTTGCTCGCCGTTCCTCTCTACCTCTACTCGTCGAGCTGCGCGCCCGAGTGCGTGGACTTCGCTGACTGTGCCGGCAAGGGCGCAGACGGTGAAAAGTTCACCTGCGACAACGGCGTTTGCAAGAAGGGCAGCCCCTTCCCTGAGCAGGACGCAGGCACGGGCGGCGGCACCGCGACGGGTGGCGGCACCGCGACGGGTGGCGGCACGGCGACGGGCGGCGGCACGGCGACGGGCGGCGGCACTGCGACGGGCGGCGGCACTGCGACGGGCGGCGGCACTGCGACGGGCGGCGGCACGGCGACGGGCGGCGGCACTGCGACCGGCGGCGGCACGGCGACCGGCGGCGGCACTGCGACCGGCGGCGGCACTGCGACGGGCGGCGGCACGGCGACGGGCGGCGGCACCGCGACCGGTGGTGGCGGCGGCGCGACGGGCGGAGGAGGCGGGACGGCGGGCTTCAGCCTCGTCTTCAATGGCACGGGCTACGGCCCGCACAACACGCAGACCATGCGCATGGCGATCGTGAAGCAGTCTGACGGCGGCGTGCTCGGTCCCCAGTCGCTCGTGGTGGGCGCGACGGGCGTCGTGAACTTCACGTTCATGGGGCTCGAGTCGGCCGAAGCGTACAACGTCGACTACTACGCTGACGTCAACAGCAACGGCCAGTGCGGCGGGCCGGACCACGTGTGGCGCGAGGTGGTGCCTGCGGTGACCGCCAACGTCGTCATCACGCAGGTGCACAACACCAACTTCGTCCCTGCGGCGTGCGCCTCGTTCTAAAAATCGCCTTATTCGTGGTCGGGGTGGTGTCCGCTTCGTGCGGGCCCGCCCCGTCCCCCGAAGTCGATGCAGGTGTTCCCCACATTCCGTGTGACGTCGATGCGCTGCTGACCGTCAGATGCCGGGTCTGCCACAGCGATCCGCCCACGCAGAACGCTCCCTTTCCCCTCGTGACGCAGGCCGATTTCCAGCGTCCGTTGGGAGGGAGCACTGTGGCTCAGCGCGCCGTCGGCGCCGTGGAGTCGGACTTCATGCCCCTCAATCGGGCTCCCCTGAATACGACTGAAAAGACGTTACTGATCGGTTGGCTCGACGCGGGCGTGCCCCTGAGCACCGCGAACTGCAACTGAGGTTCTGTTACAGCCTGTCCACTCCATGCACGAAGAAGCTCTGCGGCAGTTGCTCGCGCTCCGGTTGGCAAACCCTCACGGGTTGCTTGGAGCGCATCAGGCAGGTGACGAGGTCTTCTTCCGCGTCTTCCGGCCAGAGGCGACCAAGGTCGTCGTGACCATGGCGGGCCAGCACGCCACCCTCACCGTCCGCGAAGACTTTCCGGGCGTGTTCGAGGGGCGGCTGACTGGGAAGCTTTCGCCTTACGAGCTCGAGATTCACTTCGCGACGGGGGTCTCGAAAGAGAAAGACCCCTACGCGTTCCTGCCCACGCTCGGCCCCGCCGATCTGCACTTCGTGGGTGAAGGCCGGCATCGCCGCTTGTGGGATCGCCTCGGCGCGCACCCCCTCACCCACCAGGGCATCAGCGGTGCGTCGTTCGTGGTGTGGGCGCCGAACGCCGAGGGCTGCTCGGTGGTGGGCGACTTCAACCGCTGGGACGGCCGCCGTCACCTGATGCGCTCGCTGGGCGCCTCGGGCCTGTGGGAGCTCTTCGTGCCCGGCGTCACGCCCGGCAACCGCTACAAGTTCGAGATCTCTCCGCGGGGCGGCGCGCCGTTCTTGAAGGCCGATCCGATGGCCTTCCGCACCGAGACCCCGCCCCTCTCGGCTTCGGTGGTCACCAGGCTCGAGGGCTACGGCTGGGGCGACGAGGTGTGGCTGAGGCAACGCGAGAAGCTCGACGCCACCCGCGCGCCCATGAGCGTCTACGAGGTGCACCTCGCCTCGTGGATGCGCATGCCCGAAGAAGGCAACCGCAGCCTGAGCTACCGCGAGCTGGCGCCGAAGCTGGCCGACCACGCCGTGCGCCTGGGCTTCACGCACGTGGAGTTCCTGCCCGTGGCCGAGCACCCCTTCGGGGGCAGCTGGGGCTACCAGGTGTCGGGTTACTACGCGCCCAGCGCGCGCTTCGGCACACCCGATGACTTCCGCTTCCTGGTCGACACGCTCCACCAGGCCGGCGTCGGCGTGTTGATCGACTGGGTGCCGGGCCATTTTCCGCGCGACACCTTCGCGCTCGCGCAGTTCGACGGCACTGCGCTCTACGAACACCAGGACCCTCGCAAGGGCGCGCACCCCGACTGGGGCACGCTCATCTTCAACTTCGGCCGCAACGAGGTGAGGAACTTCCTGGTGGCCAACGCGCTGTTCTGGCTCGAGCAGTACCACGTGGATGGGCTGCGGGTAGACGCGGTGGCCTCGATGCTCTACCTCGACTACTCGCGCAAAGAGGGCGAGTGGCTGCCCAACCAGCACGGCGGGCGCGAGAACGAAGAGGCGATCGGCTTTCTCCGCGAGCTCAACGACACCGTGAAGGCGCTGCACCCCGACGTGCACGTGATGGCGGAAGAGTCGACCTCGTGGCCACGGGTCTCCAGGCCCACCCGCGATGGCGGCTTAGGCTTCACGCACAAATGGAACATGGGGTGGATGCACGACACCCTGAGCTATTTCTCGAAGGATCCGATTCACCGGCAACACCATCACCACCAGCTCACCTTCGGCCTGCTCTACGCGTACAGCGAAGACTTCGTGCTCCCGATCAGCCACGACGAGGTGGTGCACGGCAAGGGCTCGCTGGCGAACAAGATGCCCGGCGACGAGTGGCAGAAGCAGGCCAACCTGCGCGCGCTCTACGGGTGGATGTGGGCTCACCCCGGCAAAAAACTGATCTTCATGGGCGACGAGCTCGGGCAGTGGACCGAGTGGAATCACGACGCCAGCGTGGAGTGGCACCTCGCGGCCTACCCCCGGCACGCCGGCATGATGAAGCTGGTGGGCAAGCTCAACGCGCTCTATCGGCAGGAAGGCGCGTTGTTCGAGAGCGACTTCTGGCCTCAGGGCTTCCAGTGGGTGCAGGCCGATGCCGCGGCCGACAACGTCTACATCTTCGTGCGGCGCGGTCACAACGCGTGGCGGGAGATCGTTTGCGTCGCCAACATGTCCCCCGTCGTTCGTCAGTGGCGGGTCGGGCTGCCGGCAGGCGGCTTCTGGGCGGAAATTCTCAACACCGACGCGGCCGAGTTTGGCGGGTCGAATGTGACCAACCCGCCCTTCAAGGCCGAGACCAAACCGTGGGATGGCCAGCCTGCGAGCGCGGTGATCACGCTGCCCCCGCTGGCCGTTTCGTGGTTCGCGCCGATCGATGAGCCGAAGAAGAAGTGAAGCCACATGTGGGCGGGCGGCCCACGGCGAGTTCCACTGACGCTGTTGGTAGCCTCACGCTCGTTCATGCGCAGGCTTTCCAAGTGGGTTTGCTTCCTGGTGCTCGGTTCGACGATTGCTGCCGCCCAGGCCAACAACGGGCCCGGGGTCATGCCTTTTCCCCTCGAGCTCAAGCGCGTTCCCACCTCGCTCACCGCCGACGAG
>JBKJSE010000353.1:0-10972 GCA_046595925.1 Archangium sp. | reverse complement strand
AATGCCCGAAGACGAAGAGGGCGACGTGTGCGCGATGCCTGAAGAGGGCCGCATGCCGTTGCAGCCGGTGCTGCGCCTGGGCTTCGAGATGGTGAAGGGGCTGCGCGAGGAGACCGGCCGGCGCCTCGAGGCGGCGCGCGGTGATGGCCTGTTCGTCTCGGTGGCCGACGTGGCGCAGCGCACGCGCATGCCGAGGCACGAGCTGACCCGGCTGGCGCTGGCCGGCGCGCTCAATTCGTTGTGCCACAACCGGCGCAACGCGCTGTGGGACATTCATGCGCTGGGGCCGTTCGATGAAGACGACCTGTTCTTCGGTTTGCCCATGGTGGCCGATCACGCCCAGTTCCCCCTCATGTCGGCGGCCGAGCGGGTGTCGGCTGATTTCGAGACGGTGAGCCTGTCGCTCGAGTCGCACCCGGTGGGGTTGTTGCGGCGGCAGTTGAAGGCGATGGGGGCGGTGAGCGCGGAAGAGCTGCTCAAGGTGAGCAGCGGGCGCATGGCGAAGCTGGGCGGCTTGGTGATCGTTCGGCAGCGGCCTCCGACGGCGAAGGGGTTCACCTTCTTGTCGATGGAAGATGAGACCGGCATCGCCAACGTGATCATCGAGCCGCCGCTCTTCGACAGGTTCCGCCGGGAGATCACCGGCACGCCGCTGCTGGTGGCGACCGGCCGGGTGGAGCGCAGCGGCAAGGTGGTGAACTTGAAGGTGACTCACCTGCAGGCGTTGATTCCCGAGCTGCCCGTCGAGCCGCAGGTTCACTCGTTTCGTTGAAACATGAGGCGATATGTTCAGCAGGTGCAGCGAAGTGACGATCACCCCACGCTCACGCCGCTCTTCGACGCGGTGGCCGACGCGCCTGACGACGACGCGCCCCGGCACGTGCTGTCAGACGCGTTGTTGGAGCGCGGTGATGCGCGAGGTGAGTTCATCGCCCTGCAGTTGCTCCGCGCCCGCGGCCTGGCCACTCCGAAGCAGCAATCACGTGAGCTGATTGTGCAGGAGAACCACTGGCGCCGCTGGTTCTCCGAGGTGCCCGGGGTGGGCGTGGGCCCGACCACCACCATCACCTCGGCGCACGAATTTCACCGGGGCTTCCTGCGCGCCTGCGTGCTCACGCCCTGCGGCGTCGGCGAGGGCAGCCCTTCCTGGCGCATGGTGGAGCGCATCGACGTCACCCCCTCGAGCATCACCAACGCCCGCGAGCTGGCCGCGCCCGCGCTCACCCGCCTGTCCGTTCTGACCGGTCTGGATGCCGCGTGTCTGCAAGTGGTGCTCGACGGCCCCGACAGGCCGCGGCTGTACGAGCTGGGGTTCGCCGGGCCCTGGCTGCAAGACGATCGCGGCCGGCAGGAACAACGCGAGGTGCTCGCGCTCAAGAGATTCCCCACCTTGCGCGTGCTCGCCCTCGCCCCGAACCCCTTTCGCCATCACGCCGACTGGCTGGCCTGGCTCTTCGAATCACCGCTGCTGCATCAACTGGAGCGGTTGAGCGTGTCGATGGAGCTGCCTTTCGACGTGGCCGGCCTTCACGCGATGTTGGTGCGGCATCGACTGGGGCGCTTGAAGCTCGAGCTGGCGAACACCGGCGTGAAGTTCACCCTGGGCCAGGACTGGCTCACGGTGCAGTTCGCCGACGAGCGCTGGCTGGGGCAACGCGCGCAGGCGGTGCGCAATCTGGCCTCGCACTTCGCGCCCTTTCCGTACCGGCGCTTCGAGGTGCGCGTGGGTGACCGACCGGCCCGGAAAGAAGAGCTCGCCCGCCTCGGCAGCGTGGTGGTCGCGTACGCGAGCTGACGGGGGGGGGCCCGCTGTCGGCACACCCTTTGCTCACCGGGAAGCGGAGGCAACACACATGGAAGCCACGGCCCTGTTGCGCAAGCAGCACCAAGAAGTGCTCGCGAAGTTCAAACAATTCGAGAAGGCGGAAAGTGAGGCGACCAAGCGCAAGCTCTTCGTCGAGATCGCCGACGCCCTCGCCGCTCACACCACCATCGAGGAGAAGCTCTTCTACCCGACCGCATATCGAGGCGAAGACCTGCAAGATTTGCTGAGGGAAGCAGTGGAAGAACACCTCACCGCCAAGCGGGTGATCAGCGACTTGCTGATGATGGAAGTCAGCGACGAGCAGTTCGACGCGAAGGTGAAGGTGCTCCACGACATCATCGAGCACCACGTCGAAGAGGAGCACGAGGACATCTTTCCCAAGGTGAAGAAGGCGCTTTCCCGAGGGGAACTGACGTCCCTGGGGGAAGAGATGGAAGAGATGTTCGATCAACTGATCACCACCGAGCCGCGCCAGAACGTGCCCACGGAAACGGCGCGCGCGGCTCAGCTGCACTGACGGGTTTGGTTGGGGGGGGCGTGGCGTCTGAGTTGCAGCACGCCACGCAGCCCCACACCCCAACCACTCAGCAACGGAGCTCTCGATGCGAAACAACAACTCTCAGCACCCGCAACGCGGTCAGGGCAACACGCATCAGCGGCAGGGCCAGGGCGGTCACCAGATGCAGGGGCGGGGCCCACCACAGAACCGGGAGCAGAACTCCTGGAACCCGGAGAACCGCCCGTACGGCCAGCAGCGCCAGAACCAATTGGGTTGGGGCAATCAGGGCTTTGGCTGGGGCGAAGAGGCGCCCCGCGGTTTTGGCCAAGAGCGCGAAGGTCAGTTCGATCAGCAGTGGAGAGGCGACGACGAAGGCTTCCACCCCGACGACTCCGGTCGCGCCCAGCACGGGTTCGGCCCGCAGCAGCAACCGCAGCAGCGCTTCGGCAAGGGGCCCAAGGGCTACAAGCGTTCCGACGAGCGCATCAAGGAAGACGCGAGCGATCGCATCTCGCAGATGGGGCACGTCGACGCGAGCGAGGTGGAGCTCGAAGTGAAGGCCGGCGAGGTGACGCTGACGGGGACCGTGCCGAGCCGCACCATGAAGTGGCAGCTGGAGAATCTCGTCGAGTCAGTCGGGGGAGTGACCGACGTGAACAACCAGCTGCGCATCAAGCGAGAGGAGCTGTCGGGTTCGAAGCCAACCGACGGCATGTCCGGCTCGTCGCAGGGCCAGCACAAATAACTGCTCGGCGGAGGGGACCCGGTAGGCGCGCCTCTTCAGGCCGCCTGCCGGGTTGTTTTTTGTCCAGCGTGGTCACGCGTTGAGGTGAGCAACCCGGGTGCGTCGTCTGTACAGTCGCGCCGGTGACGCGGCGGGCCCTGGCATTGAGCGTGTTGGTCCTCGCGATGAGCGCGCACGCCAGGCCCGAGCCGCGGCATGACAGCCCTCCTTCGAACCGGGTGTGGCACGCGATCCTGATCGGCGCGACGGGGCTGGCGCTGGCGGGCGGGTACGCAGGGGGCGCGGTGCTCACGGGCGTTCAGCCGTCGGCTCAGCCGTTGGCGATCACCGGTGGGGTGCTCTCGGGGGGAATGCTGGGGGTGACGTTGGCGCTGGGCCTCGGCGCGACGCGGGACGATCCGGGCTCGTTGGTCGGCTACGTCTTGCGGCCGGTCATCTGCGGCGTGGTGGGCGCGGTGCTCGGTGGCTTGCTCACGGGCCTCGGTGCTCGTGAACCCGGCACGCTGCGCACGGTCACGCACGTGGTGGTGATCAGCCTGCTCATCGGTGAAACGGTCGTGCTCGAGTTCGCGCGACTGGCTCGCTGACTCACTCCACCCGGATCTTCGTCTTCACCGATCGCGAGATGAAGCACTCCTCGTGCGCGCGGTGGTGCAGCTCTGCGAGCTCTTCCGCACTCGGCCGCTTCTCACCGCTGAACACGATCTGCGGCCTGAGCACCAACTCGGTGATCGACTGGCCACCACCATCGTTCGCCAACAACCCTTCAGGCTCGTCGACGTACGACTCGACCACGTAGCCGTCGTTGGCCGCGTGAAAGAGAAACGTGAGCATGTGGCAGCTGGAGATCGCCGCGACGAACGCCTCTTCCGGATCGACCGCGTCATCCACCGTCCACGGCCTGGGCACCACCGCAGGAGAAGCCGCCGCCCTCACCTCGATGCCGCCGTCGAAGCGCCAGCGGTGCGTGCGCAGGTACTTCTTGCGGCTGAAGTCGCCTTCCTTCTTCCACTCCACCGTCGCGCGATGAGTCGACATGAGAGTGCGTATAGCCGCACCACGGCCTGTATAGAGCGGCCATGGCGCGCATTGCAGGGCTGGAAGTCGTTCGTTCACCCGTCGAGGGCTATGGCGTGATCGCCACCCGCCACTGGCGAGCGGGCTCGGTGATCACCAACGTCGACGGCGTGCTCTGGCGCGCCGGCGAGGGCCGCGACGACAAGTACTCGCTCATTCTCGAGGACGGCGTCTTCTTCGACATGGTCGATCAGACGCGCTGGGTGAACCACTCTTGCGAACCGAACGTGGTGGTCGAGGCCGGCGTGACGAAGCGGGGCAATGGCTGGGCCCAGCTACAGGCCCTGCGAGAGATCAAGCCCGGCGACGAGCTCTTCTACGACTACGCCCTGCCCATCGAACTGAAGGAACGTTGTCACTGCGGTGCGCGCACCTGCCGCGGGTGGATCATGGACGCCGCGGCCGTGCTCAAGGCACCACGAACGTCGCCTTCACGCGCTTCGACTGCGCGAAATACGAAATCCAGAGCAGGCTCGAGATGAACGCGCGGCCCACCTGCATGGCGCCGTCGGTGGCCTCGGTTGGGGTCGCCGAGATGTTCTCGATCCACCCGGCGAGGGCCAGGCCCGCGAGCGGCGAGAGGATCAGCGCGCCGTAGAAGGTCATCATCAGCCGCACCGCGCGCTGCTTCTTCTGGAAGAACGCGATGCAGACGTAGATGGAAAATGAGAGCAGCGCGGCGTTGAAGATCATCTCCACCAGCACCGGCGGGTAGAGCTCGATGGGGATCTTCGGGAGCGCCAGCGCGTCTTGCCCGAGGTTGGCCAGCGCTGAGAGGGGGGCCATCAGCGAGACGTGCAGCGCGGGCAGGACGAGCCAGCCGCCGATGCCCTGCAGTTGCGGTGCACGCGCCTCGCAGGCGGGGCACTGCATGGAATCTGGAACTTTGGTGAAGCCGGCTTCGGTCAGGCAGCGCGCGCAGATGAACTTGCCGCAGCGTGAACAGGTCGCGGCGACGGGCCACTCGGGGTGCGCAGGGCAGGGGTGGCTGGGTGTTTCCACGGGGGGCGCTGAGGCCAGCTCGCTCACCACCGCGAGCGGCTGATGCTCGGTGGCGGCGAGACCGGCTTCACCGCGGCCGGCACGTGCGGCGATGCGGGCTTCTTCTTCGTCGAGACCCTGGGCGCGGAGAGCACGTTCGATTTCGGTGCTCGCGGTGCCCAGCGCGTGGAGCCGCTTGGCCAGCGCGTAGGGCGTCTCGGTGGCCGGCTCGTCCATCGGCGCAGCTTCCCCGAGAAGCGGCTGAAGATCACCCTCTCCTGAGGAACAGCACCACCGCTCGGGAGGAAGGCTGAGTCAGCCCGCGGAACCGAGAACCTCGACCAGCTTCTCGCGATTGCGCTCGAGGAAGAGCGCATTGAACGCCACCACCGGGAACACCATGCCGGTCAGCACCCCACCGATGCCCAGCAACACGGGGAGCTCCCAGCCGGGTGCAAACGCCTTCACGCCGAACGTGACCCCGTAGAGCAACCCGCCCGCGGTGAGCAGCGTGCCGAACATCAGCATCACCACCACCAACGGCGGCTGCGAAGCGCGCAGCCCATTTTTCCGCAACGGCCGCGGCTGCCAGATGCTGGCGAACTGACCCACCATCGCGAGGATCAGAAACACGCAGGCCGAGAGCATCAACCCGGTGACGAGCTCTTTGACGTCGTGGTGACCGGTGAGCGCGAGCAACACGGCGAGGATCCCCGCCTGCAGCCCCTGCCACGCGGCGAAGCCCAGCAGCTTTCCGCGCAGCATCGCCGCTGGATCGAGCGGGAGCAGAAAGAGCACCTTCATGCCGTGGCGATCGAGCCCGAACTGGTTGAACAGCAGGTTGGTGCCCGCGAGCGCCGCGTAGCCAAACGCGATGGGCGCCGTCCAACCGCGGCCAGGAATGAGCTCAGCCATCGGACCGCGGATCAACACGATGGTGATGAGCGGCATCACCAGTCCGAAGCGGCCGGGCAGGCTCTGCGAGAGCGACTCCCAGGTCAGCCGCGCGATGCCCCACGACTGCGTCTTGAACGTCCACAGCTTCGCCGGGCGGCCGGTGCTCGTATCGAGCGTGAGCGGCTTCTCACGAACCACGAACTGGTACGCGACGACCCCGATCACCACCACGGCCACGGTCGGCGCCACGACGGCCCAGAGCATCGCGGTGACGTGGAGCTCACCGTTTCCCTCCAGCTCGTGCGCCGCCTCGAGGATCGCCCGTGCCGGCAACCACCGGGTCCACACCTCGAGGCGCTCCGCCCACGTCGCGATCGACGCGCTGTCCGTGCGCTTGACCAGCAGCGGCAAGAGCGAGGGCAGGGTGATGGCCGCCACGGGTAGAAAGATGAACATCGCCCGCAGCCGACGGGAGAGCCGCTGCGCGATGCTCCCGGCGAGTTGCTGCAGTGAGAGCAACGCGAGCCCGTGCGTGACGAACAACAACGTGAAGAGCGGCGTAGCCAACGGCGCACCGATGCAGGCGCCGATACAACCGACGGCCAGCGCAGAGAGCTCGATCAACGTGATCGCCTCACCCGCGCCCGCGAAGAGCTCTGCCCCGAAGAGCGTGGGGTTCTTCACCGGGAAGACACTCAACGTCTCCCACGGCAACTGGCGCGACCCGCTCGAGATGCCGCCCAGAAAACCGGCGAGCACGGTGAGCATGGTGAAGCTGGCCGCGGTGATCGCGATCGACTGTGAAGGCGCTTCCTGCCGAAGCTGCGTGCCCACGTAGTAGCCGGCAGCTCCGAGCCCCACGAGCAACGGCAGCACCGAGGTCAGCGCGATGAGCGCGACCAGGAACAGCAGCGCCCACAAGCCGGTGGTGCCCATCTGCTTGCGCATGCGGTTCCACGTGCTCTGCAGGTGCACCACCGCGAGCGCGCGAAACGGGCTCACAGCCACGAGAGGCCCCCGCGCGGCGCGCCGCCGACGAGGTTGACGAAGAGCGACTCGAGCGACTCGCCGCCCTGGCGCAGCTCATCGAAGGTGCCGAAGCCCTTGAGCTTCCCCTCGTCGATGATCGCGATGAGCGGGCACAGCTTTTCGACCACCTCGAGGATGTGGCTGGTGAGCACCAGCGTCACGCCCTTCTGCTGCAGCGCGAGGAGGATGTCCTTGATGGTGCGATTGGTGATCGCGTCGATGCCCTCGAAGGGCTCGTCGAGGAACAAGAGCCTGGGCCCGTGAATGAGCGCCGCGCACAGGGCCAGCTTCTTCTTCATGCCGAAGCTGTAGTCGGTCACCAGCGTGCGGGTGCCGGGCTTGAGATCGAGCGTGTCGAACAGCTCCTGCCCGCGCTTGTCGATCTCCGCGTCTTCCAGACCGTACATGCGCCCGACGAAGTGCAGGTACTGCGCGCCCGTGAGCAGCTCGAGCAGCGCCATGTCTTCGGGCATCACGCCCATGAGCCTTCGCGCGGCCAGCGAGTCGGTGCGCAGATCGTGACCGAGCACGGTGATGGTGCCCTGGGTGGGCTCGACCAGAGACGTCGCCATCTTGAGGGTGGTCGACTTGCCTGCGCCATTGCGCCCGACCAGGCCGAGGAACGAGCCCGGCTCTATCGACAGCGTCAGATTGTCCACCGCCACCTTGTCGCCGAAGCGCTTGGTGACACCCTTGAGTTCCAGCGCTGGCGCCATCTTCGAGTCACCCGATGATCATGTCTTCGCGCTCCATGCGCCCTTCGGCGAAACGCGAGAGCGTGAAGCGCTCGAACAACTCATCTGATTGACCGGTCGCCATCCACTTCGCCATGCGCTCGGCCACCGCGGGAGCCATCATGAACCCGTGGCCCACGAAGCCGCTCATCTGCAGCAGGTTCTCGAGCTTCGGCGTCTTCCCGAGGATGGGCGAGTTGTCCGGCGTCACGTCGTACGGCCCCGACCACTGCCGCAGAATCTTCACGTGGCCCGCCTGGGGGAGTTGTTCGGTCAGCGCCTGTGCGTAGCGGGTGAGGAACCGCGAGGTCGAGCCGAGGTTGAGCGCGGCGGCCTCTTTCGGGTCGCCCATGCCGCCGACGATCTCTCCGCGCATCGACTGCGAGAAGTAGAGGCCCGAGTCGAGCACCGAGACGAGGGGGCCTAAGAACGGCTTGAGCGGCTCTGAGCTGCAGATCTCATGGCGGTGCGGCTCGTTGGGCAGGTGCACGCCGGCGAGCTTCGCGATCTCCGGGCTCCACGCGCCCGCCGCGAGCACGACGGTGTCACAGGCGATGGCCCCGCGATCGGTGATCACCCTGGTGATCTTCCCCGAGCTCAGCTCGAAGCCCTTCACGTCGGTGAACGTCTCGACCTGCACGCCGCGTTTCTGCGCCTGTTGCGCGTAGCCCCACATGAAAGGCCACGGGAAGATCACCGCGTCCTTCGGGTTCCACGCGGCGGCCTTCACGCCCTTCATGGTGAGCTGCGGCACGATCTCGCGCGCGGCGTCGGGGGTGAGGAGCTGCGTGGGCACGCCGTGCTGGTTGTGCAGCGCCGCGCCGCGTTCGATCTTCTTCACCACCTCGTCTGACTTCGCGAGGAAGAGATAGCCGCCCTGGCGGAACCAGACGTTGATGCCCATGTCGCGCGCGAAGCGCTTCATCAGCTCGATGCTTCGTTGCGCCAGCGAGATGAGCGTCGGCGTGCCCCACTGCGCGCGAATGCCGCCACCATTGCGGCCTGACGCGCCCGCGCAGAGGTAGCCCTTCTCGATCACCACGACGTCGGTCTCACCCTGCTCGGTGAGGTTCCACGCGAGCGCCAGGCCCATGATGCCGCCGCCGATGATCACGATCTTCGCCTTCGACTTCACCGGCGCCGTCGACCGCAGCGCGTCGGGGCCGAGCTCGATGCCGGCGGGAACGCCTCCGCTGGGCGCGCGCTCGGGGTCGAAGGAGTGGCTCGCCCAGTAGCCGTACTCGGTGGGGAAGAGCGGCGGCCGCGGCGTGAAGGGCATCAACTGCGCGGGCGTGGGCTTCCTGGGTGACTTCTCTTCGAGCAGGCGCGCGACGGCGTTGAGGCACTGCTTGCCCTGGCACATGCCGGTGCCGAAGCCGGTGAAGCGCTTGACCGACTCGATGTCGCAGAAGCCCTTGGAGATCGCGTGCTCGATCTCGCTCGAGGTGACGTCTTCGCAGGGGCACAGCAATGACTTGCTCATCGCGTCGCTCCCGCGAGGGCATCGGCTGCCGCGAGGCCTTGCTCTGCTGCAGCAGCGCTCGACATCGGCCCGCGCATTTCACCCGCCACGTAGAGCGCGGGGTTCGCGGTCAGGCCGCGGTTGTCGGCGACCACCACGAAGCACCGGGCGGAGGGGTTCCACACCACGTCGGCCCCGGCGCAGCGTGCGAGCTCGAAGGCGGGGCTCGGCGGGCCACACGTCGCGATGATGTCGCAGCCGATTTTTTCGTCGGGCTTGATCGTGACCGCGTTGACCGATCGCAACCCGTGAGCGCGGACGACCTCGGCGCCGATGGCGACGGCTTCTCCGCCTGCGCCCTTCACCAGCTCAGCGAGCGAACGCGCTTCGTCGATCTCACCGACGCAGGCCACGCGCTTTCCGGGGAGCACGCCGTGGCGGCGAATCAACGTCGAGACCGCGCGGCCCGCCATCACGCCCGGGAGATCGTTGTTCGGGAACGTGGGCAACATCGCGTGGCCGCCGACGGTCAGCAGCAGCCGCTGGTAGAAAATGAGGTGCAGGCGCTCGTTCTCGACGACGGCGAGGAAGGGCTTGCCGTCATCGGCGAAGAGCCCGACGACCTCTGCGCCGACGCGCGCCGGTGCGTTCCACGGAGCAGGCTGGCCCTTCTCTGCGCCCGAAGTCAGGCGTCCCCCGACGTGCTGATCGCGCTCGAACATCACGTACGGCACGCCCCGGGTGGTCAGCTGTCGTGCTGCAGCCAGGCCGGCTGCGCCTGCTCCGACGACGACGAGCTCGTGCGCTTCGATCACCGCGGGCTGACGCTCGTCCGCTGCCTTTTCGGGCAACACGCCCAGGCCCGAGAGCTGGCGGGCGATCTTCAGCAGCACGTGTTCTGCGATGGGCCAGCCCGCCATGAACTCGTGGTGGTTGAACCAGTCGCGAAAGACGAAGTCGTTGGCGCGCAGCAGGTCGATGCGGGCGTCGGGCAGGGCGTTCTGCCGTTCGAGGCGCATGCCCGCCTTCACGGGGACGCGGCAGGTGGCGACGTTGGGAATTCCGTCGACGCGCATGAGGCAGTGCGAGCAGGCGCCGGTCATGCAGAAAGGGCCGCGGGGGCGGTGGTACTTCAGCGAGCGGCTGAAGATGAGCTGGTCGTTGGCGATGATCGCGCATGCGATCGGCTCGCCCTCTCGGGCCTGCAATTGATCACCGTCCAACTCGATGGTGACGGTGGTGTCGACGGGACTGAAGCGCGGCATGGGACCTTGGCTCGATGTACTGCGCTCTGGCCCTGCGCGAAACGATGAAGCTTCATGGCTCCAGTCAGAGGGGCTGGTTCTCGATCAGCTCCGGCCTCGACGCGCGCGGGCTCTCGACGCGGACGAGGATCCTCATGTGACGGGGTGGTGGTCTCCAGCCGAGTACTCATGGAGGACAGGCCTGTACTCCCTGAGTACACGCCGCGAAGACGTGACCCGGACCCCACCTCGTCAGATGAACATTCACGCCCAAACCGAGGGGCCTGCTCGCGACGAACAACCAGCCGCACCGCAAACGACCGCCTTCTTCAGGGCTTCGGGTGTGCCAGCAGCCAGCTGTAGATCGTGTTGGCCCACTCCCCATTGAACGCGGGGACGTGACTGCCGCCCCGAATGCGCCACAGCTCAGCGGCCGCACCAGCCGGGCAGCCGGCGAACGACTCGCGCTGCGTCTCGGA
>JBKJSE010000337.1:0-8221 GCA_046595925.1 Archangium sp. | reverse complement strand
TACCTGATTCACCCGCTCGAGGTCGCGGGGATCCTGGCGCAGTTGCGTCTCGACGAAGCCTCCATCGTGGCGGGGCTTCTCCACGACACGGTGGAGGACACCCTTGCGACCATCGAGGAGATCAAAGAGCTCTTTGGTGAAGAGGTCGCGCTGATCGTCGACGGCGTCACCAAGCTCGGAAAGTTCAGCGCCAGCCAGCAGCTCTCGCAGGAAGAGAAGCAGGCCGAGAACTTCCGCAAGATGCTCGTCGCCATGGCCCAGGACATCCGGGTCATTCTCGTCAAGCTGGCCGACCGGACGCACAACATGCGCACGCTCGATCACATGAGCGAAGAGAAGCAGGCGCGCATCGCGCAAGAGACGCTCGACATCTACGCGCCGTTGGCCAACCGCCTGGGCATCAGCTGGGTGAAGACCGAGCTCGAAGATCTTTCCTTCCGCTACACGCGCCCGAAGGACTACCTCGACCTCGAGAACAAGGTCTCCCGTAAGAAGAAGGAGCGGGAGAAGTACATCGATGACGTCGTGCAGATCATCGAGGCGAAGCTCAAGGAGCAAGGCGTGCCCGCGAAGGTCAGCGGCCGCTTCAAGCACTTCTATTCCATCTATAAAAAGATGCGCTCGCAGGGCATCGACTTCGAGCAGGTGCCCGACGTCATCGCCTTCCGCGTGATCACGCCCGAGCTGGGCCAGTGTTACGGCGCGCTCGGCCTGGTGCACCAGATGTGGAAGCCGGTGCCGGGCCGCTTCAAGGACTTCATCGCGATCCCCAAGCCCAACATGTACCAGTCACTGCACACCACGGTGATTGGGCCGCTGTCCGAGCGCATCGAGATTCAGATTCGCACCGAGGAAATGCACCGGGTCGCCGAAGAAGGCATCGCCGCGCACTGGGCCTACAAAGAAGGCCGCAACGCGATGAACAGCGACGACGAGAAGTTCGCGTGGCTGCGTCAGTTGCTCGAGTGGCAGCAAGATCTGAAGGACCCCAAGGAGTTCCTCGACACGGTGAAGGTCGATCTCTTCACCGACGAGGTCTTCGTGTTCACCCCCAAGGGTGACGTGAAGAGCCTGCCGCGCGGGGCCACGCCGATCGACTTCGCGTATGCGATTCACTCCGGCGTCGGCGAGAAGACCGTCGGCGCGAAGGTGAACGGGAAGATCGTTCCGCTCCGCTACAAGCTGAAGAACGGTGACCAGGTCGAGGTGCTCACCAGCCCCCAGGCTCACCCGAGCAAGGACTGGATCACCTTCGCCAAGACGAGCCGCGCGCAGCAGAAGATCCGCGCGTTCATCAAGCAGCAGCAGCGCGACAAGAGCCTCATTCTCGGGCGCGAGCTGACGGACCGCGAGTTCAAGCGCTTCGGCCTCAACCTGAACAAGTTGATCAAGGGGGGCGACCTCAAGAAGCCCGCCGAGGGCTACGGCTTCCGCAGCGAAGACGACCTGCTCGTCGCGGTCGGCTACGGAAAGCTTCAGCCCAGCCAGCTGGTCGACCTGCTGGTGCCCAAGGAGAAGGTCGAGGCGCTGCGCGAGAAGGAAAAGCAGCCGCAGGAATCTTCTGGCTCAGGGCTCTTTCAGACGGTCAGCGATCTCGCCAAGAAGGTGGTCGGTCGCAAGTCGTCGAGCGGCGTGACCATCGGCGGCATCGACGACGTCCTCGTGCGGTTCGGCCGGTGCTGCAACCCGGTGCCGGGCGATTCGATCGTCGGCTTCATCACGCGCGGTCGGGGCGTGACGGTGCACACCGGGAACTGCGACAAGGCCAAGGCGACCGATCCCGAGCGGAAAGTCGACGTGGCGTGGGACGTGCGCGGTGACTTCCGACGGCCGGTGACCCTGCGCGTGCTCACCGCGGATCGCCCGGGTCTGCTCGCCGACATGTCTCAGATCTTCAGCAAGAAGGGCGTGAACATCAGCCAGGCCAATTGCCGCGCGACCGGTGATGACCGCGCGGTGAACACGTTCGAGGTCACCATCACCGATCTCAAGCAGCTGACCGATCTGATGAAGAACATCGAAAAACTGACGGGTGTGTTCTCGGTCGAACGGGTTTGATCGTTCTGGGTGACTTCGGGCATCTGATAGCTTGGCCCGCATGGCGCGCGACGTGATCCAGACAGAGAAGGCCCCGAAGGCGATCGGCCCGTACTCGCAGGCGATCGCCGCGACCGGCGGCAAGACCGTGTTCCTCTCGGGACAGATTCCGCTCGATCCTGCGACGGGCGAGCTGGTCGCAGGCGATGTCAGCGCGCAGACCGAACGGGTGATGAAGAACCTCGAGGCCGTGCTCGCAGAAGCAGGGTGCACGTTCACGAACGTCGTACGCTGCGGCATCTTCCTCACTGACCTGGCTGATTTCAGCAAGGTGAACGAAGTGTACGGGCGCTACTTCCCGTCCAACCCCCCCGCGCGTGCCACCGTTCAGGTGTCTGCGCTGCCTCGGGGTGCGAAGGTCGAGATCGATTGCATCGCAGTCGTTTGAGGGCGGGCCGGAAGAACGAAGCGGAGAGATGGAAATATGTCGCTGAAGACTCTGATGATCGTGTTGGTGCTGGCGCCTTCACTGGTGCTCGCCCAGACCACGACGCCCACGCCTGATTTTTCACCGCCGCCGATGGTGCCGGCCAACCCGCCGCCCATGCCGCCGGCCGATCCCTCGACGCAGCCGGGCACGCCGCCCCCGCCTTCCACGCTGCCGCAGCCGGGCTACGTGCCGGGCCAGCAGGGCAAGTCGGCGTATCCGTATTCGCCGTATGGCCAGCCCAGGGCGCAGGAGAAGCCGGGCCCTGAAGTCGGCCTGATGGTGAGCGAGTCACTCTTCGGAATGCTCACGTCGGCTGGAGTGACGGTGCTTCCGTACTTCCTGCTCTTCAATAACGGAACGCTGGGCGAACCGATCGGGTCGATCATCTTCTGTCTCATCTTTGGCGCCTCACCCCTGGCGGTCGCGCAGACCCAGGTCAGCCTCGCGAACGGGAGCAGGCATTACCAATCAGAGATGTGGATCCCCGCGCTGGTGGGCCTCGCAGGACAGGCCGCGGTGCTGGGAATCTTCTACGCCACGGGCTGGCTCCCCACAGGTCAGGCCAGCGGAGGCGTGCCCAACGGAGGCAGCGTCGTCTGGTTGATGATTGGGGCGATCGGGCTCGTTCCGTTGATGCAGATGGCTGCGATCAACCTCTTCAAGCAGCCCAAGCTGCAGAACTTCGGCGTGATCGGCGACCCGCACCAGGGCATCGGCGTCGCCTTCGCACCGCCGACCGCGGCCCCGATTCTCGCGCCGAGTGCAGCGGGCACGTCGATGGGTGTTCAGGTCTCGTTCCTGCGCGGGATTTTCTAAAAGAGCCGATAGCCGATGCCGAGCCGGGCAGCCCACGCCGGCCGGAACTGCGTGACACCGAGCGGTTCACGGGTCGCGTCGAAGCCGATGTGACCTGTGATCAGCAGCGAGAAGCTCCCACCCAGGTGGAACTCAGCGCCTGCCCCGAGCAGCGGGGTGACTTGAAAACCCTGCACGGTCATCGCAATCGAAACCGGCAGCTCGAGCTGCGCGACGCCTGAGATCGTCTCGGTGAAGGCGTACGACGCGTTCGCCCCGATGCGCGGGCGAAGGCCGAAGAAGCCGAAGTTGAATCGATCGAAGTAGCGCGCGCCGCTGTTGAGCTCGAGGCCCAGCGCGACCGTCGGCGCGAGCCGAAACTTGTCGGCCTGGTACACGGCGAACTTGAGGCCCAGCTCCGCGAGAATCGAGACCTCGAAGAGGTTGAACACGCCGCGCGCTTCGAGCTCGATGAAGCCGAAGCCCTGGCGGTAGCCGACCCCGACCTCAGGCGCGCCCACGAAGCCATAGATCGCGTTGGTTCCCGCAGGCAGCGAGGCGGGCGCCAGGACGCCACCGGTGACCCGCGTGTTGGTGTTCTCATCAGGGAGCGCCGGCTCTGCGCCCGCGATCAGCGTCAGGAGGAGCGTGGTGATCATCGACGCGCAACGTACCTGTAGGGATCGACTCTCCGAAGTTTTCGACCCCGCGAAATGAGTCAGTTTTTTTGACCGATCACGATGGCGGCTACAGCCTTGTCGCATGGCCACTTCGACGCGGAAGAGCGCAGCGACGGTTCAGGGACGGCGGTACCCGCGGTTCCACCTCGACGTCGATTGGTTCGTCGTCTCCAAGCCCCCGGGGGCGACGGCGCATGGGGAGCAAAAAGGCTGTTCGACGTTGGGCCGCGGTATCGAGTTGTCGGTGCGCGGCGCGTTGTTGCCGGTGACCTGCACCAGTCCGTTCACCGACGACGTCACGCTGTACCTCTCGCTCCCGTCGCAGCCCAGGATGCTCAAGGCGCTGTGCACTGCCTCGAAGCACGGGCAGCGCGGTTGGGTGCTGCACTTCGAGGAGATCTCACCCGAAGATCTGCAGCTGCTTGGTGACACGCTGCTGACCGAGTTTGGTGTCGCCGCGCTGCCGAACCGCGAGCGGCGCGATGAGCAGGCGATTGAATTAATGTAAATTCAGATAGTTGGCCGTTTGTGGCGATGTGGCATCGCAGGGTATGCAGTACGCATGGCTCACACCGTCGCGCACAGCACGCTGACCACCGATGCATCGACTCCGCTCGCGCTCGGCCGAAGGCCGTTGGTGTTGGTGATCGACCCCGATGAGTCGACGCGCTCGGTGCTCGAGGTCGCGATGGGCCGTGATGGCTTCGAGGTGTGGAGCGCAGCGACCGCGAAGCTCGGCCTCGCCTTGCTGCAGGGCCGCCCGCCCGACGTGATCATCCTCGAGTCGGATCTCAACGGCGAAGACGGCTTCTCCTTCGTCGCTGAAGTGCGTGGCGACGATCGGCTCGCGAAGATCCCCGTGCTGCTGCTCGCCCGCGCCGACGATCAAAACGTCGAGGCGCTGGCCGACGTGGTGGGCGTGGACGACTTCATCCAGAAGCCTGCGTACGCACGCGACGTCGCGGCGTTGGTGCGCGTCGAATTGGCGAAGCGTTCGGGCGGCCGGTTGATGTTCGACTCGAAGCAGCTCCCCCCGGTGCAGTTGCTCCGCGCGCTGCTGTCGTGCCCCCGCTCGGGCCGGCTGCTGCTCGTCGACGGGCGCGCCGAGGTGCGGTTCCGCTCGGGAAAAGTGATCGACGCCCGCTTCGACGCGCGCGGCGGCACGGTCGACGCGCTGGTGCGTGCGCTGGCCCTGACCTCGGGCAGCTACGAGCTGATCACCGAGCCCATCGACGGCTTCGCCGAGCTGCAGTGCGGCCTGCGCGAGCTGGTCGAGCTCGTGATGCCTCGCCTGATGAAGTGGTCGCGCGTGATGCAGCGCAGCCTGCCGCTCGACGCCCGCCTCACGGTGGACTTCGGTCGTCTCGCCAGCGGTCTCAAGTCGATGCCCGACGAGGTGAACCGCATCGTTCAGTTGTTCGACGGATTCCGCTCGATGGAGCAGGTGCTGGTCGACAGCGCGTTCAACGAGACGCTCACCCTCGAAGTGGCGACCCGGCTGTACCTGATGGGCGTGCTCAGCCCCGCACGTGACGCGAAGACCGAGCTGATCGTGCCTCGCCCGATGCCCCGGCTCTTCGAGCCCCGCGCCGCCGAGGCCGAGGAGCTGATGCAGCAGCTGTTCGCCGGCACCGCCGAAATTCGCAGCGAGGAGAACCCGTCGGCCGACGCTCAAGACTGGTTCTCACCTTCCGCGCTCGGCTCGGAGCTGGAGCTCGGGGATCCGAACGGTGGTTGGACGACCGCTCCAATTCCCCCCGGGCTCGCGGCTGGGCTGGAGCCCGAGTTGGCGCGCCAGCTCGACGCGTTCCAGACCCCGATGCGGGTCGAGGCGAAGCAGATCTCTCCCGATGCGGCGGCGGCGCAGAAGTTCGCCAATACGCAGCACGTGGTGGGCGCGGACACGGCGATCGAAGCGGCGCTCCTGGCGGCGGTCGATGGTCGGCCCGTCGAGGAGCTCGAGAGCGACCTGAACTCGATGCTCGCGGCCAACGCAGAGGCCGACCTCGAGGCCGAGCTCGCGGCGGCGCACAAGGCGGAAGCACGCGGTCGCCAGGCTCGCATCGAGACACCGTGGATGACCCCGGTGGTCGAGGTTCCGGCGCCTGCGCCGATGCTCAACTCCGCTTCGACCGTCGAGGTGTCGGCGGAAGCTTCGTTCTTCGAAGCGCCCGCGCACCAGCCGGTGGAAGACGACGTGCTCACGCCCGAGCCGAAGCGTGAACGGGCCGTTTGGCCGTTCGTGGTCGGTGGTCTGGCCATCATCGGCCTGGCGCTGCTGATCGAAGGTCAGCGCGCGGCTGAGGTGGTCGCGGTGGTTCCCGTCGCTCCGGTGGTGGTTGCGCCCGTCGTCGTTCCTGAGCCCGTCGTCGTCGCTGCGCCCGAGCCGGTGATCGAAGAGCCCGAGGCCGCCATCGACGTCTCGGAGAACCTCACCGAGGCCACCGCCCTCTACAACGCCGGGCAGTACAAGAAGGCGATCAGCGTGCTGGAGCAGGTCGTCACCGACGCTCCGACCTCCGTGCCGGCGTGGAACCTGATGGCGATGGCGAAGTACGACGCCGTCGACACGGCGGGCGCGAAGGCGGCGGCGGCGAAGGTGCTTGAGCTCGACCCGAAGAACGGCCGCGTGCAGATCCTCCTCGCGTCGCTGCACTTCGACGCGAACGAGAAGGACCAGGGCCGCGCTGCGCTCGAGAAGTACCTGGAGCTCGAGCCCAACGGCGCGCACGTCGACGAAGCGCGCGCGTTGCTCAAGCGCTGAACTGGAATCGGGAATCTGGAATCTGAGGCGGGGGAGGGGTAAACATCTGTTCACCCCATGCTCGTCCTCGGCATCGATCCCGGCAGTCGTTTCCTGGGTTACGGGCTCGTCGCGTGGCGCTCGAACAAGGCGGTCCACGTCGCCAGCGGCGTGGTGAAGGCTGACGCGAAAGCGCCGCTCCACCAGCGCCTGGGGACGATCTTCAGTGACCTTCAGCAGGTGGTGAACGTCTTCAAGCCCGACGCGGTCGCGGTCGAAGGCGTGTTCACGCACAAGAACGCCCGCAGCGCGTTGATTCTCGGGCACGCGCGTGGTGTGGCCTTGCTGCTCGCGGCGCAGTCTGGCCTCGAGGTGCACGAGTACGCACCGGCGCGCGTGAAGAAGGCGGTGGGCGCGGGCGGCAATGACTCGAAAGACGCGGTCGCGCGCATGGTGGGGCGGTTGCTCCAGCTCACCGAGCCGCTCGAGCGCGAAGACGCGTACGACGCGTTGGCGGTGGCGCTGTGTCACGTCAACCAGCTGCGCATGCCTCGGGTGAGCGGCGGGAAGACGTCTGCAGGAAGCACGTTTCTTTCGCGGCTCAAGCCCGCGGTCGTGAGGGCAGCGCCGTGATCGCAAGTCTGAAGGGTCTGGTTCTCGAGAAGGACGTCACCGAGGTCATCGTCGACGTGAATGGCGTCGGGTACCGCGTGGCGCTCTCGATTCTCTCGCTCGCGCGACTGCCTGAGGTGGGGCAGCCGGTGAGCCTGCGCATTCGCACGGTGGTGCGCGAAGACGCGCTCGATCTCTACGGCTTCTCGAGCCGGCCTGAAGAGGAGCTCTTCCTGCTCCTGACCTCGGTGAGCCACGTGGGACCCAAGCTGGCGATCAACGTGCTCTCGGGCCTCGAGGTCGCAGAGCTGACCGCGGCCATCGCCAAGGGCGACGTGGCGCGGCTCACGAAGATCCACGGCGTGGGGAAGAAGACGGCCGAGCGCCTGGTGCTGGAGCTCAAGGAGAAGGTGAAGCTCCTGTCGCTCGACGGCGTGCCGACTTCCGCGAAGGGCAAGGCGTCGAAGCCCGCGTCCACCAGCAGCGACCTCATCAGTGCGCTGGTGAACCTCGGCTACAAGGAAGCGCAGGCCCAGCAGGCCGCGCAGTTGGCAGAAGAGCGTGCGGGTGCCGAGGCGCCCTTCGAGCTGCTCTTCCGCGAATCGCTCAAGTCGCTGCGAGGTTGACGAAGGCTTCGACAACACGAACGCACACCGTTCATCCCGAGAGGGTTGGCTGAAATAGGAATTGAGAACCCACCGGTCCCCCCGAGCGCAGTCGAGGGGTCACTGCCCTCTCGAAGCAGAGGTACTCCCTCGACTGCGCTCCTAAGGAACAGCACCGTTCCCCCCGAGCGAAGTCGAGGGGTCACCTGCCGCGCGGCGCAGAGGTGGCATCTCGACTGCGCTCGATGCGAACGGTGGG
>JBKJSE010000332.1:0-3669 GCA_046595925.1 Archangium sp. | reverse complement strand
GCAGCCGAGCTGCTGTTTCATCGAGATGATCAGCTCGTCGATCACCCGGGTGCTGATGGGATCGAGGCCGGTGGTCGGCTCGTCGTAGAGGATCACCTCGGGCTCGATGGCGATGGCACGGGCCAGGCCCACGCGCTTCCTCATGCCGCCCGAGAGATCGGACGGGCGCATCTGCTCGATGCCCGGCAGGTTCACCATCTTGAGGTTCTTCGCGACGCGAGCAGCGATCTGGTCTTCGTTGAGTTCCTTGAGGTGCTCGCGCAGCGGGTAGGCGATGTTTTCGCCGACGCTCAGCGAGTCGAACAGGGCGGCGCCCTGGAAGACCATGGCCACGCGCTTTCGCACCTCGCGGATCTCTTTTTCACCGTACGTGGTGACGTCGGCGCCCTCGAAGAAGATGTTGCCGCGATCGGGGTAGAGCAGACCGATGAGGCACTTGAGCATCACGCTCTTGCCGGTGCCGGAGCCCCCGATGATCGTCAGCGTCTCGCCGCGACGCACCTCGAGATCGAGGCCCTCGAAGATGCGCTTGGTCCCGAACGCCTTGTAGACGCTCTTCCAGCTGATCAGGGTCTCACCCGCGGCGGTGGTCGTCACAGGGCGAGGAACAACTTGGTGAGGAAGAAGTCCGAGAGCAGGACTCCGACGGACGTGATGGCCACGGTCTCGGTGGTGGCCCGGCCGACGCCTTCGGTGCCGCCACTGACCTCGAAGCCTTTGTAGCAACCGACCACGGCGATGATGATGCCGAAGACCGCGCTCTTCGCGATGCCCGAGGTGAAGTCGAAGATGTCGGCGGTCTCCACGGCCGAGCGGAAGTACTGCTCCATGGGAATGTCGTATTGCGTCGAGCCGACCACGCTGCCCGCCACCAGCCCGAACACGTCGGCCAGCGCGGTGAGCGTGGGAATGACGATGAAGCAGGCGATCAGCCGCGGCGTGACGAGCTTCTTCACGGGGTCCGCGCCCAACGCAGAGATCGCGTCGATCTGCTCGGTCACCTTCATCGAGCCGAGCTCGGCGGTGATGCCTGAACCGATGCGCGCTCCGACGGTGAGCGCGGTGAGCACGGGCCCCAGCTCGCGGAAGAGCGTGAGCACCACCACCTTGCCCACGGTGTGCTGAATGCCGAAACGCGCCATGAAGAAGGCGAACTGCAGCGTCATCACCAGGCCCGCGAAGACGGCGGTCAGCGTCGCCAGGGAGAGCGAACGCGTGCCCAACATTTCGATCTGGTAGGCGACGCTGCCGAGCGCGAACGGTCTGGTGAAGGCGCGCCGTGCCGCTCGCACCAGCATCACGATCATGCCGCCAAAGGCGCCGAACGCGTCCTGCACACGCGCGGAGAACGGGATGATCGCGGCCAGCTCCTGCTGGACCATGTCGGAGAGCTCGGTCTCGACCGGCTCTTCCGGGTGCTGGGGCGAGCTGTCCGTCACGGCGCGCGCTCCTGGCGGAAACCTTCGATCAACGCGTCGAACTCAGCCTGGTGCACGGCCTCGAGACCCGTCGGGCTCGCGTAGGTGAAGTCGTGCACGCAGCCATTCTTCTTGAGGACCACCAGATCGAGCGAGACGGGAACACCATCGAGCTTGGCCCGCACCAGTGAGCGCATCGCTTCGCGCCCATCGAGCTGGAACTTCGTTTTGCTGAGCCACTCGCGATCCGTGAAGCCGATGACCAGATGATTGGTGAGCACATCGAGCTGGGGATCTTCGTGACCGGTGCAGGTCGCGTTGATGCCGATCACGTGACCCTGGTCGGACACCCACGCGAGATCGTTGTCGTCGAACCCCGCACGGCGCCAGCCCTGGGGCTCGACCACGCGGTACGAGAGGCCATCGCGCGTGAACTTGTCACCCGTCAGTCCGCCACGGCAGCCTGCGCTCAAGACGACCAACCCCAGCACTGTGAAGCAGCGAAACATGTGGGCGGCAGTGTGCCTCATGATCGACCCGCGATGAAAAAATTGACTCTGTACGGCCGTTCAGGAACCATACTGAACAGAGATCCAGCGTTTACCCGGAGCCGCCCATGGAAGACATCACCGATCGCCAGAAGGAAATCCTTACTTTCATTCAGCGAACGACGGAAGAACGCGGCTTTCCGCCGACGATCAGAGAGATCGGCGAAGAGATGGACATCCGCTCGACCAACGGGGTCAACGACCACCTGAAAGCACTGGAGCGCAAGGGCTTTTTGACCCGCGGCGAGCAGCAGAGCCGGTCGCTGGTGCCCACCAAGCGGGCGCGCATGATCCTGGGCCTGGGGTCGAAGAAGAACTCTGATCCGACGATGCTCGAGATTCCCCTGCTCGGCCGGGTCGCGGCGGGTGCGCCGATTCTCGCGCAGGAGAACGTAGAAGACACGGTGCGCATCGACAGCTTCTTGCTCGGTGGCAACGGGAAGGAGGTCTTCGCGCTGCGGGTCAAGGGCAACTCGATGATCGACGACGGCATTCACGATGGCGACTTCATCTTCGTGAAGAAGGCGCCGAGCGCGGCGGTCGGCGAGATCGTCGTGGCGTTGATCGAGGACGAGGCCACGGTGAAGCGGTATTTCCCCGAGGGTGAGCGCATTCGGTTTCAGCCGGCGAACAAGGACATGCAGCCGATCTACGTGGCGAAGTCCGAGTTCCGGCAGACGATGATCCTCGGCCGGGTCGTGGGCGTGTACCGCAAGATGATGTGACGAACTCTTTTCCCGCTCCCTTCGGGAGAGGGTCAGGGTGAGGGCCTCACGCGACCCGCGTCACTTGCCGCAACGGTCGTCGTGTCGCGCTGTCGGATGACGGTGGGTTTTGACAGCTCTTTCCCGATCCCTCTTTGAGAGGAGGGAAAGAGTTGAGGCCGGTCGGAATCGATGCAGCAGCCATCCGGCGACTAGAAGATGGACGAAGCAGCCGACCAGGAGCCCGGCCCCGCCTAAAAGAATCCCGCCCGAACTGAGCCCCCACGGGAGGTCAGTCGCGAGCGAGGCGAGGAACGTCAGCATCAGGGAGAAGAGCTCGATCTCAGGCATCAGCGAGACGGTGCCCGTGGTTCGGTCGCGCATGGCGTACGGCAGCGAGAGGTACCAGACGACCTTCAGCGCGAAGGGCGCTGCAAGGAGGGCCAGAAGCCAAATCATGCGCTCAGTACCCCGCACCCGTGGCGGATATTCCTCGAGGCCCTCACCCCGACCCTCTCCCGAGGGGAGAGGGAGTGCATTCGATCAGTTCGTTTCTTCTGCTCAGCTACCGAGTGACGCCAGTTCGCTGCTGGCCGCTTCCCAGCGCGCCATCGCCTTCTCCAACTCAGCCGCCGCCGCGGAATGCGCATCGAGCACCGGGCGCGACTTGTCGTAGTTCGCCATGAACGCCGCATCGACGAGCTGAGCCTCGCGCTCCTTCTGCGCCGCCTCGAGCTCGGCAATCTTCGCCTCGAGCTTCGTGATCTCTTTCTTGAGCGGCCCCATGCGTTGACTGCGTGCCTGCCGCGCCTCCGCCTCGAGCCGCTTGCGCTCCTTCTCAGGCGCTTTGTTGGCCGCACCCTCCCCTTCCACCTGAACATCGGCCCCACGCGCCCGCGCTGCCGCTTCACCATCGAGGTGCAGCAGGTAGTCCGCCAGGTTCCCCGGGTACGGCACCACCTTGCGATCTCGCACGTCCCACACGTGCGTCGCCAGCGC
>JBKJSE010000288.1:0-13849 GCA_046595925.1 Archangium sp. | reverse complement strand
AGTCCTGGCCTGCGGGCGCACCCTCGTTGCGTGGATCGGAGGCCGCCGAACGAAGACCTGAAACAGGATCGACCATCACCGCTTCCGCGTCGCCCCAGCCCGGTACGAACTTGAACGTGTGCCCCATCGTCTCGAGCGCACGCTGCGTCGCGGGGTCGAGGCCATCTTGATCGACCCACACTTCATCCGGCAGCCACTGGTGATGAATGCGCCCACGACTCACGGCGCGGCTCACATCGAGCCCGAGATCGATCACGTTGCTGATCACCTGCATCACCGTCGTCGGAATCGTCGACCCGCCCGGTGAACCGACCGCGAGCATCACGTCCTTCTCGCGATCTTTCTGGAACACGATCGTCGGCGTCATCGACGAGACCGGAATCTTCCCCGGCACGATCTCGTTCGCCGCGCCCATCACCAGGCCGAACGCATTCGGCACGCCCGGCTGGCCCGTGAAGTCGTCCATCTCATCGTTGAGCAAGATGCCCGTACCCTTCGCGACCACGCAGCTGCCGAAGTAGTAGTTGATGGTCGTGGTCAGCGCGACGGCGTTGCCCTCACGGTCGATCACCGAGATGTGCGTGGTGTTCTTCTTCGGAGGCGCGCCTTCATCCTTCGCAGGTGGCAGCAGCTCTTTGGGCATCAACGACAGCGATCGCGTCGCCTTCTTCGGATCGATCCGCGTGGAGAGCTCGGCCAGATACGCAGGGCCGATGAGTCGAGAGACGGGCACCTCGATGAACGCCGGATCACCGACGAACTTCGTGCGATCCACGTACGCGAGCCGCAGCGCCTCGATGAAGGTGTGCATCGAATCGATCTCCCGGCTCGCCGGCCCCTTCACGCCGCGCGCCTCGAGCAAGCCGAACGTCTCCAACATCGCCAGCCCACCCGCACTCGGCGGAGGCATCGTGATCAACCGGTGCCCGCGGTACTTTCCCTCGAGCGGCGCGCGCCACTTCGTCTGGTACTTCGCCAGATCCTCCAGCGAGAGAATGCCGCCCGCACTCGCCACCGTGGCCACCACCGCCTTGCCGATCGCCCCCGTGTAGAAAGGCGCGTCGCCCGACTTCGAAAGCGCCGTGAGCGTCTTCGCGAGGTCCGGCTGCATCAACGTCATGCCCAACGCCGGTGGCTTTCCTTCCCGCAGAAAGATGCGCGCTGCTTCCGGGTCGAGCTTGAGGCACGACTCCCGCTTCGCCGCGAGGTCGCGATACTTCGGAGTCACCACGAAGCCCTTCGTCGCCGCCCGAATCGCCGGAGCGAGCACCTTCGCGCGCGGCAGCTTCCCGTACTTCGCGTGCAGCTCGAGGTAGCCCTTCACCGCACCGGGCACCGCGATCGACAACGCGCCATCGGTCGCCAGCTCCGGCACGAACTTCCCGTCGACCAGATACATGTCGCGGCTGGCCTTCCCCGGAGCGACCTCGCGGAAGTCGAACGCGAACTCTTTTCCATCCTTCACCAGGTGCACCACCGCGAACCCGCCACCGCCCAGCCCCGAGTGATACGGGCCGACGACCGCCATGGTGAACGCCGCGGCGACGGCTGCATCGACCGCGTTTCCACCGGCCTCCAGCATCTCGCGGCCCGCCGCGCTGCCCGCTGGGTGAGCTGCCGCCACCGCACCGCCCGCGAAGGGTCGGGCGGCCATGACGCTGAAAGAGAGGACACAGGTCAGGAAGAGGAGCCGCATCCTCCCCTTTTACCCGGTGTCAGCCCGCGCACACCTGATGCCACCAGCATGGCGGCCGTGACACAGTCCCGTTTCGAAACGGCCCGCAAACCCCCGGACTCACGAAGACCACCCTGTGGCATACGGTGTGCTAACTCACTGCGTCATGCTGAACCACCGTGACACTCAGACCAACGGAGCGGCCCTCGACGAGGCGGCTCGCGGTGCCGATTTCCTGAGCGTTTCGACCTTCCTCAAGCCCCAGTTCCGGATCGCCGTGGTCCCCAGCTCAGGCGAGCTGCAGGTGAAGGTCGAGTTGCGGTCTGCGGACACCCGTACGCGTCATTGACCCCGGGTAGAGGCGTCTGCGAAAGGACGCTTCATGACCCAATCGCTCGCTGCCGTCGTGCTGTGCGCTGGGAAGGGCACGCGCATGAAGTCCGAACGCGCGAAGGTGCTGCATCCCATCCTCGGCCGTCCCATCGCCTGGTACCCCATCACGTCTGCCTACGAGCTGGGCGCGCAGCAGGTCGTGGCCGTCGTCGGTCACCAGGCTGACGAGGTGAAGAGCGCGCTCACCGCGGGTTTTCCCGGTCAGGCGCTGCAGTTCTCGGTGCAGGCGCAGCAGCGTGGCACGGGCGACGCCGTCAACGCTGCGCGCGGTGCGCTCACCGGTTTTTCTGGAGCGGTCCTGGTGCTCTACGGCGACGTGCCGTTGCTCACCGTCGACACCTTGAAGCGCCTGATCGCCGCGTACGATCCCAACAAGGGCCCGCTGGCGATGATCAGCTGCCGCCTCGCTGACCCCACCGGCTACGGCCGCGTGCTGCGCGGTGCAGGTCGCTTCGTGGAAGGCATCGTCGAGCACAAGGACGCGACGGCCGAGCAGAAGCTGATCTCAGAGGTGAACGCCGGCATCTACGTCGTCGACTCGAAGTTCCTCTGGGGCGCGCTCGAGAAGCTCACGCCGCAGAACGCGCAAGGCGAGCTGTACCTCACCGACATCGTCTCTCAGGCCGCGAAGGTCGGCACCGTCGCCGTCATCGAGGCGCCCGCCGAAGAGACCGCCGGCGTGAACGATCGCGCTGAACTTTCGGAGCGCGCCGAGATCATTCGCGCCCGCATCAACCTGCGCCACATGCGCGCGGGCGTGACCCTGGTGCACCCCGCCTCGACCTTCATCGACGCGGGCGTCGAGATCGGCCCCGAGACCACCATCGGTCCTGGCGTGAGCATTCAGGGCGAGTGTGAAATCGGCGCGCACGTCACCATCGGCCAGGGCTGCGTGCTGGTGCACACCACGGTGGGTGATGGCGCCGAAGTCAAGCCGTACTCCGTGACCGACGAAACGATCATCGGGCCGAAGTGCCACGTGGGTCCGTTCGCGCGGCTGCGCCCGGGCACCGTGCTCGAAGAAGGGGTGCACGTCGGCAACTTCGTCGAGACCAAGAAGGCGCGGCTTCGCAAGGGCACCAAGGCCGGTCACCTGGCGTATCTGGGCGACGCGGACATCGGCCCCGGCTGCAACATCGGCGCGGGCACCATCACCTGCAACTACGACGGCGTGAACAAGCACGAGACCGTGTTGGGCAGCGGGGTCTTCATTGGCTCCGATACTCAGTTGGTGGCGCCGGTACGGATCGGTGACGGTGCGTTCATCGGCGCCGGTTCCACCATCACCGAAGACGTGCCCGCAGGGGCGCTGTCGATGTCCCGCACGCCGCAGACCATCAAAGAAGGTTGGGCCGAACGGCGCCGCAAGGTGCTGGCGGGTTTGAAGCAGGACTGATCGGAGCGGGGCTTGCAGACTGCCCCGGTGAAATAAGGAGGTCGAACATGTGCGGCATCGTCGGCTACGTGGGTGAGCTTCAGGCAGGGCCAGTGCTGGTGGGTGGACTCAAGCGGCTCGAGTACCGCGGCTACGACTCGGCAGGCGTCGCGGTGCTCAACGGCAGCGAACTGACCGTGGTGCGCGCCACCGGCAAGCTCAAGAACCTCGAGGGGAAGATCGCCGTCGAGATGCCGAAGGGCACCGTGGGCATCGGCCACACGCGCTGGGCCACGCACGGCCGCCCGAGTGACGAGAACGCACACCCGCACACCTTCGAAGGCGTGTCGGTGGTGCACAACGGCATCATCGAGAACCACCTCGCGCTCAAGACAGCGCTCAAGGCCAAGGGGCACGTGTTCGCCTCCGAGACCGACTCCGAGGTCTTCGCGCATTTGATTCGCGAAGCGCAGAAGCAGGGCAAAGCCTTCGTCGACTCGATTCGCGCGGCCGTCGCGCAGATCAAGGGCACCTACGCCCTGGTGGCCATCAGCGACGCCGAGCCGACCGAGATCGTCTGCACCCGCGAATCGCAGCCGATGGTGCTGGGGTATTCGCAGGGCCAGAACTTCGTGGCTTCCGACGTGGCCGCGCTGCTCGAGCACACGCGCGACGTGGTCTTCATGGAAGACGGCGACGTGGCGGTGGTGAAGAAGACCGGCATCGAGCTGACGGATCGTTCGGGCAAGGTGATCACCCGCAAGGTGACCCGCATCGACTGGACGCCGGGCATGGCTGAGAAGAACGGCCACAAACACTTCATGCACAAGGAGATCTGCGAGCAGTCACGCGCGGTGGCGGACACGCTGCGCGGCCGCATCTTGCGCTCCGAAGGTGACGTGCACTTCGACGGCTGGCCTTTCTCGGAAGCGCAGATCAAGTCGATGGATCGCGTGTGGATCCTCGCGTGCGGTACCTCGTGGCACTCGGGGCTGTCCGGCAAGTGGATGATCGAGTCGCTCGCGCGCATTCCCGTCGAGGTCGAGCTCGCCAGCGAGTTCCGCTACCGCGATCCCATCGTCAGCAAGAACCAGCTCGCCGTGGCGATCAGCCAGTCGGGTGAGACGCTCGACACCCTGGCGGCCATGCGCGAGGCGAAGAAGCGCGGCGCGACCACCATGACGTTGTGCAACGTGATCGGCTCGGCGATGACCCGTGAGGCCGACTTCACGGTGCTCACCAACGCAGGCCCTGAGATCGGCGTCGCGTCGACCAAGGCGTTCACCACGCAGCTCGTCGGTCTCTACCTGCTGGCCATCAAGCTCGGCCGGCTGCGCGGGACGTTGAGCGTCGCGCAGGCGCAGGAGCACCTGACGGCCCTCTCGGGCGTGCCCAAGGTGATCGAAGCGGTGCTCAAGACCGAAGCGCACGTGAAGGAGATCGCGCGCAAGTACATGCACGCGCAGGACTTCTTGTTCCTGGGGCGCGGCACGATGCACCCGGTCGCGCTCGAAGGCGCGCTCAAGCTCAAGGAGATCTCGTACGTGCACGCCGAGGGCTACGCCGGCGGCGAGATGAAGCACGGGCCGATCGCGCTCATCGATGAGAAGATGCCGGTGGTGGTGGTGGCGCCTCGCGAGCCGCAGATCCACTACGAGAAGATCATCGGCAACATCGAAGAGGTCCGCGCGCGTGGTGGGCAGGTGATCGTGGTGGTCGAGGAGGGTGACGAGCACGCGAAGTCGCTCGGCAACGACTTCATCGAGATCCCGAAGACCAGCGCGTTGATCGCCCCGTTGATCGCGACCATCCCGCTGCAGTTGCTCAGCTACCACGTGGCTGATCTGCGCGGCACCGACGTCGACCAGCCTCGCAACCTCGCGAAGAGCGTCACGGTCGAGTGATGCAGGGTAGGGGTGAGGGCATGAGCCACACGATCACGGATCGAAGTGAGAAGGCCCTGCTCGCCCTCTTCCCGACGGCGCAGGGGCGTCCCGATGGCCCGACCTGGCTGGTCGATCAGCTCGTCGACGCCGAGCTTCATCGCCGCGGCTACCCCGACGCCGTCACGGGCGCGGTGCACGCGCTCGCGCTGAACCAGGGGCAGCTGCTCAAAGAAGAGTTCGATCTCTCCACGCACGGTCACTCCGATGGCTGGGTGATCGGCGCGGTGTTGGTCGACCCGCTCGAGTTCACGCTCTTCAACATGCGCTACGGCTTCAAGGCCGGTGACGCGGCGATGCGGGCGATGGTCGAGGGTATGAAGGAAGTGTGTCCGACCGCCAAGGTGGTGCGCATTCACACCGATGGCTTCGCGGTGCTGCTCGGGCCCACGGCTGATCAGAAGCTCAGCGCGGACTTGCTGCCGAAGCTGCGTGAAGTGCTGCCGGCGAAGGTGGCCGCGGTCACTCCGAAAGACGCGGAAGCCGAGAAACCGGTGGTGTTCACCTTCGGGTTGCTCGAGCTCACCGTGGTCGATCCTCCGAACTGGCAGATCCTCGGGCCGCTGGTCTGGGCCGAGTGCGAGCGCGCGTTGGTGATCGCGCGACGGCAGCCGACGGAAGCCTTGCAGCTGCGGCGTGTCACGCTCGACGGCCGGCTGCCTGAAATGCGGCGGTAGCACCTGGCGCCCTCCCCGAATTTGGGCAGCCGAATCGCCGATGCCACCTGACGAGGTGCATTGACGCTCAGCAGGCAAAGCGTGAAGGTGTTCGACAACCCCGCACCCCGGAGTCATCCATGCAGGCCCCCAACGAGATCAGCGCCGTTCGCCGTGCCTACGACGTCCTGCGAAAGGCGGCGGACGCCAAGCCCTGGCTCGACGCGGAGGCCCGCGAGGATCTGCTTCACCGGCTCGAGAAGATGCTGCTCAAGCACCGCGACGACATCGTCAAGGTCATCAGCGACGACTTCGGTCATCGCGTCGAGACCGAGTCGTTGGTCGCCGACGTGTTCCTGCCGCTCGACGGCGTGCGCGACGCGAAGAAGCACGTGCGGGAGTGGATGCACCGTCGCACCGTGGGCGTGCACCCGCTGTTCATTCCTTCACACGGCTACATCGAGCCTGTGCCGCTGGGCGTCGTGGCGATCCTCTCGCCGTGGAATTACCCGGTGAACCTCGCGCTCGGGCCGGCAGCGGCCGCGTTCGCCGCGGGCAACCGGGTGCTGATCAAACCGTCCGAGCTCACGCCGAAGACCTCAGCGCTGATGGCGCAGATGGTCAGCGACTTCTTCCGCCCCGAAGAGTGCACCGTGATCACCGGCGGCCCCGACGTGGCGCGTGAAGTGACCGGCCTGCCGTTCGATCACCTGCTCTTCACCGGCTCGACGCAGACGGGCCGGCTGGTCGCGAAGGCGGCGGCTGAGAACCTGGTGCCCACCACGCTCGAGCTCGGCGGTAAGTCGCCCGCGCTGATTCACACCAGCTACGACATGGAGCGCGCTGCCTCGCGCATCGCGATCGGCAAGACGTACAACGGCGGCCAGACGTGCATCGCGCCCGACTACGCGCAGGTGCCCAAGGCGAAGGTCGAGCTGTTCGCCGAGAAGCTCAAGGGCTTCATCATGAAGCAGCACCCCAACGGTCAGGGCTACACCACCATGGCCAGTGATCGCGGCCTCAAGCGCATGCACGCGATGGTGGAAGACGCGAAGGCGAAGGGCGCGCGGGTGCTCGAGACGTTCAAGGCGGCGGAAGGCTCACGCGCGTTCGCGCCGGTGATCCTGCTCGACGTGAAGGACGACATGCAGGTGATGCAAGAGGAGATCTTCGGACCCATCCTGCCCATCGAGGCGTACGACAACGTCGACGAGGCGATCGCGAAGATCAACGGGCGCCCCCGCCCGCTGGCGTTCTATTACTTCGATGACGACGCAGACCGCGTCGACAACGTGCTCCACCGCGTGACCAGCGGCGGCGTGTGCGTGAACGACACGCTCGCGCACTTCGCTCAGGAGAACTTGCCGTTCGGTGGCGTCGGCGCGAGCGGCATGGGCGCGTACCATGGGTACAAGGGCTTCGAGACGTTCAGCCACTTCCGCAGCGTGCTCGTCTCGAGCCGCGCGGGCTCGGCGTACAACACGCTGCGGCCGCCGTACTCGACGCTCGTGAAGAAGACCGTCGACTTCCTCATTAGCGGGTTCAAGGGGCTTTCAAGGTAAGGCCCTCACCCTGGCCCTCTCCCAGAGGGACTTAAGAGGCGGGGCGGGTTCGCGTGCGAGCCCAGTCGCGAAGCTTCTGAACGTCCTCCGCCATGGTCACCGCGAGCGGAGGTGTCTCCTTCGCCGCGGTGAGCAAGTGCTCGGGCTTGAGCTCCACCCCGTCGGCAAACGCGTCGTAGAGCCCGGCCACCACCAGCTGCTCCAGCTCCGCGCCGCTGAACTGCTCGGTGAGCTTCGCGAGCTCCACCACCGGGAAGTTCGCCGGGTCGCGCTTTCGCCGCTTGAGCTGAATGTTGAGGATCTCCAATCGCTCCTGCTCGGAAGGCAGATCGATGAAGAAGATCTCATCGAACCGGCCCTTCCGCAGCAGCTCAGGTGGAAGCGACTCGATGCGATTGGCCGTCGCCACCACGAACACCGGCGCCGTCTTTTCCTGCAGCCACGTGAGCAGCGTGCCGAACACGCGCGCCGACACGCCGGTGTCATTGCTGCCCGTCGAACCCGCCAGCCCCTTCTCCACCTCGTCGACCCAGAGCACCACGGGCGCGAGGCTCTCCACCGAGCGGATCGCCTTGCGCAGGTTCTCTTCAGAGCTGCCCACCAGCCCCGAATAGATCCGCCCCATGTCGAGGCGCACCAGCGGCAACTTCCAACTGGTCGCGATGGCCTTTGCGGTGAGGCTCTTGCCGCAGCCCTGCACGCCCAGCAGCAGCAAGCCCTTGGGTGACGGCAACCCGAACTCGCGGGCCGCATCAGAGAACGCATTGCGCCGCCGCTCGAGCCAACGCTTCAAGTGCGTCAGACCACCGACGTCGGTCATCGCCTGATCCGTGCCGTAGTACTCGAGCAGGCCCGACTTCCGAATGACCTGGCTCTTCTCATCGAGGATGAGCCGCAGATCAGATCCATCGAGCCGGTTGTCGCGCGCGATGGCCTTGGCGAACGCGTTCTCGGCTTCCGACAACGTGAGGCCGTGCGCGGCAGAGACGAGCAGGTCGGCCTGATCAGCACTCAGGTCGACCGTCGCCTTCCGGTTCTTCGTCACCAGTCGCGCGATCTCCCGCAGCAGCTGCATGAGATCCGCCTTGGTGGGCAGCGGTACGTCGACGACCGAGACGTCCTTTTCCAGTTCCTCGGGCAGCCGCAGCGTCGGGGCGATCACGATCACCGTGGTGAACGACGACTTGAGCGAGTTCCCCAGCTCACGCAGCGCACGAACCACGAGCGCGTCGTCGAGGTGCCGATGAAAATCCTTGAGCACCACGATCGACGGCTTCGCCAGCCGCGTGATGTGCATCAGCGCCGCGACGGGTTCGACGGTGTTCTCGATGGGCTCACCGCGATGCGCGCCGGTGAAGGTACGAAGACCCCGCGTGGCGCTCCACTCGACGAGCTCCTTGCCGTGAGCGCGGGCGATTTCTCCGAGCAACAACTCGACGCGCTGCTCTTCGAAGGTGACCAGGTACAGCAGCGGGTAGCGCGCGCGGATGAGGGTGTCGATCTCGCGCAGGAAGGGCGGCTGCTCGGACATGAGAGGAAATCTACCCTTTCTCCACCGCCTGCAACCGATGCTCTCAGTTAGAACGCAGCCATGAACCGAACCGGTCTGTCATTGGCGTTGCTGTTCACGGCCTGTGCCACCACTCCTGCCGCGGTCCCCGAGCAGCCGAAGACGCCCCCGGTGAAGGCCGCCGAAGAGACGCACTTCGGGGAACTCTCGCAGCTGACCTTCGGTGGAGAGAACGCCGAGGCCTACTGGCGGTTCGATGGCACCGGGGTCTCGCTCCAGCGCCGCTCGGGCACCGACGCGTGCGACCGCATCTACACGATGCCCATTTTTCACAACGGCGCGCCCATCGTCGAGCCGAAGCCCGAGCTGTTCTCGAGCGGAAAGGGCGCCACCACCTGCGCGCACTTCCTCGCGGGCGACCAGGAGATCCTCTACGCCTCGACGCACCTCGGCGCAGACGTGTGCCCGCCCAAGCCTGACATGAGCCTCGGCTACGTCTGGGCGCTCTACGACTCGTACGAGATCTTCAAGGCGAGGACAGATGCACCCGGCGCGCTGACGAAGCTCACTGACTCGCCCGGCTATGACGCTGAGGCGACCGTCTGCGGCAAGGACGGCTCGATCATCTTCACCTCAGTGCGCGACGGCGACATCGAGCTGTACCGCATGGACAAAGACGGGAAGAACGTGAAGCGCCTCACCAACACGCCCGGCTACGACGGCGGCGCGTTCTTCAATCGTGACTGCAGCAAGATCGTCTGGCGGGCCTCGCGCCCGAAGCCCGGCAAGGAGCTGGAGGACTTCCAGTCGCTGCTCAAGCAGGGCCTGGTGCGGCCCACCAGGCTCGAGCTGTTCGTCGCCAACGCCGACGGCTCAGATGCGCGGCAGGTGACGTACTTGAACGCCGCCTCGTTCGCGCCGTTCTTCTTCCCCAACCGCGACCGAATCATCTTCGCGTCGAACTACGGAGATCCGAAGGGGCGCGACTTCGATCTCTGGGCGGTGAACTCCGATGGCACTGCGCTCGAGCGCATCACGCACACCAGGGGCTTCGACGGCTTCCCCATGTTCTCGCCTGACGGGCAGTGGCTTATCTTCGCGAGCAACCGAATGACGGCTGAGGGCCAGACCGACACGAACCTCTTCCTCACGAAGTGGATCGATCACGAGCCGAAGTCAGAGCCAGGTGCCGCCGAGCGGATCTTGAACGACGTCATCTGGCTGGCAGATCCCGCGAGGGAAGGGCGCGGCGTGGGCACCAAAGGCCTCGATGCCGCGGGCGCCTGGCTCGAAGAACGCTACAAGGCGCTGGGCCTCGAGCCCCTCGGGGTCGACGGCAGCTTCCGCGTTCCGTTCGAGGTCACTACGAAGGTGACCAGCGGTGCGGGCACCACGCTGAAGGTCGCTGGCAAGACGATCGCGCCCACCGACTTCACCACCCTGGGTTGGAGCTCACAGGGCACCGTGAAGGGCGCCGCCGTGCTCGCAGGTCACGCGATTCAAGACGCCGAGCTCGGCCTCGACGACTTCAAGGGCCTCGCGGTGAAGGGGAAGATCGTGATCGCGCGCCGCTTCGTTCCCGAGAACGAAAAGCTCAGCGCACCGGAAGCGCAGCGCCGTGCAGGTGATCTCCGCAAGAAGGCGTTCGTCGCGCGCACGCTCGGCGCGAAGGCGCTCATCGTCGTCGATTGGCCGATCGCCGTGCCCTCGAAGGAACCCCAGGAGACCGCGCCTGAAGCCGCGCTGCCTGCGCTTCGCCCCGAAGGCACGGGTGAAGCCGGCATTCCGGTGCTGGTGGTCAAGCGCTCGGTGTTCGAGGCGGTCTGGAAGAACCTCGAGGCGAAGAAGTCGGTCGACGTCGCGCTCGGCGTGGAACTCAAGCTCGAGAAGACGCAAGCCTTCAACGTGGCCGGCCGAATTCCCGCAGGCGTCACGTTGGACAAGCTGCAGGGCGCGATGGTGATCGGCGCTCACTACGATCACCTCGGCTTCGGTGGCCCCAACTCGCTCACGCCCGACAAGCAGGCCCCGCACCTCGGCGCTGACGACAATGCTTCTGGCACCGCGACCTTGTTGGAGATCGCGAAGTCGTTGATGGACTCGCGCGTGAACCTCAAACGCGACGTGGTGATCGTGGCCTTCAGCGGGGAAGAGGAAGGCGTGCTCGGTTCGGCCGCGTTGGTGAAGAGCAAGCCCACCTGGCTCGATGGCTCAGCGATGCTCAACCTCGACATGGTGGGTCGCCTTCGTGAGAATACGGTCTCGATGTTGGGCAGTGACTCGGCCCCCGAGTGGGCTGGGTTGATCTCGACGGCGTGTGCGGCTGCGCGCATCGAATGTAAAGCGAGCGGCGACGGCTACGGGCCGAGCGATCACATGTCGTTCTACACGGCGGGTCTGCCGGTGCTGCACCTCTTCACCGGCGCGCACGGCGACTACCACAAGCCCTCTGACACGCCGGACAAGCTCAACGCTGCGGGCATGGCGAAGATCGCCGAGGTGGTCTCAGCGCTCGCGCGCTCGGCCAGCGGCACCACGCTCACCTACAAGAAGATGCCGGCGCCCGCGGGGCCAGGTGATGCGCGCAGCTTCAACGCGTCACTCGGCACGGTGCCCAACTACGGTGGTCCTCCACCGGGCGTGAAGGGCGTGCTGCTCGACGACGTGCGCCCAGGTGGCGGGGCCGAGAAGGCCGGCATGCGCCGCGGCGACGTCATCGTGAAGCTCGGCAAGGTCGACGTCGGCTCGGTGGAAGATCTGATGTTCGTCTTGATGCAGGCCAGACCCGGTGAGACGGTCACGGCGGTCGTCCTCCGCGAAGGTCAGCGGCTGGAGCTCCCGACCACCTTTCAGGAAGGACGCCGCCGATGAACGTTTTGCTCCTCAGTCTGCTGCTCGCTCAGGTGACTCCCAACCCCGGTAAACCTGCTTCTGCCGGCGCAAACCCGATGGCGCCCGTCAGGCCCACGCAGACGCCGGTCGCTCCGATTCCCGCCTCGGGTGGGCCGACCGCCGCGCAGCAGCGCCTGAGCTACGCGCAGCAGGCCTTTGGCCTCGCGCACAGCATGTACCGCCAGGGCAACATCAGCGCCGATGCGGCCGCCACATGGAGCCTGCGCATCTACGAAGCGCAGAAAGATTCGCCGACCGCCGCGAAGGAGCACGTCGATCGCATGGTCGCGCTGGAGAAGCTGGCCATCGAGCGCGTGCAGACGGGCGCCGCTCCCGTGCTCGACAAGATGACCGTCGCGTTCTTCCGCGCGCAGGCTGAGCAGTTGGCAGGGAAGAAGTGAACAGCACATGACTCGCGACGAATTCAAAGACGCACTGCTGAAGGTGATGACCCAGAAGGAACACTGGGCCTGGCCCTCGTTCACTTCGGGCAAGGTCGAGAAGATGCGCCTGCACGTGCACCTCGAGCAGGAGTACGCCGTCTTCGTGCGCGACTTCCCCGTGCTGGTCGGCCGCGCGTTCGTGCAGTGCCCCATTGCCGAAGTGCGGCGCGAGCTGGCAGAGAACCTCTACGAAGAAGAGACCGGTGGCCTGCACGCGGGCAAGCCGCACCCCGAGCTGTTCCTCGAATACCCGAAGGGGCTCGGCTTCAACGTGGCGCGGTTCGCCGACGTGATTTTGTTGCCGGGCGCAAAGCACTACCGCGACACCATCGACATTCTCACCATCGGTCGTGGCTGGGCGATCGCCGCGGCCGTGGTCACCCTCTTCATCGAGGGCACGCCGCACGATCGTTCGTTGTTCGATCCGCAAGCGCCGCCGAGACCCGAGCCTGCGTTGGGCGATCACCCGCTGGCCAAGCACTACGGCCTGCCGCTCGAGTCGCTCGCGCTCACCAAGGCCCACCGCGGCGTCGAAGGAGGACACCGGCTCTCCGCGTGGAAGATGATGCTCGATCACGTGCTCGAGGTGGAGCGCCCTGCGACCGTCGATGCGATGCAGCAGACCCTGCGCGCCTGGCTGCGCTACCGCGATGACGTGGCTGAAGCCTGCGGGCTCGTGAAGCCCTGAAGATGCTGCCTCCGACCGATGCGGCAGGGCGCTTTCTGCCGAACCTGCGCACCGCCTCGATCATCAAGCGGTGCTTCGCGAAGTTGATCGACGCGATCTGCTCGGGCATCACCACCTTCACGTTGCTGGCGCTGATGCCGTTGCCGTTCGCCTCGTTCCTCGGCACCTCGTGGTTCTGCCTGACGGACTGGTTCGGCTCGCCGGGCAAGTGGCTCTTTCAGATCCGCGCGGTCAATCTCGATGGCGCGCCGTTGAGCCCACTGGCTGCCATCAAGCGCAACCTCATCCTCGGGTTGCCCACGTTCCTGCGCGCGTTGATCATGGCCGGCTATTTCGGCACGCAGGTGGGCGACCAGAAGTGGGAGCGCTTGATCCTCGCGCTCGTCTCGCTGTCGGTGTTCTTCGGCGAGCTCGTGGGCATGGTGATGCAGCCCGACAATCGCCGCTGGGGCGACAGCTTCGCCCGGAGCCGTGTCGTCGATCGTTAGTGCTCGCTGTAGAGAACGATCGAAATAGAAATTGAGAACCCCACCGGTCACCCCGCGCACAGTCGAGGGGCACTCGCTGAGCGAAGCAGAGGTAATCCCTCGACTCCGCTCCTAAGGAACAGCACCGTTCCCCCCCGAGCGAAGTCGAGGGGTCACCTGCCGCGCGGCGCAGAGGTGGCATCTCGACTGCGCTCGATGCGAACGGTGGGTCTGTTCCTTCGGAC
>JBKJSE010000218.1:0-9318 GCA_046595925.1 Archangium sp. | reverse complement strand
CACTTGGCGCGCGATGCAGAGGTGGCATCTCGACTGCGCTCGATGCGAACGGTGGGTCTGTTGTTTCGGACGAAATCGCCGGCGAAGCCGGTACCCCTGCTCGGGATGAACGGTGTGAGTTCGTGTTGTCGTAGCCTTCTTCAACACTCTCCCGAGGGGAGAGGGAGGCAGCTTCACTCAGGGGCAGTTCACGACATCGACCGTGTACGTGATCGGCGTCGTCATCGTCGGAGAGGTCACATTCACCACGTAGCTGTGACCGGCCTGGCTCACCCAGCCCATGGGCACCCAGCGCACCGCCGAGGGGCTGCCGTAGTTCGCGCCCAGCGCCGTCACCGTGACGGGCATGACCACGCCGTTGTCGGTCACCGTGACGGTCGCGTTGGTGAGGCTGTCTGCCGTCGCGTAGGTCTGCAGCGTCCACCCCGTGCGGTCGACGGAATTGGTGCTGCCCACCGTGGGAATGGCGATCGCCTGCAGCGGCACCGGCCCTGCGGGAGGCCAGCCCATGAACCGTTTCGTCGACGGACCGCTGCCGCCGATCACCGTGTGGCAGCTGGCACCCGGCGTGCCGCCGATACCGACCGGACCGAGCTGGTTCGAGAGGAACCAGCGGCGATGACCCATCGTCGTCGCGTTGCCGAAATCGGACATGTAGAGATCGATCGATCGCACCGCGGCACCACTCGAGATGTTGCTCGTCCCCGCGGCGTTCGCGCCTGCGGCCGTGTAGCAAGGCGCTCCCGGGTCAGGCGTGTGGCTCAGCGCGTTGGCGGCGTCCATCATCAGGGCGCACTCCTGCGCGGCGGCGTCCTTCGTCGGCGACGTGATGACCGCGGGCAGGTCGGCGATGAAGCGGTACGTGTTGAGGAGCTTGAGCGCGTTGGCCCGCGCTGCCGGGGTGAGATCGCCCGGGGTACAGGTCGCGACGCTGCCGTTCCACGTGCCTTCGCTCATGTCGGCGCGATCACAGGTCCACCGCAAACAGACCTGGGTGCGACGATCGCCCGTGATGTTGCTGCACGAGGGAACACCTCCATCGTTCGATCCACCGCCCGTACCGCCTCCAGTGACACCACCACCCGAGCCTCCGCCCGTCACCGCGCCGCCGCCCGAACCTCCGCCCGAACCTCCGCCCGTGACAGCCCCTCCACCCGAGCCGCCGCCCGTGGCAGTCCCTCCACCCGAGCCGCCCCCCGTGGCAGTCCCGCCGCCTGAGCCGCCACCAGTCGCCGTGCCGCCACCGGATCCGCCACCCGAAGACGATCCACCGATGCAGATGCCGAAGGTGCACAGCTGACCCGACGCACACGGCGTGCACACCCCCCCCGGCGCACCACAGGCCGTCGACTCGAAGCCCTGCCGACACTCGCCCATCGCGTCGCAGCACCCGCTGGCGCAGGTCACCGCGTCACACTTCTGGGGTGCGGGCGTGCCGCAGGAACTGACCGCCAACACCACACTGATCGCCATCGCTGAACGGAGCACGCGGCGACCCTAGACCAGGGTTCGGTCAGATTTCGACCCGTGCCCGTACAAGGCCACTGGAATGCGTTCCGTCCGTGAACGGACCTCAACTACGGCCCGCTGCTCCCGAGGGCCGGGGTAGCTTCTGCGTTCAATGGGTCGAAGTCTGTCGTTCTGGGTCGTCGTCTTCTCGGCATGCACCGCATGGGCAGCCAAGCCCGCGCCGCTCGAGCTCGATCTGTCTCCCTCGAGTTCGTTGCGTGGCGTGCTCGTGTTGCCGCCCGTCAGCTCTTCAGTGGTCGGCAAGAAGGGCGCTTTCGTCGGCGTCGATACCCGCCGCACGGTCGAGCGCTTCGTGCTCCCCGCGCACGGCAAGCTGGTCACCGCGATCAACAAGAAGCTGGGCGGCAAGGCGCTCACCGCTGACCTGGCGCAAGGCGTCTTGAACAAGGAGAACGTGTTGGCCTCGTCGGCCGACAAGCCCGCGGTGCTCTCGCGCCTCGCGAAGACGACCGGCGTCAACTGGGTGGTGACCTTCACCCTCAACAACCTGGTGCTGACCGCGACGATCTCCGACCCCGCGGGGAAAGCAGTCGCCCAGAGCCTGAGCATCACCGGCGTCTCGACGCTCAACGACGCGCAGGCAGCGTCGATGGCCGCGGTGCTGGTGCCCCGCCTTCTCGAGCTCGAGAGAGCGCGCGTGGCCGCCGAAGCAGCGCTCAAGCCCGCCGTGGTGATCGCACCTCCGGCTCCGCCCGAAGAAGACCTTCACGACGCTGAGCTCGATCAGCTCAACGCCCCGCAAGTCACCACCACGCGCGCCCTCGATCGCACCCGCGTGCGTGCGCTCGTCGCGGTGGGGCCCGGCGCCACGCTGCGTGGCCTGGAGCTCTCCGGCGAAACGGCCAATGCGCTCGCCGTGCTCGAGAACGGCGTGGTGGTCGGTCTGGGTGTGAACGCCCAGCTGATGCCGCTCGAGTTCTTCGAGGCCACCTCTGGCAAGGCGTGGAGCCAGGTCTCGCTCGAGGTTCATTACCGACGCGCGTTCGTGCGAGCCCAGGGCGTGTCGGGCGGGCTCGAAGGTTCGAGCTGCACCATGACGGACGACGATCTCCAACTTCGCGTGGGCGCGCGGTATCGGCTGGGCGAAGGCTCCCTTCCCACCATCGGCCTCGCAGGGGGCTGGTCGCAGGAGCAGACCCGCTTCGACTGCAGCCTGCCGTTGGTGAGCACCACGTGGCGCGGCATCGATGCCCAGCTGCGGGTGCGTCAGCCGCTGTTTCGCGATGTGGTCACCCTCGAGCTCATCGGCGGTCCGCGCATCTTGCTTCCCGGCCCGCTCGCCGAGTCACCGGGGTTCAGCCTCTCCGCTGAGGCCTGGATCGAAGTGAAGCCGATCTCCGTTCTCTTCGGCCGCGTCGGTGTCCGGTACTCCCGGCTGCAGGCAGCCAATCCCTCCCTCACGGCTGTCGACAGCCGCACCTTCCTCGCCCTCGAGCTCGGAGCTTTCCTCTGATGGTTCGCGCATTCGTCCTGCTCACCTCGATCCTCTCCACGTCAGCGCTCGCGATCTGCCTGCCGGCGGTTCCCAACAACCCGGAAAACGACTGCGATCTCGACGGCTGCACCGTCGCGCAAGGCGACTGCGCCGACAGCACCACCGTCAACCCGGCGGCCTCGACGATTCGCGGCCCCGGCTGCCCCAACGGCGCGGCGGCTGAGATCTGCGACGCGCAGGACAACAACTGCTCCGGCGCGACCGACGAAGGCAACCCGGGTGGTGGCGGCGGCTGCGCGACCGGGCAGAGCGGCGTCTGCTCACCGGGCACCAACCAGTGCACCGCGGGATCCGTGGTGTGCGTGCGCAACGTCGCGCCCTCCACCGAGACCTGCGACGGCCTCGACAACGACTGCGACGGCACGGCCGATGACGGCAACCCCGGCGGCGGCGCTGCGTGCAGCACCGGTCAGCAGGGCGTCTGCTCGGCGGGCACCCGCACCTGCAGCAGCGGTTCGCTCACCTGCGTGCGCACCACGGGACCCACCACCGAGATCTGCGACGGCCTCGACAACGACTGCACCGGCGGCGTCGATCAGGGCTTCAACGTCGGGCTGGCCTGCACGAGCAGCAACAGCGGCGTCTGCGCTCCGGGCACCAACCAATGCCAGGGCAACGGCACCGCGGCCTGTGTTTCCACGGTGACGCCGGGCACGCGCGCCGAGACCTGCAACAACCTCGACGACGACTGCGACGGCACCGCTGACGAAGGCAACCCGGGTGGTGGCACGGCCTGCAATACGCCGCTGCAGGGGCGCTGCCGACCGGGCACCAATCAGTGCCAGGCGGGCGCGCTCAACTGCGTGCAGAACCAGACTGCGATCGCCGAGACCTGCAACGGCATCGACGACGACTGCGATGGCGTGGTCGACAACGGCTTCAACGTCGGGGGCACCTGCGCCACGGGCGGCGTGGGCCGCTGCTCCCAGGGCACCATTTCCTGCAACGCGGGCGCGGCGCAGTGTGTGGCCCGCACGGCCATCACCGAGACCTGCAACGCCATCGACGACGACTGCGACGGCACGGTCGACGACGGCAACCCGGGTGGCGGCGTGGCCTGCAGCACCGGGCTCCAGGGCGTTTGCGCTGCGGGCGTCAGGCAGTGCCAGAGCGGCAACTTGAACTGCGTGCAGACCACCATGTCTGCCGCTGAGACCTGCAACGCGCTCGACGACGACTGTGACGGCACGGTCGACGACGGGTTGATCGTCGACGCAGACGGCGATGGTTCGCGACTGTGTGGCAGTTGCGGTGCGAGCGCCGCGCCCAACTGCGACTGCAACGACGGCAACAACGCCGTGCGGCCGGGCCGACCTGAGCTGTGCAACAACGTCGACGACGACTGCGACAGCCAGATCGACGAAGGCGTCAATCGCGTCTGCTACGCGGGTCCCGCGGGAAGCTCGACGGGCACCTGTCCCGGCACCGGCTGCACGCCGCGCGGGGTCTGCCAGGGCGTCAGCCAGATCTGCATCGCCGGTAACTTCCCCACCTGCGACGCGGCCACGCCGGGCCAGACCTTCCCGGGCGCGGAGACCTGCAACAACCTCGACGACGACTGCGACGGCACCACCGACGATGGTCTGTCGGGCGGCGCGTGCACCACGGGCCAACTGGGCGTCTGCGGGCCCGGTACCGAGCAGTGCAACGCGGGCGGCCTGACGTGCGTGCGCAACGTGAACCCCGGCACCGAGACCTGCAACAACCTCGACGACGACTGCGACGGCGCCATCGATGACGGGGTGGCGGCGCAGCGCTGCTTCACCGGGCCCGCGGGCACCTTCGCCGGCACCTGTCCCGGTCCGTCCTGCACGCCGCGTGGGCAATGCCGCGTGGGCTCAGCGACCTGCGCCAGCGGCACCTTCGGCTCGTGCGCGGGTCAGACCCTGCCAGTGGCCGAGATCTGTGACGGCCTCGACAACGACTGCAACGGCAGCAACGACAACGGCCTCATCACCGACGCCGATGGTGACGGCGTGCGCGCGTGCCTGACCTGCGGCGCGCCCACCAGCCCCTCGTGCGACTGCAACGACGGCAACAACATGATCCGGCCCACCGCGGCCGAGACCTGCGACGCCATCGACAACAACTGCAACGGGCAGATCGACGAAGGCAGCGGGCCGGGCGGCAAGGTGACGATGAACTGTTACTCCGGGCCCGCGGGAACGCAGGGGCGCGGCGTCTGCGTGGCCGGCGTGCAGGTGTGCAACGCCACCGTGCCGGGCACCAGCAGCTTCGGCGCCTGCATGGGCCAGGTGGTGCCCTCGATGGAGACGTGCAACGGCCGCGATGACGACTGCAACGGCACGGTCGACGACGGCTTCGATGTCGACGGCGACGGCTTCGTGTCGTGCGCTTCGTGCAACAACGCGATGAACTGCGACTGCAACGACACCGATCCGGCCATCAAGCCGGGCGCTCCGGAGACCTGCGACACCATCGATCAGAACTGCAACGGCATGCTCGACGACGTGCCGGCGCGCCGCTGCTTCGCGGGCCCCAACGTGACGCCCGACACCTTCTCGGGCAGCTGCCCGGGCCCGATGTGCACGCCCAGGGGCGCGTGCATGGCCGGCAACCAGGCCTGCAGCGTGCTCGGTGCGTGGGGCATGTGCGCGGGCACGGTGTTGCCCACCAACGATCCTTCGATGGGTGAGCTGACCTGCAATGGCATCGACGACGACTGCGACGGTACGGTCGATGACGGCAACTTCGACGTCGACCTGGATGGCGTGCGTTCGTGCGCGGGTGACTGCGTCGACACAGACCCCGCGATCCGCCCGGGGCTGCCTGAGATCTGCGACGGCAAGGACAACGACTGCGACGGCACCGTCGATGGCGTGTCCACCAGCTGCTACGGCGGGCCTCCCGAGACGCGCGGCCGTGGCATCTGCCGTGACGGCAGCCAGCAGTGCGTCAACGGCGTGGGCATGGGCGCGTGCCTGGGCGAGGTGCGGCCTTCTCCGCTGCCTGATGGTGGCGCTCCGATGTGGAGCCCCGACGCGGGCGTCGATGACGGCGAGCTGCTGTGTGACACGCGCGACGACGACTGCGATGGCGTGGTCGACGACGGCTTCGATCTCGATCGTGACGGCGTGACCACCTGCCAGGGCGACTGCGACGACGCGGATCGTTTCAATCGGCCGGGCCTCGCCGAGCGGTGCGACTGCCGCGACAACGATTGCGATACGCAGATCGACGAAGGCAACGTGTGCCTGGGCGCGCCCTGCCACGACTTCGATGCCGACGGCGTGACCAACTGCGCGGGCGACTGTGACGACTCCAACGCGGCGATCGGGCCTCAGCGGACCGAGCGGGTGGGCAACTCCATCGACGACGACTGCGATGGCGCGGTCGACGAAGACACCGATGAAGACGGCGACGGCTACTCGACGGGGCAGGGGGACTGCGACGATCACCTCGCAGCGATCAGCCCGGGCGCGGTCGAGGTGTGCGACGGCTTCGACAACGACTGCGACAACCTCAAAGACGAAGGCTTCGATGGCGACGCCGACTTCGCCACCACATGTGCCGGTGATTGCGACGACGCCGACGCCACGCGAAGCCCCTTCCGCCGTGAAATCTGCGGCAACGGCGTCGACGAGAACTGCGACGGGCGCGTCGACGAAGACACCGACGCCGACGGAGATGGCGTCACCACCTGCCAGGGCGACTGCAACGACTACAACGCCGCGGCGCACCCGGGCACCAGCACGGTCGCGGTGGCCACCGAGCTCTGCGACGGCCAGGACAACGACTGCAACGGCCGCGCTGACGAGGGCTTCGACGTCGACGGCGACTTCGTGGCCACCTGCCTGGGTGACTGCAACGACGCAGACCCGGCGGTGAACCCCAGCGCCTCTGAGCTTGCGGGCAACAACAAGGACGACGACTGCGACGGCCAGATCGACGAAGGCTCAGACGATCGCGACAACGACGGCTTCTCGGCCTTCTGCGGCGATTGCAATGACGCGGACCCCGCGGTCAACCCGCGCGCCACGGAGGTCTGCGATCGCGTGGACAACGACTGTGACGCGTACGTCGACAGCGCGCCGGGCCAGTTCTCACTGTGCGCGGTCTGCTTCGACGCCGATCAAGATGGGCAGACCAACTGCGATGGCGACTGCAACGACGCAGACCCGGCCATCTCGCGCGGTGCTCCTGAGATCTGCGACGTGAAGGACAACGACTGCGACGGCGACGTCGACCTCGATCCGCTCACCGGCTTGCGCGTCTGCACGGGCGACGACGGCGGGGTCGATGGTGGTGGGCTCGATGGGGGTGACGATGCCGGCACCGCCCCGGATGCGGGTGTCATCGGCGGCGACGGCGGTACGCCCGAGCGTCCGCGCGTGACCACGGGTTGTGGTTGCTCGAGCCCGGCAGACTTCGCGCCGCTCTCGTTCGTCGCGTTGATGGTGCTGGGCCGCAGGGCGCGCCGCCGCAGCAGCTTGAAGGCGGTGCTGGTGGCCGCGGGGTTGCTCAGCGGCTGCACCAGCGCGCTGGAAACGCCCCCGCTGCCTGATGCGGGGATGCAGGAGGTCGACGGCGGTGGCGGCGAACTCGACGCGGGCTTCGATGCGGGCTTCGAGCCGCTCGACTGGCCCTGCCCGGGCGTGCTGCCGGTAGAGCACCTGCTGGCGAAGCTTCCGGGCAACGACGTCGCGTTCGCGCACAGCCGCAAGTACGTCGTGACCGAGCGCGACACCGCCCAGTTGGTGGTGATGGATGACGCGGTCTCGAACTTCGCCGGCTTCGTGCTGCGACGGCCGATTCCGGTGGGCATCGACCCGATGCAGCCGGGCGCGTTGGAGGCGCTGGCCGGCCGGGAGATCGCCGCGCTCGCTTCACTGGGTGGCACGCCGCTGGTGCGAGATCGGGTCGAGCGGTTCGATCGCGTCTACGTGGACGATCGCGCGCACCGGAACTACTCGAGCGGTTCGACGCTCACCTTCGCGACGCCGACCAATCCGTTCTCGGTGCGCAACCGACTGGCCACGGCGCTCTCCGGGCGTCCCGCGGCTGACGTGGGCGCGTTGCCGGTGGTGGCTGGCAGCGCGACGGAAGATCAGCTCATCGTCTACCTGATGTTCCGCCTCACCCTGACCGACGTGTTCGTCGCGGGCGCGGTGAGCACGCTGGCGGACTTCCAGGCGAACCAGCCGGCGCTCTCCGACTTCACCAACGGCTCGCACCTGTCCGACTCGGGGCCGATCTTGAACTACGGCTGCGAGCGCATTCAGGCGCCGCCGCTCAAGACCGACTTCATCTTCGTGATCGACAACTCGGCCTCGATGCTCGAGGAGCAGGCCGCGCTCGCGAACTCAGCCGGGGCGCTCTTCGCCGCCTTCGAGGCTTCGGGCATCGACTTCCGCATCGGGGTGATCACCACGGACAGCGACGTGCTGCGAGGCACGGGGTTCACCAACGACCTGACGCAGTTCAAGAGCGACGTGCGCGTGGGCATCAACGGCAACGGCCTCGAGATGGGCATCGAGTTCGCGCTGCGGGCCATCAAGCGTTCGCGGCCCCTGGTGTTGCCGCCTGCGCTGCGCATTCGCGATGACGCCGGGCTGGTGGTGGTCTTCGTGTCTGATGAAGAGAACACGGGCCTGAGGCCGGTCGCGGACTACGCCACCGAGTTCATCGCCGAGAAGGCGGTCACCTTCGGAATCGTGGGACCGCGGCCGACGGGCTGCACGCGCGTGGGCCTGGGCAGCGCAGTTGCCGGCACGCAGTACATCGATCTCTCGACCGCGACGGGCGGCAGCACGGGGAGCATCTGCAACCCGAACATCACCGAGGTGGTGGAAGAGATTCTCTTCGGAGCGATCGGCGCGTCGTCGCGGGCCACGCTCAGTGCGCGGCCAATCTCGGGCTCGCTCTCGACCAAGACCACTGAGCTGCTGCCGCGCGCGCGGGTCAATGGCTTCGACTACGATCCGGCGAACAACACGCTGCTGTTCTTCGGCGTCTCGCCGCCCGCGGGCACCGACGTGACGGCCTCGTACGCGACGTTCGTCTACATCAACTAAGCGCCGGAGCTCCCTCTCCCTCGGGGAGACTGTTGAAGAAGGTCCCCACCGGTCCCCCCGAGCGGAGTCGAGGGGTCACCAGCAGCGCGAAGCAGAGGTAATCCCTCGACTCCGCTCCTAAGGAACAGCACCGTTCCCCCCGAGCGAAGTCGAGGGGTCACCTGCCGCGCGAGGCAGAAGTACTCCCTCGACTCCGCTCGGGAGGACCGGTGTGTTCCTTCGGTCGAAATCGCCAGCGAAGCTGGTTCCTTGCTCGGG
>JBKJSE010000062.1:0-3674 GCA_046595925.1 Archangium sp. | reverse complement strand
GCGCCTCAGCTCAAGGCGAATTCGGTGATCATCGGCCCCAGCTGACGAGGGAAAATGGATCGACTGCAGCAACTCATCGAGGAAGGCGTCATCGACGAGGTCTTCAATCAGTTGAAGACGGGAAAAGAAGCAGAAGTGTGGCTGGTCAGTCACAAGGGTGAACCGGTCGCGGCGAAGATTTACAAGGCGCGCGAGTTCCGCAGCTTCAAGAATGACGCTGGGTACAAAGAGGGCCGCGTGGTGCGCAACACGCGCACGCAGCGAGCCATGGACAAGGGCTCGAAGTTCGGGCGCGCGTCGGCAGAAGAAGCGTGGAAGTCGGCTGAAGCGGACGTGATGTTCACGCTCCACTCGGCGGGCGTGCGCGTGCCCAAGCCGGTGCTGTTCTACGACGGCGTCTTGTTGATGGAGGTCATCGGTGATGCCGAAGGGCGCGTGGCGCCGCGGCTGGTCGAGGCCGCCATCACGCGCGAGCAGGCCGAGCCGATGTACGTGCTGCTGCGGCAGGAGATCATCAAGATCCTCTCGCACGACTTCATTCACGGCGACCTGTCTGAGTTCAACATCCTGCTCAGCGCGACCGGGCCGGTGATCATCGACTTCCCGCAGGTGGTGACGGCCGCGAAGAACTCGCAGTCGGAGAAGTACTTCCGGCGCGACCTCGGCAACCTGCTGCGGTTCTTTTCCAGCATCGATCCGGGCGTGAGCAAGCACGCGAGTGACGCTGATGAGATCTGGCGCGAGTACGTGCGGCGCGATCTTTCGGCGAGCTACGTGCCCAGTGGCCGGGTGCATCAGCAGCAGGCGCGGCCGCCGCATGGTGGAAATCGCGGCGGTCCTCCGCGGCAGGGTCAGGGGCCAGGTCAGCAGCGCGGGCCGGGGCAGCAGGGTCCTGCGCAGCAGCAGCGAGGGCAGGGTGCTCAGCGCGGTCCAGGTCAGCAACAGCAGCAAGGTGGCCGTGGTCCTCAGCAGCCGCGGCCTCCGGGGCAGCAACAGACCCAGGCTCGCCCGCAGGGTCAGCAGCCAAACCAGCCGAGGGCTCCCGGGCAGCAACCGAATCAGCCGCGTCCCCAAGGTCAGCAGCCGCAGCGACCGCAAGGTCAGCAGCCGAACCAGCCGCGTCCTCCCGGACAGCAGCCGCAGCGACCGCAAGGTCAGCCCGCTCAGCGCCGTGGGCCCGAGGTGGTCTTCCGTGGTCCTGCCACCCCGCGGACTGACGCGGGTCCCGGAGCGGCTCGCAAGAGCGGCGCAGGCCGTCGCCGCCCGCCGCGCCGGTTCTGAAGCAGGTGGGACAGGGTGAGCCCCTTCTTATTGCGGGGTCGCCGAGATCGGACTCTGGGGGCGTGCGTTCAGGGCCCCCATGCGCTTTCCCATCGCCGCCATGGTGACCATTCTGGGTTGTACCCACGCGCCGGAACTGCGCTCAGAGGCGCTGCTCGCGGGAGACGCCGCGACGTTGACAGAGCTGCGCGCTGAAGGGCCCTCGGGGCTGACCATCGTGCTCGCCGCGTTGGACGCCACAAGCGATCCGGCCGCGAAGGCGCGGCTCATCGACGCGGTCACGAAGGTCGCAGGTCAAAAGGACGCTCACGTCTCGCGGCCGTATTGGTACGAGCACCTCGACGCAAGGTCACGCGCACCATCACGGGGAACTCGGTGCACTACGTGCTCGATGCGCAGGGCCGGGTCGTCGATGGAGCAGAGCATCGCGATGGACACGGCTCGCAATGAGTACGCGCTGCACGCGGTGATTCACCGCTGGCTCATCGAGAACCCGGGCGTGGCGATGCAGGACTTCAATCGCGAGGTGTACGCGCGGTTGTTCCTGACGCCGGCGACCGACCCGTGGCTCGGCCTGGTGCCCGCGCTCACGTGGACCGGGTTACCCAATGACGGGATCGAGATCAGCCGGCGGTAGTTCCGAACGGCCAGACGAACGGCGCCCGAGCGGACGGCTTCTGAAGGGAAGTCAGCTCCTGGCCGGGTCGCAGCAAGAGCGCCTTCTTGTCCTTCACCCGCTCGGGGAAAGGATCGGCGTCTTCGTTCTCTTCATACGGCGACGCACCGACCACCGGCTCGCCGGGAAAGCCCGGGTACTTCGGGCCCATGCCTTCACGCCAGTACCAGGGCGCTCCACCATCAGCGCACGGCACGAGCTTTTTCGCCTTCAGCAGCTTCGCGTAGCGGAGCGCTTCCGGCCCATCAGCCATCAACTGCTGCGGCGTGGTGAGCGCGTCCACCGGCACGTCGACGAGAAACGCATCGAGCGTGGTGAAGCCGAAGAAGATCGGCTTCAACTTGAACCCGCGCACGCCGCAGAAGAGCACGTCGACCGGGCCCGCCTTCTTGCAGACCGAGTCCATGTCGCCTTCTGCATCGCGGCCTGAGTCGGCGAAGAAGGCGGTGTCGACGCCGGGGCCCTTGATGCTCCAGGTGCTGCCGATGTTCCTCAAGCCCGGGTGCACGCCTTCCTGATCGGTCGGCTGCTCGCCGTAGAAGGGCAGGGCGCGCACGGTGAGATCTCCGACTTCGCGTGACGACCACCACGGCAGGGCTTCCACGTTTTGAAAGCCGAGCTGGCGCAGTCGCAGCGCGCAGTCGGTGGAGAAGAGGCTCTCTCGTTCGACGGGCGGAACGAAGAAGCGCGTCTCGCGCGGCAGTTGGAGGAGCGAGCCGAGGTGAAAGTGATCGCCGTGGGAGTGGGTGATCACCACCGCGTCGATGTGGCCGAGGTCGCGCGGCTGCATCGGTTGGTAGCTCGGGAGATCGAACAGGCTCGCCGGCCGGAAGTACGGGTCGACCAGCACCGAGGCCTTCTTCCCCCGGATGAGCGTGGTGTTGTGGCCGACGTAGACGATCGAGGCGCTGGTGGACGGCGCGGTGAACGGCTCGAGCCAGCCGGCGTTCATCAGATCGTCGAGCAGCACGCTGGTGGTGGTGTTCATCGAGAACGGCCGCAGCTCGCTCTTGGTGGCCCCGCGCGCGAGCGTGGCAAAGAACTCGTTCACCACGGGCCACTCGTCTGCGCGCACCGGCACGTCGAGGCCGAGCTCGTCGCGGCGCAGGTGGAGCACGGTCGGCTTGAACTTTTGCGCCTTCGGGAAGATCACGTCCTGGCGGAGTACGCGGCGGCCGAAGCGGCGCTTCTTGCCGTCGCACAGCGCGTCGTAGGCAGGCGAGGCTTCCATCGCCTTCACGAGCTTGGCGGCTTGCTCGGCGACGACTTCCGGGCCGAGGCGCTGCACCTGTTTCTTCAGCCACGCGTGGGCTCGGCGCACCGGGCGCGAGGGCGGGCCGAGGATGCTGCAGCCGAGATCTTCGTGGTGATCGGCTTCGGTTTTGGCCGAAGCGAGAACCGCAAGGCTGACTCCACGGGAGAGCGTGAGGCGCACCGCGCGGCAATAGCACAGCCCTCCCCGACCCTCGCCTCGGCGCGTGTTGCAGCACCGTGCATCCCGAGAAGGTTTGCCGAAATCAAAATGGAAACCCCCACCGGTCACCCCGAGAGGGTTGGCCGAAAAAGGAATTGAGACCCCCACCGGTCACCCCGAGCGAAGTCGAGGGGTCACCTGCCGCGCGGCGCAGAGGTGGCATCTCGACTGCGCTCGATGCGAACGGTGGGTCTGTTCCTTTGGACGAAATCGCCGGCGAAGCCGGTCCCCTGCTCGGGAGGA
>JBKJSE010000045.1:0-4658 GCA_046595925.1 Archangium sp. | reverse complement strand
GAGTCGAGGGGTCACTTGGCGCGCGGCGCAGAGGTGGCATCTCGACTGCGCTCGATGCGAACGGTGGGTCTGTTGTTTCGGACGAAATCGCCGGCGAAGCCGGTACCCCTGCTCGGGGGGGAACGGTGCTGTTCCCCAGGAGAGAAGTTGAGGGACTAGCGGGGGCGGCCCTATTTCACCAGCCTCCCGGAGGGAGACGGAGCTCGTCATTCAAGTGCGGAGATCCGCCAGCCTTCTGGTTCGTGGACCAGGCGAAGTGAACGGCCTGAGGCCCACTCGAGCGACGCGGTTTCGTTGGTCTTCAGGAACTCGCCGCTTGCCTTCGACTTGATCTGCGCGAGCCGTGCGGAAGCGAGTGGATCGGTGCCGAAGTCGCGGGTGAGCAGCTCGGCCGAGTAGCGATCTCGCAACGGCTTCGACAACAGGCAGAGCACTTCCTCGAAGCGCCCTGCTTCCGCCGCCATCACGAAGCGCTGCACCACGGTGCGAACGGCGGCCTGATCATCGATTGGCGCAACCAGTACGGCAGCGCCCGCATCTGGCGGGGTGGGCAGCGGCGTCGGGGCGGTCACACAGCTCGCGAAGACCAACAGCGCGAGCAGCCACCTCACGGAGTGCCCGCGTCGACCGGCAGCATCACCGGCTGCAGGGCCATGTTCCGCATCGCCCGACCGACGCCATCAGGCCGGAGCGTCGCGGTCTTGATGGGCTTGACCATCGCAGGGACCGCCGCGGGAGCCGCCGCCACCGGCGCTGGGAGACCCTCGGCGACTGGGGCCTTCGGCTCCCAGATCGAGAGGGCAAGGACGGTCACCACGAAAGCAATCACTGCACCCAGCGCGATCTGCCGCGTCATGCAACGGGCCTTACCCGAGGGTGGGAGCGCTGGTCTATACCTCCCCGCCATGAGTGGACCTCGTGAAGTACGCGCGCCGCGCGGGACGGAACTGTCGTGCAAGGGCTGGGTTCAGGAAGCCGCCTTGCGAATGCTGATGAACAACCTCGATCCCGACGTGGCCGAACGCCCTCAGGATCTCGTGGTCTACGGCGGCACCGGCAAGGCCGCGCGCGACTGGCCGAGCTTCGATCGCATCGTGTCGGCCCTGAGAAACCTGGAGAACGACGAGACCCTCCTCGTTCAGTCAGGCAAACCGGTCGGCATCTTCAAGTCGCACGCCGACGCACCGCGGGTGTTGATCGCGAACTCCAACCTGGTGGGCCAGTGGGCCAACTGGGAGCACTTCCGCGAGCTCGAGAAGAAGGGCCTGATGATGTACGGCCAGATGACGGCCGGCTCGTGGATCTACATCGGCACGCAGGGCATTCTGCAGGGCACGTACGAGACCTTCGTGCAGGCTGGCCGCACGCACTTCGGCACCGAAGATCTCGCGGGCCGCGTGGTGCTCACCGGGGGCCTGGGCGGCATGGGCGGCGCGCAGCCGCTCGCGTGCACCATGGCTGGCGGCGTGATGCTGGCGGTCGAGGTCGATGCCACGCGGGCGCAGCGGCGCATCGAGACGAAGTACATCGACGTGATCGCGAAGGATCTCGATGAAGCGCTGGCGTTGGTGAAGGCCGCCAAAGACGCCAAGCAGGCGCGTTCGATCGGCGTCGTCGGCAACTGCGCAGAGGTGCTGCCTGAGCTGGTGCGCCGCGGCTTCAAGCCCGACTTCGTCACCGATCAGACCAGCGCTCACGATCCGCTCGGAGGCTACATCCCCGCTGGCATGAATCTCGAGCAGGCGGCGGCGTTGCGCACGTCAGACCCGAAGCAGTACGTCGAGCGCTCGCACCGCTCGATGGCCGAGCACGTGCGCGCGATGCTCGCCTTCAAGGATCTGGGCTGCCACGTGTTCGACTACGGCAACAACCTGCGCGCCGGTGCCGTGAAGGGCGGCGTGGAGAACGCCTACGACTTCCCCGGCTTCGTCCCCGCGTACATCCGCCCGATGTTCTGCCGCGGCGAAGGCCCGTTTCGCTGGGTGGCGCTGTCGGGTGATCCCGCCGACATCAAGGTGACGGACGACGCGCTCAAGGCGCTCTTCCCGCACAAGAAGCACATGGTGCGTTGGCTCGAGATGGCCGGCGAGAAGGTGAAGTTCCAGGGCCTGCCCGCGCGCATCTGCTGGCTGGGCTACGGCGAGCGTGACAAGGCGGGCCTGATGTTCAACGAGCTCGTGCGCACCGGCAAGGTGAAGGCGCCGATCGTCATCGGCCGCGATCACCTCGACTGCGGCTCGGTCGCTTCGCCCAATCGCGAGACCGAAGCGATGAAGGACGGCACCGACGCGGTCGCTGACTGGCCGATCCTCAACGCGATGATCAACGCGGTGAACGGCGCTTCGTGGGTGTCGTTCCACCATGGCGGCGGCGTGGGGATCGGGTACTCGCTGCACGCAGGCCAGGTGATCGTCGCTGACGGCACTGAAGCGGCCGCCAGGCGCATCGAGCGCACGCTGCTGTCCGATCCCGGCATGGGCGTGCTTCGACACGTCGACGCGGGCTACGACGAAGCGATCGATGCCGCGAAGGAACGCGGCGTGAAGATCCCCGGCGTGACCGTGTGAGGCTTGCGGCGGGTGGGCTCGCGCTGGTGCTGGGTGCCTGTGCGCCGACCTCGCTTGCGCCGAGCATCATTCGCTACGAGCCGCTCAACGCAGAGGAGCCCGAGCATCGACTCTCGATCAGATCCGGCCCTCGCCTGGCCAGTGCGCTCACGTCGCTGTCGGCCAGCACGCTGGACACGGAGGTCGGCACACCGACTCCACCTGAGCTGGGCGTCGCGCTGGAGTACCAACGCACGCAGCCGGTCGGTCAGGGCTTCGCGTTGCACGCGGGCGTTCAGGCCGAGCTCTTCTACTTTCTACCTTCCCCCGGGCTGGGGCTGATGGGCGGCATCTCGTGGCGCAAGCAGTTCGGCACGGTGAGCATCGCCCCTGCGATCGCCCTTCGGGGCGCCAGTGACTTCGGCATCTCGACTGCCACGCCGTCCGGCTCGTTCATCAGCGGTGATCTCGGGCTGAGCATCTCGGCGGCCGAGGGCGATACGGCGCGGTTGGGGGTCACGCCGTTCCTCTCGGTAGTGCAGAGCTTTCGCGCGACGATGGACACCGTGTTCTTTGTGGGCGCCATGCTCTTTGCGCGATTTCGATCGTTCGAGCTTCTGGTGGGCTTCGGGCGGATCTACACAGGTGGCGTCGCGTGGAACGTGCCGCTCCTCGGCGTGCGCGCGGGAGGCAACTAGATGGAGCCCTTCGAACTGCTGATTCACGGCGCCTCTGAGGTGCTCACCTGCATGGGCGAAGGCACCGCGGAGCAGAAGCTCGCGCCGATCGCCAAAGGCTCCGTGGGTATTCGGGACGGACGCATCGCGTGGCTGGGCACCGAGCCGCCTGTTCGCGGTGAGATCGAGATCGACGCGCGCGGTGGTTTCGTCGGGCCGGGCTTCGTCGACTGCCACACGCACGTGGTGTTCGCCGGTGATCGTTCCGGCGAGTTCGAGCAGCGGTGCCAGGGCAAGACGTACCTCGAGATCGCGGCCGCGGGCGGGGGCATCGCGCGCACCGTGACTGCGACGCGCGCGGCCAGCGAGCATCAACTCATCGAGCTGGCGGTGCCCCGGTTGGAGCGGTTGCTCCGCCACGGCGTCACCACGGCGGAAGTGAAGAGCGGCTACGGCCTCGACGTGGAGTCCGAGCTGCGGATTCTGCGGGTGATCGCGAAGCTCAGAGACCGCACGCCGATCACGTTGGTGGGGACGCTGCTCGCGCTTCACGCCATTCCTCCCGAGTTCAAGGAGGACCGCGCGGGGTGGGTGAAGAAGGTGATCGACGAGCTGCTGCCCGTCGTAGCGCGTGAACAGTTGGCCCGCTTCAACGACGTGTTCGTGGAGCAATCGGCGTTCACTCATGAAGAGGCGCGCGCGTGTCTTGAGGCGGGGCGTGCGCTGGGGCTGCTGCCGCGGCTGCATGTCGATCAGCTCACGGCGAATGGTGGCGCTCAGCTGGCGGCGGCGCTCGGCGCGGTGACGGCTGATCATCTCGAGCAGATCTCGGCGGAAGGCATCGCGGCGTTGGCGAAGTCAGGGACGGTTGCGGTGCTCGCTCCGACGTCGACGCTGTTCGCGAAGGCGCGGCCGTTTGCTCCGGGCCGGGCGCTGATCGATGCGGGCGTGACCGTGGCGTTGTGCACCAACTGCAACCCCGGCAGCTCGCACTCAGAGAACGTGTTCCTGGCCATGGGCCTTTCGTGCGTTGAGAACGGGCTGACTCCGGCTGAGGCGTACTTAGGCTTCACGCGGCACGGGGCTGATGCGTTGGCTGAGCCGGAACTGGGGAGATTGCAGCCCGGAAGCCCGGCCGATCTCGTGATCTATGAGGTCGAGAGCTACCGCGCCTTGCCGTACCACTTCGCCATGAATGACGTGGCGCACGTGGTGAAAGGTGGCCGCGTCATCTTCTGACCGAAGAGGATGAGGATCGAAATGGGGCGCGGACACCGTTCGCATCGAGCGCAGTCGAGATGCCACCTCTGCGCCGCGAGGCAGGTGACCCCTCGACTTCGCTCCTAAGGAACAGCCCACCGTTCCCCCCGAGCGGAGTCGAGGGGTCACTTGGCGCGCGATGCAGAGGTGGCATCTCGACTGCGCTCGATGCGAA
>JBKJSE010000146.1:0-7135 GCA_046595925.1 Archangium sp. | reverse complement strand
GTACTCCCTCGACTTAGCTCCTCAGGAAAGGCACCGTTCCCCCCGAGCGAAGTCGAGGGGTCACCTGCCGCGCGGCGCAGAGGTGGCATCTCGACTGCGCTCGATGCGAACGGTGGGTCTGTTCCTTCGGACGAAATCGCGGGCGAAGCCGGTCCCCTGCTCGGGAGGACCGGTGTGTGCTGGTTCAGTTGAAGCCGAGCACCGTCACCGGCGTGGTCGACCAGGTGGTGGTGCTGTTCCCCAACTCGCCGAACTCATTCTCACCCCAGCACTTGATGCCCCCTGCGATGACGGCGCACGCATGGCTGCTGCCTGCGCTGATCGCGGTGACGCCGGTGGTGAGGCCCGTCTTCGGGGTGGGCGTGGTCAGCTCACCCGAGACCGCGCCGATGTCGAAGCCCCAGCACTTCACCCCGCCGCTCGCGAGCGCACAGCTGAAGTAGTACCCGGTCACCACGTTGGCCGCGCCCGCGCTGAATCCACTGAGCGCCACCGGCGTGAGGATGTCGCTGGTCCCCAGCCCCGACATGCCGTTGCCCACCTGCCCGTAGCGATTGGCGCCCCAGCAGCTGACGCCGGCCGCCGTGGCCGCGCACGAGTGGTCGTAGCCGTTGCCGGCGCGCGTGTTGCCGGTGGTGAGGTTCGTCACCTGCACCGGAGCGAGATTGGTGGCCCCCGCGCTCGTGTTGCCGATCTTCCCGCTGTAGTTGGCGCCCCAGCACTTCACCGAGCCGCCGGTGATCACCGCGCAGCTGCCCGCCTGGCCAGCCGCGATCGAGAGCACACCCGAGCTCAACGAGGTCACCGCGCCGGGCACCAACGAGTCGTCGCCGGTGGTGTTGCCCAGCTCACCGCCGTTGTTCTGCCCCCAGCACTGCATGCCACCGCTGACCACCGCGCAGGCGTGCGTCCAGCCGGTGGCGACCTGCGTGGCGCCCGAGGTCAGGCCCATGGGCGTGACAGGCGAGGGTGAGTCGCTGGTCGAGTTGTTCCCCAGCTCGCCGTGGCCGTTGTAGCCCCAGCACCTCACGCCGCCGGTCGAGGTCACCACGCAGGTGTGATCGTTCCACGAGCTGATCGACACCGCGCTCAGGCCGGGCACCTGCACTGGAGTCGCCGCCGCCATGCTGCTCGCGTTGCCGATGCCGAGCTGCCCATAGTCGTTGCCGCCCCAGCACCACACGGTGTTGTCGCTGGCGATGGCGCAGGAGTGCGTGCGGCCGCTGGCCACGGCGATCGCCGCGCGGTTGGGCTGAATCACGGTGACGCAGGTGCCCGAGGCGTTGCACGCCTGGCTGCTGCCGCAAGTGGTGCCCGCAGGCTGGTTGGTGGTGCTGTCGGTGCAGAGCTGAGCGCCCGTGCTGCACGAGGTGATGCCCGTGCGGCAGGGGTTCGAGTTGGTGGTGCAGGCGACCCCCGCCGTGCACGAAGCGCAGGTGCCCGCGCTGTTGCACACCTGGTTGGTGCCGCAGGTGCTGCCGGCCGCGATGGTGGTGGTGGTGTTGCCGCACACCGGTGCGCCCGTGGTGCAGGCGATCGCTCCGGTGCGGCACTTGTTGGAGTTGGCGGTGCAGCTCGTGCCTGAAGTGCACGCGGTGCAGGTGCCCGCGGCGCTGCAGACGAGGTTGCTGCCGCAGCTGGTGCCTGCGGGATCGTTGGCCGCTCCGTCGACGCACACCTGGCTGCCGGTGGTGCACGAGACGACGCCGACCCGGCACGCGGTCGCGTTGGTGGTGCAGGTGCCGCCCGCCATGCAGGTGCCGCAGTTTCCGCTCGCGCAGACCTGGCCCGAGCCGCAAGCCGTGCCGTTCGCTTTGCTGGTGGATGTGTCGGTGCAGATCGGCGCTCCGGTCGCGCACGAGAGCTGGCCCGTCTTGCACGGGTTGGGGTTGGTGGTGCACGCCGTGCCCGCGGTGCAGCCGACGCACGCGCCGTTGCCGTCGCAGACCAGGTTGGTGCCGCACGCCGCGCCTGCGTTCTCGTTGCCCTGGCCGTCGGTGCACACCCCGCTGCCGGTGGTGCAGGAGACCGAGCCCAGCTTGCAGCGATTGGGGTTGGTGCTGCAGCTCGCGCTGTCCGTGCATCCGGCGCAGACGCCGGCGTTGCAGACCTGATCGGTGCCGCAGGCGGTGCCGTTGGCGAGGTTGGTGGTGCTGTCGACGCAGACCGCGCTTCCAGCGCTGCAGTCGATCTCGCCCGTCTTGCACGCGTTCGGATTGGTGGTGCAGCTGCCGGGCGTGCACGTCGCGCCACCGCCGCCACCGGTCGCAGTCCCACCGCCCGTCGCAGTCCCACCGCCGGTCGCAGTCCCACCGCCCGTCGCAGTCCCACCGCCCGTCGCAGTCCCACCGCCCGTCGCAGTCCCGCCACCCGTCGCAGTCCCGCCACCCGTCGCAGTCCCGCCTCCAGTGGATCCTCCGCCACCTCCGGTGGGGCCCCCTCCCAGAAGCTCACAGCCGGTGAAACCTGCCAGGACCACCACCCACAACAGAAGGGAACGCTGGAATTTCAAGATCTTCAGGCCTCGGACTTCGGGGGGGGAACCAACTCCTATCCCGAAGGGCCTCTCGAACCGAAATGTCGCGTCGATTTCTACAGCAGCCGAAGTTGCTGGGTCGCCGGGGGCTGCAGGCACCGGGCGTCGTCGACCTGCACCGAGTTCACGTGCTGCGAGACCTCGGTCGCCTCGAGCACGGACGAGTGCCAGGGCTTGAGCAGCGCCTCGAGCGCGGCGAAGTCCTGGGTCGGGCCCGATAACCAGCGTTGCCCTCCTTCTTCATCGAGGAAGACCGGCATTCGATCGTGCAGCGACTGAAGCTCGGCGTTCGCGCTCGTGGTGATGATCACGAAGGTGTCGAGGTCGAGGCCGTCGGGTGAGCGCCAGTGACTCCACAGCCCAGCCATCGCGAGCAGGTGCCCGTCGGGCCGATGAACGAAGTGCGGCAAGCGGCTGCGCCCTTCATGTCGCCACTCGTAAAACCCATCGGCAGGAATGAGGCAGCGATGGGACGTGAGCAGTTCCTTGAAAGCGCTTTTGGTATTCAGCGTCTCAGCCCGCGCATTGATGAGCTGATGAGCGAGCTTCGTGTTCTTCGCCCAGTGCGGGAGCAGTCCCCACTGCGCGATGGTCAGCTTCTTCGGCGCGGCGTCCATGATGATCGGCGCGGCCTGCATCGGCGCGATGTTGTAGCGGGCAAAGAGGGAAGGCACCTCGTCGAGGCGGAACTCCCGCTGGAGATCCAGCGCGCTGGCCTTGAGCACGTACCGCCCACACATGGCTGCACTGTAACCCTCACCTCGTGCACTGCTCCGAGATGAACTAATCGTTCTTCCGAATGCGGCGCACGCGACGGCTGTTCTTCATCGGGCTCGGGTTGACCACGCTCGTCGCGGTGGGGAGCTACTGGTGGCAGTTGCCCGGCCTCGCGGGGCAGAACGGCATCGCGCCGATCGGCGCCACCATGGAATCGGTGCGGCAGGCCCCGGGGCTCGGCTTCTTCGATGTTCCGACGCTGCTGTGGAGCTCTTCGTCGGACGTGATGCTGCACCTGCTCTGCGCGCTCGCGTTCTTCAGTGGCGTGTTGCTGGTGATCGGCGTCGCACCGCGTGCTGCCTGCCTCGTGTTGTGGGCGAGCTGGTTGTCACTGGTGCAGTTGGGTCATCCATTCCTCGCCTTTCAGTGGGACGTCTTGCTCATCGAAGCGGCGTTCTGTGCTGCGTTCTTCGCGCCTCCGGGACTTCGACCGCGAATGGAGAGCGAGCCTGAGCCACATGCGGCGTTTCGGTTCGTGATGGTGGTGCTCGCGTGCAAGGTGACGCTGGAGTCCGGCGTCGTGAAGTTGATCAGCGGCGATCCCACGTGGCGCGATCTGACGGCGCTCACGTATCACTGGTGGTCGCAGCCGTTGCCGACGTGGACCAGCGTGATGATCGCGGCGTTGCCGATGTGGCTTCAGAAGATGATGTGCTTCTTGATGTTCGGGTTCGAGCTGGTGATTCCGGCGATGGCCCTGGGGACCCGGCGCATGCGGGTCGTCTCGGGGCTCGGCTTGATGGCGCTGCAGGCGGGGTTGTTCGTGGCGGGGAACTACAGCTTCTACAACGTGCTCACGTTCGTTCTCGCCATCCCCTTGCTCGACGATCAGGTGCTCCCTCTCCCCGCGGGGGAGAGGGTTGGGGAGAGGGCAGTCGCCCGTTGGCCCTGGCTTCTCACCGCAGCCTTCACGCTGCTGAGCATCGCAATGTTCGCAGGAAGGCGGGTCGACTCGAGCCTGCTGCGGTCGTTGCGCCGCTTCGACACCATCAACGCCTACGGCGCCTTCGCGGTGATGACGAAGACGCGCGCCGAGATCATCCTCGAAGGCAGCACCGACGGCTCGACCTGGCTGCCTTATGAATTCCCGTGGAAACCCGGCGACGTCACGCGCCGCCCCGTCTTCGTCGCCCCGTGGCAGCCGCGCCTCGACTGGCAGATGTGGTTCGCGGCGCTCGGCACCTGCGGCGACAACCCCTGGGTGCTCGAGCTCCAACGACGCCTGCTCACGAACACGCCCGCGGTGCTCAAGCTGCTCGAGACGAACCCATTTCCCAACGCCCCGCCGCGCTACCTGCGCACGCGCGTCTTCGAGTACCGCTTCGCCCCCTGGCACGAGCCCGGCGTCTGGTGGACGCGCACGGAGAGCGGCCCGTACTGCCCCGCCGTAATGCTGGGAACGAATGGAACGCTCCAGCGCGCCTTCTGAACCCGTTCGCTGCGTTGCAGTCGGCTCCGCGCTCGTCTACAGCTCTCCTCGTGATGGCAAACACCCGAATCGGCGGATGGGGACGACAGTTCGTCGAGGGCGAGGAGCTCCAACCGGAGACCCTCGATGGTGCGCCCCCGGTGCTCTTCCGCGGGCTGGGTCGCAGCTACGGCGACTCATCGCTGCCGGCAGCGTCGAGCCCGGTGGTGGTGAACACCACGCGCGCCAACCGCATCATCCACTTCGATGCCGCCACCGGCGTGCTCCGGGCAGAGGCCGGCCTGTCGCTCGTCGACATGAACCGCACCTTCCTGCCGCGCGGGTGGTTCACGCCGGTGACGCCGGGCACCTCGTTCGTCACGCTGGGCGGAATGGTCGCAGCCGACGTGCACGGCAAGAATCACCACGTCGACGGTTGTTTCGGCTCGCACGTCACGCGGCTCAAGATGCGCGTGGCCGATGGCCGGGTGCTGGAGTGTGGCCCCGATCTCGAGCGTGAACTCTTCCTCGCCACGGTCGCGGGCATGGGCCTGACCGGGCAGATCCTCGAGGTCGAGTTCGGCCTTCGCCGCATTCCCACGCCCTGGCTCATTCAGGAGAGCGAGCGCGTCGCCGACATCGACGAGTACATCGCGTGCCTGAAGCAGTCGGCGAAGGATTGGCCGATGACGGTCGGGTGGATCGACTGTCTGGCGCGAGGCAAGCAACTCGGCCGTGGCTTCCTCATGAAGGGCCGTTGGGCGCAGGCGCACGAAGCCCCGGCGCGGTTTCCCAAAGAGCTCCCGAACATCCGCATGCCGTTCACGGCGCCCGAGTTCCTGCTCTCGCGGCCCACGGTGCAGGCGTTCAACTTCGCGCTCTACAACTCGCACTGGCAGAAGAAGAAGGTGGGAAGGATCGATCCGTTCCGCTTCTTCTACCCGCTCGACTTCGTACAGGACTGGAACCGCGGTTACGGCAAGCGCGGCCTGACGCAGTACCAGTGCGTGCTGCCTGACTCGGCGGGCTCACAAGCCGCGCGTCGCTTCCTCGAGATCCTCTCGGCGCGTGGGGGGGCGAGCTTCTTGTGCGTCATCAAGGACTGCGGCCCCGAGAGCCCGGCGTATCTCTCGTTCCCGAAGTCGGGCATCTCGATCGCGCTCGACATCGCCGTGCGCGACGACACGCAGGCGCTGATCGACGCCCTCAACGAGCACGTGCTCCGCGAGGGCGGCCGCATCTACCTGGCGAAAGATCAGTTCACCCGCCCCGAGCACTTCAAGGCCATGGAGACGCGCCTGCCCGCCTTCCAGGAAGTGCGCGCGAAGTGGGATCCCGAGAAGCGATTCAAGAGCGCTCAGTCGGTTCGCCTCTTCGGCGACTGACAGGCGAGGAGTCACCATGCGTCGAGTCGCAATTCTAGGTGGAACCCGCGGTATGGGCCGCGCGCTGGCCCGGCGCTTCGTGGAGCGGGGCGATTGGGTCGCGTTGCTGGGTCGCGACGCGGACGAGCTCGCGCGCAGCAAGGCAGATCTCGAAGCCCGCGGCACGCCCGGAGTCCGGGTCGCCATCGGCCTGTGCGATCTGGAAGACACCAACAGCTTCCGGCCGGCGCTCGAGAACGTCGAGCAGGCGCTGGAAGGTCTCGACACCGTCGTGGTGACCGCGGCCGTCTTCGCGACGCAGGAGAAGCTCGAGCAAGATCCTGTGCTCGCTCACAAGATGCTCACCGTCGACTTCGCGAACACCATCGTGTTCTGCGAGGAAGCGCGCAAGAAGCTGCTGCTGCGCGGGTCGGGCACGTTGTGCGTGTTCAGCTCGGTGGCAGGTGATCGCGCGCGCAAGCCGGTGGTGCTCTACGGCGCTGCGAAGGCGGGCCTCTCGGCGTATCTCGAAGGCCTCGATCACCGGTACCGCAGCCAGGGGCTCACCACGGTGTGCGTGAAGCCGGGCTTCGTGAAGACCGCGATGACGGCGGGGTTGCCGGTTCCTCCGTTCGCCGGTGATCCCGACGAGGTCGCGCTGACGGTCCTCGAAGCGATCGATGCAGGCACGCCGGTCGTCTACGCGCCCGCGATCTGGCGAGCGGTGATGACGGCGATCAAAGCGATGCCCCGCTTCGTCATGCGTCGAGCGAAGTTTTAAGGACCGAAAGTAGCGAACACCGTTCTTCCCGAGCAGGGGACCGGCTTCGCCGGCGATTTCGTCCGAAGGAACAGACCCACCGTTCGCATCGAGCGCAGTCGAGGGAGTACTTCTGCCTCGCGCGGCAGGTCACAGCGCGGCAGGGCACCCCCCGACTTCGCCCCTAAGGAACAGCACCGTTCCCCCCGAGCGAAGTCGAGGGGTGACCTGCCGCGCTGTGACCTGCCGCGCGAGGCAGAAGTACTCCCTCGACTCCGCTCGGGAGGACC
>JBKJSE010000400.1:0-7146 GCA_046595925.1 Archangium sp. | reverse complement strand
GACCTCTTCGATGGTGACGCCGTGCTGCTCCATCAACTGAATGGTGCGCATCATTCCGTACGTGCCGATGCGGTTGGCGATGAAGTTGGTGGTGTCCTTGCCGTAGACGATGCCCTTACCGAGCGTGCGCTCGCCGAACTGGGCGACGGCCTGCATCACGGCAGGGTTCGTCTGCTTGCCGGGAACGAGCTCGAGCAGCTTCATGTAGCGCACGGGGTTGAAGAAGTGCGTCACCAGGAAGCGGCTCTTGAAGTCTTCGCTGCGGCCATCGAGCATGCCTTCGATGCTCATGCCCGACGTGTTCGAGCTGATGATGCAGGTCTTGCTGACGATCGGCTCGAGCCTGGCGAACAGGCCGTTCTTGAGCTTCAAGTCTTCCTTGATCACCTCGACCACCCAGTCGCACTCGGCGACGCGCTTCAAGTCGTCATCGAAGTTGCCGATCTCGATGAGCGAGAGCGCGCGCTCCGTCATCAACGGCGCCGGCTTCTGCTTGCGCAGGTTCTGAAGTGCGCTGATCGCGAACTTGTTCCGGAAGGCCCTGGAATCCACCTTCTCACCAGCGGCGGGGTTGGGAGGAACGATGTCGAGGAGGAGGACGGGGATGCCAGCGTTCGCGAGGTGGGCTGCGATGCCGCTGCCCATCACCCCGGCGCCGAGAACGGCGGCCTTGCGGATGCGGAAGCTCATGGGGACTCCAGAGGTGTGAGGAAACTGCCGACGACGGCGCCGATCCTTAGCCCAGCGTCGACGGAAAGGCCGTCAAATCGGCCTCGAAAAAGCAAAGAGTCTCCACTGGAGACATACCCCCTCCCCACCATTTGACCCACGCCCACCGCTCCCAACCGGTCGCAACTACGCAGACCTGAGCTGGCGCGGCGGGTGAAATGGAGCGGCCCGGGCGACTGGTGTGCCCAAGGGGAGCCTCACCCATGAAGAACACGACCTCGTTGATGAGCACCTTCGCCCTGCTGGCCCTGGCCGGTTGCCCGAAGCCCCCGGTCGAGCTGAGCTCCCTTTCGCTCGCCCCTGATCAAGCCCGCCTCGCGCGCGGAGAGACCGTGCAGTTCGTGGCCACTGCGCTCTTCACGAACGGCGAAGTGCGCGACGTCACCGCCGACGCGCTCTGGTCGGTCGACGACGCCTTCGTGGGCGCAGCTTCAGAGCAGACCCGTGGCGTCATCTCAGGCCTCGCCCCTGGCCAGACCGTGGTGCGCGCGCGCTTCGGAGGAAAGAGCGTCACCCGCACGTTGGTCGTCGTCGACGCCGCGCTCCGCGAGCTGCAGCTCGATCCGCCCCATCCCGTGGTGCCGGTCGGCCTGAGCGTGCCGCTCAAGGTCACCGCCATTCGCAGCGACGGCAGCAAGCAGGACGTCACCGCCGAAGCCATCTGGAGCAGCTCGAGCCCGAGCCTCGCGAGCGTCACGAACGGCGCGGTCTTCGGCCGCATTCCCGGTCAGCTCACCCTCTCGGCCTCGGTGCAGGGCCTCGTGGTCACCGCGCCCGTCGACATCACCGACGCGCGCGTGGAGTCGATCGACGTGCAGCCCTCGACCTTCACGCTTTCGCTGGGCGTCACGCGGCAGCTCACCGCCACCGCCTTGTTGAGCGATGGCAGCTCACTGGACATCACCACGCAGGCGGCCTGGCGCTCGAGCGCGGCGCAGGTCGCCTTCGTCTCCGAGTCGCCTGGTGAGCAAGGGCTGGTCGCCGCCCGCGCTGCCGGAGCTGCACGCCTCACCGCGTCCCTCGCCGGAAAGAGTGGAGGCAGCGACGCCACCATCACCTCGGCGCGCCTGCTCGCGCTCGAGCTGGGGCCCGCATCGACGAGCCTCGCCAACGGCACCAGCCAGCGCTTCACCGTCACCGGCACGTTCTCCGACGGCACGACGGCCGACTTGAGCAGCCAGGTGCGCTGGACCACGAGCAACCCTGCGGTGTTCACGGTCGCGGGAGGCCTGGTGAACGCGCTGAGCGTCGGTCGTGCACAGCTCACGGTGAGCTCTGGCGCCGTGACGGTCACCCGTGAGCTGCAGATCACCGGCGCGACGCTGACCACGCTCGAGCTGCGTCCCAGCCCGGCCGTCGTCTCGCGCGGGCTCACGCTCGACGTCACCGCGATCGCCACCTTCAGCGACGCCTCGCAGCAAGACCTGACGCGGCTGGTGGTCTGGCGCGTGGCCGACGCTTCGCTCGCTGCCATCTCGAACGCGAGCAACACCGAAGGGCGCGTGACCGCCACCCGCGAAGGCGTGACCGAAGTGAGCGCCACCTTCGCCGGGCTGACCGCTCGCACCCGCCTCACCATTTCCGCCGCGGCCCTGGTCTCCGTGCAGGTCACGCCGATCGCGCCCACCCTGGCGTCGGGAACGCTTCGCGCGTTCACCGCCACGGGCCTCTTCACCGACGGCACCACGCAGGACCTCACTGCGCAGGCCACCTGGACGAGCACCGACGCCGCTCACGTCACCGTCTCGAGCCAGGGCGCCAACCGAGGTGAAGCGCTCGCGCTGGCGCAGGGCACCGCCGAGCTGCGCGCCACCGTCGGGGGAAAATCAGGCAGCACGGTGGTCACCGTCAGCGCCGCGGTGCTCACGGCGATCGACCTGAGCCCGAGCTCCACCCGGTTGCCGCTCGGCGTCACCTTGCGCGTCGTGGCGACCGGCCGCTTCTCTGATGGCACCACCGCCGATCTCACCACCCAGGTGACCTGGTCGAGCAGCGCGCCGGCCATCGCCTCGGTCTCCAATGCACCGGGCACCGATGGTGAAGTACGCGCGCTGACGCGCGGCAGCACGCAACTGTCCGCCCAACTCGGGAGCATCATCGGCACCGGCTCGCTCATCGTCACCGACGCGGCCCTCACCGCGCTCGAGCTGAGCCCGTCGAGCGCCACCATCGCGGTCGGCCTCACGCGCGGCTTCAACGCGGTCGCGACCTACAGCGATGGCACCTCGCAGGACGTCACCGCGCAGACCACCTTCAGCACGATGTCGTCGGCGGTCGCCACGGTGGCGCTCGAGCCTCAGTTCGCCCGCGTGACGGGCCGCGGCGCCGGCGCCACGAAGCTGATGGCGAGCGCGATGGGCTTCACGGCGCAGGCAGACCTCACCGTCACGCCCGCGCAGTTGATCGGCCTGAGCATCAACCCGGCGTCCCTCACGCTGGCGCGCGGCACGCGGGGCCAGCTCACCGTCGAAGCGACCTGGAGCGACGGCACCAACGCCGACGTCACCACCCAGGCCACGTGGACCAGCAGCGACGCCGCGGTCGTCGCGGTCTCCAGCGCTCCCGGAAGCCGCGGCGCGCTCACGGCGCTCACCACGGGCACCGCGACGGTGCAGGCCCAGCTGGGCAGCCAGCTCGCCTCGAGCATCGTCACCATCTCGGCCGCGACGCTCATGAGCCTCGAGGTGACGCCGACTTCGCCTTCGATTCCGCTCGGCGCCACCCAGCGCTTCGTCGCCACCGGCCGCTACAGCGATGGCTCAGCGCAGAACCTCTCGACGCAGGTCACGTGGAGCAGCTCGGTCCCGAGCGTGCTGGGCGTGTCGAACGCGGCAGGCCTCTCAGGTCAGGCCAGCGCGTTGAGCCAGGGCTCCGCGGTGGTGAGCGCGGCGTTCGGGGCCACCCTCGGGAGCACGCCGGTCGTGGTGACGGCGGCCACGCTGGCTGAAGTGCAGCTCTCGCCCCCGCAACCGCGCATCGCTCATCAGACGCGCATCGCCTTGAGCGCGATCGGCGTGTGGAGCGACGGCGGCACGCAGGACATCACCCAGAGCTGCACGTGGACGAGCGGCAGCAGCATCGCCACCGTCTCCAACGCCGCCGGGACGCGCGGTCGGGTCTCGGCGGTCTCGCCGGGCAGCACGGTGATCACCGCCACGTGCTCGGGCGTCGCGGGCAGCGTGCCGCTCACCATCACCAACGCGAACCTGGTCACCATTCAGGTCACGCCGTCCATGCCCACCGCGGCGGCCGGCTTCACGCAGCCGCTGACCGCGACGGGCCTCTTCTCTGACGGCAGCACGCAACCGTTGACGGACTTCGTCAGCTGGTCGAGCGCCGACCCCTCGAAGGCCACCGTCTCGGGTCTGGGCGTCGTGAGCGCGCGCGCTCAGGGCTCGGTGGTGATCTCGGCGCAGGCGCTCAGCGTCACCGGCCAGGTGAGCTTCGTGGTCTCAGCGGCGCTGCTCGAGTCGATCGAGCTGGCGCCTTCCCCCGCGGCCGTTCCGAAGGGCCTGCAGCAGGCCTTCGTGGCGGTCGGTCACTTCTCTGACGGCAGCACCGCGACGGTGAGCGAGGCCGCCACGTGGAGCAGCTCAGACCCGAGCATCGCCGCCGTCTCCAACGCAGCGGGCAGCCGCGGCCGCGCCACGGCGTTGGTCGAAGGCGTCACCACGGTCTCCGCCTCGTTGCAGGGCTTCGTGGCGAGCTCCACGTTGACGGTCACCCCGGCGTCGTTGCTCAGCATCGCCGTGACGCCGGCCACGCCTACCATCGCGAAGGGACTCACGTTACAGTTCACCGCGACGGGGACGTTCAGCGACGGCACCACGCGGGACCTCACGACGCAGGTGACGTGGAGCGCTGGTGATGGCGCCATCGCCAGCCTCTCGAACGCCGACGGCAGCCGCGGCCGCGCGCTCGCGCTGGGCACGGGAAACACCGCCATCGACGCCACGCTCGGCAGCATCAGCGGCGGCGCGTCGCTCACCGTCACCGCGGCGGTGCCCGTGTCGATCGGCGTCACGCCGGCCAGTCCTTCCGTGCCTCGCGGGCTCTCGCAGCGGCTGACGGCCACGGGCGTGTACACCGACGGCTCGACGGCCGATCTCACCTCGCAGGTCACCTGGACCTCGAGCGACGCCTCCCGTGCGCAGGTCTCCAACGGGGCCGGCAGTGAAGGCCTCGCGCAGGCCGTCAACCCCGGCACCGCGACGATCACCGCCACGAAGGGTTCGCTTTCCGGAACGACGCAGCTCACCGTGACGCCTGCCGTGTTGCAGCAGCTCACGCTCACGCCGCCCTCGCCTTCCGTGGCGGCGGGTCTGGGCACCTCGCTGGTCGCCACCGGCCTCTATTCTGATGCGAGCACGCAAGACCTGAGCGCCAGCGCGAGCTGGAGCAGCTCCGATGCGACCATCGCCACCGCGTCGGCGGGAACGATCAGCACCTCGCGCGTCGGAAGCGTCATCATCACCGCGAGCGTCGGAGCCATGAGCAGCCAGGTCACCCTCGACGTGACCGCGGCCGTGCTGCAGCAACTCGAGGTCACGCCGCAAAACGTCTCGCGGCCCAAGGGCCTGACGCAGCAGTTCGTCGCGATGGGCGTCTTCTCTGACGGCAGCACCGCGGAGCTCACCAGCAGCGTCACGTGGGGAAGCTCGGATTCGACGAAGGTCTCGGTCTCTAACGCGAACGGCAGCCGCGGCCTGGGCAGCACGCTTTCGACCGGTGCTGTCACCGTCTCAGCCACGCTCTCGGGCATCACCGGCAGCACGCCCTTCTCCGTCACCGCCGCGCAGCTCAGCCGGCTCGCCATCAGCCCGACGGGGAGCACCGCGTCACTCGGCTCGGTCCGTCAGTACGTCGCCACCGGCACGTACACCGACGCGAGCACGCAGAACCTCACCACGCAGGTCGGGTGGAGCTCGTCGAACGCAGCGGTCGCCACCATCTCGAACGCGAATGGCAGCCACGGTCTGGCCACCACGCTCTCCACCGGCGTCACCTCGATCAGCGCGGCGTTCGGTGGGTTCAGCGCGGCGGCGAACCTGCTCGTCATTCAGAACGCGCTATCGAGCATCGACCTCACGCCGGCATCGGGCGGTACGGCGCTCGGCTACAGCCGGCAGTTCATCGCGATCGGCACGTACAACGACGGCACCACGCAGGTGCTCACGGACGTGGTGACGTGGACCACCGACGACGCCGCCGTGGCGATCGTCTCGAACGCCGATGGCAGCCGCGGGCTGCTCTCGACCGTGGGCATGGGGAACGTCACCGTGAGCGCGACGTACCAGGGCATCACCGGCACCGCTGCTCACGCGGTCACGCCCGCCGTCCTGGTGGCGATGAGCCTCTCGTCTTCGTCCGTCACGCTCAGCGTCGCGGGCAGCACGCAGCTCACGGCGACGGGTTTCTTCAGCGATGGCTCGTCGCAGGATCTCTCGACCACCGTCACCTGGAGCAGCACCGCTCAGAGCGTGGCGCAGGTCAGCAACGCGAGCGGCAGTGAAGGGCTCATCACCGGCATCGCGGCGGGCAGCGCGCAGGTGTCGGCGTCGCAGGGCTCGGTGTCTGCGAGCGCGAGCGTGACGGTCAACTGAGCGGGTTCGAGGGGCGAACCCCCTTGCCTGAGCGCGCTCGTCAACCAGAGTAATTCCGGTGGCTTGACGGCTCTTGTGCACTTCGTTCAGACTTTCTTCCATTCCCACGCAACCGCGTAGGCCGATGTACGACAATTCGGCACTTACCCTTACTGCCCCCAGGACGACCCCATGCCCACGATTACCGACCGCAAGCTGGCCACTCTGTACGCGTCGTTCGAAGCGCAGAAGCGCACCAACCCGAACCTGAAGCTGGGCACCGATCAGGCGCTGCAGATTCTGGCCGAGGTGGGTGACCGCAGCGGTTGGTCGGCCTCGAAGACCCTCACCGAGCTGAAGAAGCCGGGCATGTCGCGCGATCAGCAGGTCGAGATCGCCAAGAAGGGCCTCTCGGCGGGAGAGAAGAAGGACCTCGCCTCGATCCTCGACGCCGGCACCGTGCCGCTCGAGCCCTCGGCCAAGGACTTCCTGGGCGCCGTGCTCGGTCGCACCACGCCGCCCCCCGGCCCGACGCCCGGCGGCGACGTCGGCGTGGCAGGCCTCAAGGTGAGCACCGATCAAGCGAACGGCATCTCGGGTCTGACCAGGGCCGGTGCCACCATCGAGGCGATCAACCTGACCACCGCGCCCAGCGGCCGGTACCACACCGACGACACCTTCGTGATCGGCAAGGCCGACGCGACGGGCAAGTTCACCGGTGCGCAGCTGCACGGCGACATGGCGATGAAGGAAGGCGACGTCATCCGCATGCGCGCCCGCTACGCCGACGGCACCACCTCTGACTGGGTGAACATCAAGGCGAACACCGCCGAGA
>JBKJSE010000343.1:0-11308 GCA_046595925.1 Archangium sp. | reverse complement strand
CTGCTCTCGGGGCGAACGGTGCGAGCTGTTCCTGAGGAGCGGAGTCGAGGTAGTACTTGTGCTTCGAGCGAGCCACGGAGCTCACGCTTCGCGGTACTTGCCCGGCGTCGTCCCCGTCCACGTTCTGAAAACTCTGACGAACGCACCGGTGTCCGCGTAACCGACCTGCTCTGCGACCTCGGTCAGTGACGCTCCCGAGCGGGAAAGCAAACGCTCTGCCTGGGTACGCCGCACTTCGGTGAGCAGTCCCCCGAAGGACACGCCTTCTTCCGTGAGCCGGCGTTGAAGCGTTCGGGCCGTCACGTGCAGCCGCTTCGCCGTCTTCGCGAGCGTCGCGTCGCCCTGCGGCAACAGCGAGAGCACCGCCCCACGCGCTTGTTCATACAGCGCATCGGGGTCACCACAGGCGGCGAGCACGGCTGCTCCATGCTGCTCGAGCGCGCGGTTGAGCTCAGCATCTGCAGCCTGCGGTGTGCGATCGAGGTCCTTCGCGCTGAACGTCAGTCCATTCGACGTGCGCCCGAACGCGATGTCCTTCGTGCCCAGGTGCGAGGCCAACTCAGGCGGGCAGGTCTTTTCGTCGTGCGCGAACCACGCCCGAACCGGCTTGAGCTCGTCACCCATCATCTCGCGGGCGATCTGAAGAATGCGCGCCACCGTGAACATGTTGCCTTGCCGCCCCACGCCCCCCTTCTGCGGGGCGCGGTGATGGAGCGAGAGCTCGTCTCCATCGGGCTCGGTGCTCCAGCGCACGAGCGGGTTGATCAGCGCTCCGTACGCGCCGAGCTGTTCCATCGCGATGCGCAACGTCGGAGCGCTGCGCAGGCCGAACTCGAGCAAGCCATACGAGCCGCGCGTCATCGCCTGCGCGCAGTGCAGCCCGAAGAGGGGATCTTTGAGTTCCTTCGAGACGTCGCCCAGCAGTGAGCCCAGCTCGGGCAGGCTCACTTCAGGCACCAGCGTCGGCAGGTATTTCTTCTCGAGCTTGCTGGGGTCTTTGCCCGCTCGGCGCACCAGCGCCAAGACGAATGGAACGAGTGCTGAGTTGAAGCGCCTGGTCTTCGGAGTCCGGCCCATGGCCGTGCACCCTACTGCCTGGTGAGCGTCGCCGTACCCGGCTCGTGCGTCGCCGTTCCCGCATCGCTCTCGCGCGTGGAGAACGTCGAACCATTCAGGCACGTCTCGAACGTCTGCCCGCTGCTGGTGATGGTCAGCGACGTCGGGCCGACCGTGTACGCGATGCCGCCGTTGTCGATGTTGATTTCCCGGTTCACCAGGCAATCACACGCGCCCGCGTCGACGTAGCAACTGCCGGTGTACCCGCCCTGCGCGATGCCGCTGCTGACAAGCCCACACAAGGTCGAGTTCGCGCACGTACCGGTGATGGTCGCCGAGACCGTCACGCCACCGCGCACCACCCGGCAGAGGTTCGTGCCGTCGAACGTCGCGTGGCCGGCGAGGCCACCGTCATACCCCGTGATGCGCACTGACCCCGCACCACACCCGGCGTTCTCGATGCGGCTGATGACCGAATTGAACTCGTCCTGCGAGATGCACGCGGCCGAATAGAAGAAGGTGCCCGACGGGTTCCCGCCGCACGCCGTCGGAGAAGGGCACGTCTGCGGAAACGTGATGGGAATCGTCGGAGGCGTCATCGACTGACAGCTCACCGTCGCAGCACCACCACCTGCTCCGCCGCCCATCGCGCCACCACCTGAGCCGCCTCCCGTCGCGCCGCCGCCTGATCCACCGCCCGTCGCACCGCCGCCTGAGCCACCACCCGTCGCACCACCACCGCCTCCGACTGATCCTCCGCCACCACCTGCAGCCGAGCGCACGCACACCTTGAGCTGGCAGTTGAAGCCCGCACCGCACACCGAACACGACGAGCCCGCAGCGCCACACGTCGCGTCGGTCTCACCGGTCTGACACGCACCGCTCGCGTCGCAGCACCCGGCACAGGTCGCCGCCGAACACGTCATCGGTGCCGGACTGCACGCCACCACGAAGACGGCCCAGACCGACAAACCACCCGCTACGAGAAGTGCGCGCATGGGGCACCGTTGCTCTGCGCGAACGCGATTGCAAGCGCCTCTACGGCAGCGGATCGCGCGCGAACAACAACGGCACCAGCGACGGCAACCGGAACCTCAGGTCGAGCCGACCTTCCAGCCTCGGCGCGTCGACGAAGCCCGCGTTCACCGTCACGCCCAGCTCGAAGACCTCGGTCAGAAGCACGCCCGCGCGCACCCCCACCACCACCGGCTTGTCGTTGAGCTGCCACCCGATGTACCCGCGCGACTCGACGCCCAGCGAGAGCCGTTCGACCGGCTGCACCGAGACCGACACCGCCCAGTGCAACGCGTCGTTCTGACCCGTCTCCTGCTGCTGCCAGATCCAGTACGCGACCGACGAGCAGACATCGATCGTCGCGCCGTTCTTCGCGTTGATGCGCTGGCCCATCAAGACCTCGAGCAGGTAGGCCGGCCCGTCGACGAAGCGGCGCGACTCGAGATCCTTGCCCGTGGTCGATTTGGTGATCGCCCGGAACGCGAGCTTGGGCAACCCGTCACCCCCATCGGCCAGCAGCACCTTGAACCCGAAGCGGATGTCGGCTTTCGCCACGCCCTGGGTGCGCGTGAGGCCCCAGAGCTGCCGCGTCTGCTCCGACGACCACCAGGCCTCGACGAACGCGCCTTCGAAGATCGCCTCGGCCCACTTCCCGAAAGGCGTCACCAGCCTGAACGTCGGCAGCATCGAGACGTCGCCGAGCTTCCCGTACTGCGCCGCCCCGCCCAGCTGCACCAGGGTGTACTTCTCCATCCACGGCGGCTCGAGCGGGAAGGACGGCAGCGCGTTGGCCCCCATGGTCCCCGGGTTCATCCAATGCTCTTTTCCCCAGGCGGCGGGCGCGCAGAGCAGCATCAGCACGAGGGGCAGGGGAACAGGCCGCACGGCGGCTGCGGATATCAGTAAAAGGAATTGCTGATCGGACACACAACGTCCCACCCGCTCCGGCCGACAATGTCTTCAGGAGTTCAGGGAGCCCCCAAAATGACCAAGATTCAACGAGTTGCGAAGCCCCAGGTGAAGTCAATCGCTGCGAAGGCCCTCCCGAAGGAGGTCCAGAACCTCGCCAAGGCGAAGAACGCCGAGGTCAGCAAGAACGCAGACGGCTCGGTCACCCGCCGCCGAAACACCGCCAAGACCTCGAAGGAGCTCACCACCTCCACGGGCAAGCTCGCTGAATCGACCCTCGAGTTCAAGAAGACCGCCACCACCAAGCGCGGCACCCAGAGCGAGAGCACCTTCACCGCCAAGACCGACATGCTGGGCCGCGCTTCCACCAAGGCGAACCGCGAGACCGTCAACGCGAAGGGCGACACCAGCACCTTCGGCCGCAGCGCCGACGTGTTCGGCGTTCAGAAGCAGACCACCGAGAAGAACACCACCCGCGAGACGGGCAACACCACCGTCACCTCGACCCGCACCACCTCGAAGGACTCCGTCGGCAACGCGGCGCGCTCCTCTGACGTCACGAAGGTCACCGAGCAGGGCAAGTCGGTCGTCACCACCAACGACAAGCGCGCTACGGGCACCAACCTCGATACGCGCTCCAGCACCACGTACGAGAACGGCAAGTTCACGCTCGCCGATGGCGCCGACTGGCAGAAGACCAACAGCTTCGAGAAGAGCTCCCTGCGCGAGACCGAAGTCGACTCGTCGAAGGTGCTCGCCAAGGCCGACAAGTTCTCGTCCATCTTCGGCAAGGTCTTCAAGGCGCTCGGCCTGGAAGGCGAGTGGGAAAAGGCGCTCTCGGCCGACCTGATGAAGACCAACACCCTCTTCGAAGGCGACCACGGGTCGGTCACCACGCAGGTCGGGGTCAGCGGCAACCAGCGCTTCGCCATCAACGGTGACGGCGTGCAGGCCAGCTTCGATCGCCAGGCGAAGGCCGGCATCTACGCCAAGTCGCACGGCGAGACCGAAGGCCGCTACGGCACTGCCTCGTACGACGCGACCGCGCAGGCCGAAGCCGTCGCCAGCGTCGACGCGCAGGGCAAGATCGACAGCAACGGCCTCGACGCGCAGATCAACGCTCGCGTGGCCGTTTCCGTGGAAGCCGAAATCACGGCCCGCGCCCAGAGCCAGAGCATCACCTTGATGGGCACGCAGTTGAACGCCGCCGTCGAAGGTCACGCCAAGGTCGCCGCCGAAGCCTCTGCCGAAGTCACCGGCCGCGTGTCGGTGACGCGCAACCCGCCCACCGCCATCGCGCGTGGCACCGCGGGCGCCTCGGCCGTCGCCAAGGCCGAAGCCGACCTCAAGCTCTCCGCCGGTCCCTTCTCGGTCGTGGGCAACGCCTACGCCAGCGCCGGCGCCGAAGCGCGCGCCTCGGGCGTCATCGGCTACGAAGACGGCAAGTTCAAGATTGGCGGCAGCCTCGGAGCAGCCCTGGGTCTGGGCGCCGGCGCGGGCGTCACCGTGGAAGTCGACGTGGCGCAGATTGGTCAGATGGCCAAGCACGCGGCCGACGTCAACGGCGACGGCAAGCTGGGCCTCGATGACGCGGGCGCGGCGGTCACCAAGTCGGCGCGCCGGGTCGCGGGCTGGTTCGGCTTCTAACCTTCGTCACCCGTTGTTCTGGTGCGAACTGCTGAAAAACGGGTCTGTTCCCCCACCGGCGTCGGTTGCATGATGCCGCCTCGGGGGAGCGCTCTTGAAGTCGACTGCGCAGGTTCTCAAGGCGCTTTTTGATCAGGGCCGTCACGTCACGGACGCGAGCGGTGTGCTCGGTCACGGGCTGACCGCGCTCGCTGCCTTGCCCGGCGTCACCCGCGCGGCCGTCTTCCTCCATCAGGTCCACGCGCCGCATCAGGTGCGCGCTCGCGCGGTGCGGGGGTTCTCGCTCGAGGCGCTCGAGTCGCTGCAGATCAGGCCGCTCGCTGCGGGGCTGCGTTCGGTCTCCGTGCCGCTGTCGGCCGAAGCCGAACAGGTGACCGTGGTGTGCGACGGCGAGGTCGAGCCCGAGACGTTGCTGACGGTGGCCACCTTCCTGGTGCTGCGGGTCGAACGCGACCAGGCGCTCGCCGAGGCGCTGCGGCTGGGTGCGCTGTTCAGCGCCGGGCCGGTGGTGGTGTTTCGCTGGCGCAACACTGCTGGCTGGCCCGTCGAGTACGTGTCGAGCAACGTGACCCGTGAGTTCGGGTACCCGCGCGAGCAGGTGCTCGATCATCCGTTCGCGCCGTTGGTGCACCCGGAAGACTTGCAGCGGGTGGCCAGCGAAGTGGAAGAGGCGCTCTCGCGTGGCGTCTCGTACTTCGCCCAGCAGTACCGGATGTTCGATGGCCGCTCAGAGCTGCGTGAGGTCTTCGACTTCACGCATGTCATTCGCGATGACGCGGGCGTGGTGACGCATTTTCACGGGTACGTGTTCGATGACGGTGAGCAGGCCCGCACCGTGCGCGCGAAGAACGACTTGATGGGCCGGCAGCAGCAGTCGCAGAAGCTGCAGGCGGTGGGCACGCTGGCCAGCGGCATCGCGCACGACTTCAACAACGTGCTCGCGGCGATCCTCGCGCACCTCGAGCTCGCGCGGCTCGAGCCGGCGCTTTCGGAGAACGCGGATCTCGCGGCGGCCATGCAGGCGGCGATGCGCGGGCGGGACATCGTGCGGCAGTTGCTGGTGTTCGGTCGCGGCCGGGCCGAAGAGCGCACCCCGCACCGGCTGCAGCGGATCATCGAAGACTCGATGGGCATGATGCGCTCGACCATGCCGGGGAGCATCGGCCTGCGCTTCGCGCTCGATCCCCGCACGCCGTCGGTGCTGGCGGACCCGACCCAGCTTCAGCAGGTGTTGGTCAACCTGGTCACCCTCGTCGCGCAGGCGATGCCCACGAGCGGCACGGTCGACGTCACGCTCTCGACGCGCGCGGGTTCTCCGCTGACGGTCGAGCTGTCGGTGAAGAGTGAAGGCGAGACGCGCGAGCGGGAAGAGCGCGGGCTGGGGCTCTCGGTGGTGCGCACCATCATCAAGACCCACGGCGGCACGCTGGAACTCAACCGGATGGGGGCGGTGGTGCTCCTGCCCGGCGTGGTGGACGCGAACGGCCTCGATGGCCCGCTGGAGACCGCGTCAGGCAAGGCGCCGCGCATCGCGCTGGTCGATGACGAGCCGTTGGTGGCCCGCGCGACCGAGCGGCTGGTGGCGCAGTTCGGGTATCAGGTGACCACCTTCTCGAGCGCCGAAGAGGTGCTGGGGGCGTTCGCGGCGCAGCCTGATGCGTTCGAGCTGGTGCTGACTGATCAGACGATGCCCGACATCACCGGGCTCGACTTGACCCGTGCGTTGCGCGCGAAGGGGCTGAAGGTGCCGGTGTTGTTGGTGACCGGGTTGCCCACGGAGATCGACGTGCCGTCGGTGCCGCCGCCGTTCACGGTCCTGGGCAAGCCGTATCGGGCGGAAGAGTTGGCCAACGCGCTGGCTGAGTTGCTGATCAGCGGTCGCAGACAGTGACCGTCTCGAGGCCGGCGTGTCGTCGGGCCGAAGATGGAGGGACTTCGAAATGCCCAGCAGGCTCAGCCGCGCTGGCGCTCGAGGAGTTCGACATCGAGGCGCGTCGCGCAGCTATTTCACTGCTCAGGCAAGCGGAACGCGACGGCCCACGTAGCTCGGGTCATTCAAGAACTTGCTCGCGTCGCTCACGTTCACGTTGCCGTTGCCGAGCCCGTCACCATCCGGATCGCCCGACGAGCTCGACTGCAGCACCTTGCCGCCACCCAGGTACACCACCACGTGGCCGTTCTTCACGAGCAGGTCGCCCGGCTGAAGCTCGTTCTTCGGCACCGCCGGCAACCCGTTCTTCATCGTCGAGCTGCTCGCGATGCCCTGCGCCGCGAGGTCCACGCCGGCCTTGCGGAACATCGCCACCACGAACCCCGAACAATCGAACCCGATGACACCCGCGGGTGAGCGGTACGGCTTCTGACCCTCCATCTGGTACACGCGGCCATCACCAGGCCGGGTGCCGAAGCGGAAGGGGCTGCCACCGCCGACGTACGGCGCGCCGAGGTTGCGCATGCCGAAGTCGATCGCCGCCGCAATGCGCGCGTCATTCGAAGCCGGAGCCGTCGGCGTGGTGGGCGCAGTCGGCGCAGTCGGCGTCGGCGCAGCCCCGCCGCGCAGCCTGGCCATCGTCTGCGGCCCCGCCCAGCCGTCCACTTTCAGCCCGTTCGCGCGCTGGAAGGCCTTCACCGCGGCCTCGGTACCGGGCCCGAAGTTCCCGCCCACGTTGCCGTTGTAATAGCCCTGCGCCTTGAGGCGGAGCTGCAGCTCCTTCACCTCAGGCCCCGCCGCGCCCAGCGCCAGCTTGCCACCCGCCGACGAAGGGGCCGCGGGAGCAGGAGCCGCCGGAGCAGGAGGCCGCCTGGGCGCGGCGACCTGGCGAAGCTTCGCCATCGTCTGCGGTCCCGCCCAGCCATCCGCCTTGAGGCCATACTTGCGCTGGAACGCCTTGACCGCGGCCGTGGTCACCGGGCCGAACTTCCCGTCGGCGTTCTTGCCGTAGAGGCCGATGGACTTCAGAAGCACCTGAAGTTCTTTGACTGCCGCCCCCGAAGCACCCTCTTGCAGGCGGCCAGAAGCCGAAGAACTCGACGACGTACGGCGGGCTGCGGTGGTCCGGGAGACGTTGGGCATGCCGGGTTGTCGCGCCCACCACCGTCACTGTTTTGCGGGCACTTTGTAAAGTCGCTTCTTCACCCGACGATGCCGGTGCGCTTCGGCGTCGCTGGCCTGTACGCTGTGGACCTTCCGTGAGCGCCACCGTCTCCTTCCAGGGTATTGGCGCCAGCCCCGGCGTCGCAGTGGGTCACGCCTTCGTGCTGGACGCGCGTCGGGTGCGCACGCCCAAGGTCAAGCTGACCAGGTCAGAGCTGGAAGGCGAGGTGCTCCGTTTCAAGACGGCCATCGAGCTGTCCGACCGCCAGTTGGAAGAGCTCAAGACCCGGCTCGACAGCGACGGCGAGGAACACGGGATGATCCTCGAGGCGCATCGCATGATGCTCCACGACCCCATGTTCCTGGTCGAGGTCACCCGGCTGATCAAAGAAGACCTGATCAACGCCGAGTGGGCAGTGCGGCGCGTGGGCAAGCGGCTGCGGCACCAGTTCGACAACCTCGAAGACGAGTACTTCCGCGAGCGCAAGAGCGACATCGAGTTCGTCGCCGACCGGCTGGTGCGAAACCTGATGGGCGAGGTGGTCGATCAGGAGCTCGAGGTACCCCCGCACGCCATCGTCTGCGCGCACGACATCTCGCCGGCCGACGCAGCGATGTTGGTGCGCTCGGGCAGCATCGGCGCCTTCGTCACCGACCTCGGCGGTCACACCAGTCACACCGCCATCGTGGCGCGCGCGCGTGAAGTGCCCGCGGTCGTGGGCCTGGGCAAGGCGTGCGAGTCGATTCGCAACGGCGACATGGTGGCCGTCGATGGCCGTCGTGGGCTGGTGCTGCTCAACCCCACCGAAGAGCAGCTCGCGCTCTTCCGCGAGACGATGCGCCGGCAGCTGCAGACCGAGCAGCTCGCGCTCAAGACCGCCGAACTTCCGGCCGTCACCTCTGATGGAATTCGCATTCGCCTCAACGGCAACATGGAATTCCCCGAAGAGATCCCCTCGCTGCTCGCGCACGGCGCCGAAGGCATCGGGCTCTACCGCACCGAATTTCTCTTCCTCAATCGCGCGCTGCCGCCGACGGAAGAAGAACACTTCGAGTCGTACAAGCAGGTGCTCGAGGCGATGGGAGATCGGCCCGTCACCATTCGCACGCTCGATCTCGGCGGCGACAAGGTGCCCGGCAAGAAGCCCGACAAGGAAACGAACCCCGCGATGGGCCTGCGCGCCATTCGCTACTGCCTGGCGCACCGTGAGCTCTTCCGCGTGCAGTTGAGGGCCCTGTTGCGCGCCTCTGCCTACGGGAACCTGCGGGTGATGTTCCCGCTCGTCTCGTCCATCTCCGAGCTGCGGGAAGCGCGCAGCGAGCTCGAGGCGTGCCGCAGTGAGCTGTCACGCCAGGGCGTGCCCGTCGGCAAGCGGTTCCCCATCGGCATCATGGTCGAGACGCCGTCGGCCGCGTTGATCGCCGACCGGCTCGCGCAAGAAGCCGACTTCTTCAGCATCGGCACGAACGACCTCATTCAATACTCCCTGGCGATCGACCGGCAGAACCGCGACGTGGCGTACCTCTACCGGCCGCTGCACCTCGCCATCTTGCGCTCGCTCGAGATGATCATCACCGCCGCGAAGAAGGCCAGCATCCCCGTGGCCATGTGCGGCGAGATGGCCGGCGACGCGGGTTTGACCATGGTGCTGCTCGCGCTGGGCCTCGACGAGTTCTCGATGACGGCCGGCCAGATTCCCATGGTGAAGAACGTGATTCGCCAGATGAGCCGCGTCGACGCGATGGTGGTGCTGGAGCAGGCGATGAAGTTCTCTTCGGCCGAAGAGATCGAACGCTTCATCAAGGCCGACGTCGAGCGCCGCTTCAATCAAGGCGAGCTGATGGGCACCGTCGTGCCGCGTGAGGGTGAAACCTGAAGATGCAGGGCGAGGTCTCTTTCGAACGCGCCGTCAGAGCCGACGCCACCCGCGTGCTGCAGCGCGTGGAGAAGTGGCTCATCGCCAACGGCTACGAAGTCGCGGTGCGCTCGAACTTCGAGCTCAACCTGGTGGGCATGACGACCAGCGGTCGGCATCGGTTGAGCGTGCGCGCCGATGGGCAGGCCGTGCGCTTCGTCTTCGCGCCGGGCTCTCCCGGGGTGACGCTGCCTTCCGCTGCGGAACTGGAGCGCCGGGTCGATTCAGCGCTCCAGGAGCTCATCGTTACCGGCAGCGCCCCCGTTCCATCAGTGACGGAGCCGCGCGACTCGACGCGAACGCAACGCTGCGGAATTTGCGCCACTGAGTTCGACGCAGGCGCCCGCGCGTGCCCGATGTGCGGGATGACTACTGGGTGACTGGCCGGATTACTCCGGTGGTTCGGCTCAGTGCGCGTTGACGGCCTTTCCCCCCGGGGCTACCCCTTTGAGCCTCGCGAAAGGACACCCATGAGCCTCGAACTCGAAGCCGCACGGCAGCAGCTTCCGCAGCGACTGTCGTACTGGCAGGGACAGGTCGACGAAGTGGTGGGGAAGGGTGTCGAGCTCGAAGTCGACCCCGTGGGCTTGCCGCACGATGCGGGAAAGCTCGAGCAGTTCACCTTCACGGCGCTCGGCGCGCTGCGTGACGTGCTCAGCGACGCGGCGTTGAGAGACCCGCACTTTCCTGAGTTCTTCCGCTCACGGGTGGCCAAGGTGCTGGTGCGCAACGACGCGAGCGCGGCGACGTCGCGTTTCGACTTCGAGATCAACCGCAGGTTGTTGGTGGTGATCACCACGCCCGAGCTGAGGCATTGGCTCGACTTCCTGGCGCTGCAGGAGTTCCTCCAACGAGAGCTGTAGATGATCATCGACGCGTGGATTCAGCACCCGACGCGGCGGCTGCTCGAACAGGAGATGTTCGCGTCCCTGCTCAAGTGGATGGGCATCACCGAGGTGCCCAATGAGCTGCCGGTCGGGTTCACCCTCGGCGCGATGGACGCGGCGGGCATCGATCGCGCGTTGATCACCGCGTGGCATGGGCCACAGGGTGTGTTGATCAGCAATGATGAGGTCGCGGCCCTGGTGCGGGGCGCTCCGGGGCGGTTGATCGGCGCCGCGGCGGTGGATCTCAACCGGCCGATGGCGGCGGTCAAAGAGCTGCGACGCGCCGTCACCGAGCTGGGCTTGCGCGCGCTGCGCATGCTGCCGTGGTTGTGGAACGCCCCGCCGGACGACCGCCGGTACTACCCGCTCTACGCGCTGTGCGTCGAGCTGGGCATTCCGTTCTGCACGCAGGTGGGCCACACCGGGCCGCTGGGCCCTTCCGAGCCGGGTCGACCGATTCCGTATCTCGATCGCGTGGCGCTCGATTTTCCCGAGCTGACCATCGTCGCGGGGCACATCGGCTATCCATGGACGGACGAGATGATCGCGTTGGCCACGAAGTACGAGAACGTGTTCATCGACACGTCGGCGTACAAGCCGCGGCGCTTTCCCACGTCACTGCGCGAGTACCTGCGGGGCGCTGGGCGAACCAAGGTGTTGTTCGGGAGCAACTTCCCGATGGTGATGCCTGCCGACTGCATGTCGGAAATGGGCGAGCTGGGCCTCGATGACGAAGTGATGGCGCTCTTCCTCGGGGGCAACGCAGCCAGGGTCTTCAAACTCGA
>JBKJSE010000098.1:0-34040 GCA_046595925.1 Archangium sp. | reverse complement strand
GCGCGCCGAGTGGGCGGGCAAGTTCCCCCTCAAGGGCGCCCGCGTCGCCGGCTGCCTGCACATGACCACCCAGACCGCCGTGCTGATCGAGACGCTCACCTCGCTGGGCGCCGAAGTCACCTGGACCTCGTGCAACATCTTCTCGACCCAGGACCAGGCTGCCGCGGCGATCGCCAAGAGCGGCGTGCCCGTCTTCGCGTGGAAGGGCCAGACGCTGGAGGAGGCGGACTGGTGCCTCGAGGCGCAGCTCTTCGCCTTCAAGGACGGCAAGGGTCCGAACATGATCCTCGACGACGGCGGCGACTTGACCATGTGGGTGCACAACAAGCACCCCGAGCTCTTCAAGGGCCCCGACGCGATCAAGGGCCTCTCGGAGGAGACCACCACCGGCGTGCACCGGCTCTACGAGATGTCCAAGAAGGGCGAGCTGAAGATCCCCGCGATCAACGTCAACGACTCGGTCACCAAGTCGAAGTTCGACAACCTGTACGGCTGCCGTGAATCGTTCCTCGACGGCGTCAAGCGCGCCACCGACGTGATGATCGCCGGGAAGATCGTGGTGGTCGCTGGCTACGGCGACGTTGGCAAGGGCTGCGCGCAGGCCGCCAAGGGCATGGGCGCCCGGGTGTACGTCACCGAGATTGATCCCATCAACGCGCTGCAGGCCACGATGGAAGGCTTCCACGTGATGACCATGGAGCAGGCCGCTCCCCTGGCCGACATCGTGTGCACCGCGACGGGCTGCGTCGACGTGGTCACTTCCGAGCACATGGCCGCGATGAAGGACGGAGTGATCCTCGCCAACATCGGCCACTTCGATTCCGAGATTCAGGTCAGCTGGCTGGAGAAGAACCCGGAGATCCGCGAGGAGAACGTCAAGCCTCAGGTCGACCAGTTCATCTTCCCCAACGGCAAGCGCATCACCCTGCTGGCGCGCGGCCGCCTGGTGAACCTGGGCTGCGCCTCGGGTCACCCGTCGTTCGTGATGAGCAACTCGTTCACCAACCAGACCCTCGCGCAGCTGGCGCTGTGGGGCGCTATCGACACGGGCAACAAGTTCGAGGCCGGCAAGGTGTACGTGCTGCCCAAGAAGCTCGATGAGCACGTGGCGCGGCTGCACCTGGGCAAGGTCGGCGCGAAGCTCACCAGGCTCACCGAGACGCAGGCGAAGTACATGGGCCTGTCGGTCGATGGCCCGTTCAAGCCGGATGACTACCGCTACTGAGCGTCATCGAAGGGTTGAAGTGATGGGGGCCGTCTCCGGATGCACTCGGAGGCGGCCCGTTATCTGTGCGGGGGGAGGTGTTCTCGACCCACATCTCCCCCAAGGTGATCGCTGATCTGAATTTCAGTTTGCCTGTAAGGTTGAGGTCACTTTCCGGGAGCCACGCCGATGTCAAAAATCTGTCACCGAGCCTGTTTCCTTTTGATGCTGGCCGTCCTCTCCGCAGGTTGCAGCGAAGCGAGGCCGACGTTGGATGGGTCATTGAGCGTCGTGGAGGTGCTGGAGACACCGCCCCCCATTGGGCTCGAACCGACCCCCCTCAACGCACTGGTCCAACCGTTCGCACAGGTCCATCTCGAGCCGCTCCCCCTGCCGACCCGCCACGTGGTGCGCGCCTCGCTGATGCCCACCGGAGCGCGCCGGCTCGACGAGGTGCAGAGCGTCGAGGTTGAGATTGAAGTCGAAGGAGGGGCCCTGGGCACGCGACAGATCTCGGCGGTGTTCGTCTCGCCCCTGGGCATGGTGTGGGAACGACAAGGCACGCTCCTCGAGGCCCTTCGCGGAGAAAAGCAGCTCGCCGTCTTCTCGCTGCCCGTCGCCTCGACCTTCATCGCCGACCAGCACCTCTCTGGCACCTGGCAAATCATCACGCTCGATGAAGGCGCAGAGCAGACGAGCGCCACCTTTGCGCTGGAGGAGTGAGTCGATGAAAAAGACCCTGCTCGCGGTGGTGGTGTTGATGGGTCACGCGGCCCTGGCCCAGAACAACGATTGGACGGTGACCCGCGTCGCCGGCACGGCGGTGATGGACGAGGTCAGCCCCTTGACCTTCAGGGTGACGAACGCGGCGACGAGCCTCGACCCTATTTCGTCGTTCTCCATCGGAATTCCCAACGGGCCCTACGACATCAACGGGGCCACCGCGCCGGCGGGGTGGCGCGCGAGCGTCATCGACAAGAAAGACCGGAAGATCACCTTCCTGGCGATCAACGCCTGCTCCGGGCCCACCATCGGCCTGCGACCGGGCCAGTCTGCGAACTTCGAGGTGCGGGTGGTCGGCGTGCCCCAGGCGACTGACCTTCTCAACCAGGGCATCGACCGAAGGCGCACCGACGTCATCGACACCTGCCTGCTTGGTCGCCTGTTCAGAGCGGAGACCGGCGCGTGGACGTGGAGCCTGGTGGGGCTCTCGAGCCGGGTGACGACCTCCGTGCGCGCGATGGACGTGGGGGACCAGGTCACGGTGTCCCTGACCGTCGCCAACGGCTCGACCGCGACCCAGAGTGGCGTTGGCCCCGCTGCGCCGACGATCTCAGGGGGCGCGAGCTTCGCGCTCGTCTCCGGGCCCACGCCCGCCTCCGTCAATGGTCTGCCCATCGACGGTGTTGCCACCTTCAGCTGGGTGTACCGGGCGACGGGTCGCGGGAGCGCGCGCTTCAACGCAAGCGCCACCAACGGCACCGTGAGCTCCCCCGTGGCCACCTCTACCGACGTCAACGTGGGGGTCTTCCCCGCGGCGGTGCTGCTCTCGCCCACCACCACCATCAGCGGCGGCACGGTGGCGCTCCTGGTGCTGCCGACCAACAACACCAGCAGCACGCTGACCAACGTGGTGTCGTCGACGCCTGTGCTCACGCCCACCGGAATCGCGCAGGGGACGCTGCTCACCGGCCCCACGCCCACCACGGTGCCCTCGCTCTCTTCCCGTTCGACGACGGCCTTCACCTCGACCTTTCGGATCACCGGTGAGCCCGGCAGCAAGCTCACCTTCGAGGCCCGCGCCAATGCAGTCGACTCCACGGGAGCGCCGATCACCAGCAGCCCTGTCAGCACTGCTGAGGTGCGCGTTCAAGAGCTGACCATCAGCCCTTCGCCCTCTGCGGTGCTGTCAGCCTCGGGCGCCACCCAGATCAGCTACACCCTCGCCAACGGCAGCAGCCTGCCGATCACCGGCGTGGTGCTGATGACGCCAGACGCGAACCTCTTCCGCACGCCCACCGCGGTCGCCCCCCCGGCGGGTTGGACCTCGACCCTCTCCACCACGCCCCGAGGGATCCGCTTCGATGCGACCCCTGCGGCGCAGCTGGCGGCGGGCGCGAGTCAGACGTTCACCATCGCCTACGCGTCGATCGGCACCGTGACCGCGACCAGCCCGACCGCCCACCGCGTGCACGTCATCTACAGCGACCTGACGACGGGCCGCGGCGACGGAACGGTGACGGTGGCAGTCAACCGGCCCGTCCCCGACGTGATCATCCCCGTCGCGGTGGCCACCCCGAGCCGGGTGCACTTCACCTGGAGCAACCCCGCCCTGCACGACGGCGTGCTCTTGCTCCGCTCAGCCGGGGCTCCCCCGAACACCGCGCCGTCCGCAGGTCGCCGCTACCCCGCGGGGACGACCCTGGGCAACGCCACGGTCGTGTTCGAAGACGGGCTGAGCTTCAACACCAGCTTTGCCGACACGGGGTTGTCCAACGGCTCGCTCTATTACTACCGGCTCTACAACCGGGACGAGTTCGGCCTCTATTCGCCGGGCAACGTGCCGGCCACCGGCCCGAACAACTACCTGCTGGTCGTCACCCCGGGGACGACCGCCAGCGACGCGCTGTGGTGCTCGACCACGGGCCTGCCTTCGCTTCAGCAGCCCTTCACCGATCTTGGCAACGCCATCTACCAGTCCACGAATGGCAGCTTCTTCACCGCCAACGTGATCACCGTGGGCGCGCCGATCAACGGCAACGAGAAGTGGCGTCCTTCATCCACCCGCGGAGTGGTGCAGGCGCGCCCCACGGCGCAGCGCCTGAGTGGCGAAAGCGAGCCTTCTCTCTTCGTGGGCGATCAGCTGGGCTACGCGTACCGGATCAGCGCGACCACCGGGGCCGTCACCTGGACTGGCAACGGCGGGCTGGCCCTGGGCGAGGTGATTCAGGCGCAGAGCGTGGTGGCCCTGCGCGCCTACACCAGCACGGCGTTCCAGGCGCGTTACCCCACCGACCTCGCCTTCTTCGCCACGCGCAACAGCACCAACCGCAGCAGCAACAGCGTCAGGGCGCTGCGAGCTGACACCGGCGCGCAGCTCTTCTCGTACCAGCCTGGCGACCTCGACCAGGTCACGGGCGCCCCACTCTTCGACTACCTCGGGAACACGCTGTGGGTGGCGAGCCTGCGCACCGCGGGGCCGTCGCTGAGGGTGATCGACGTGCTCAACCCCACGGCGCTGCCGTTGCTCACCGTCTCAGACCTGGGAGACATCTCCACCGGGGTGACTCGCCTGGGCAACGTGAACCAGGCGCTGGTGGTCGACCGCAACGGGGTGGCGCGCGGCTACAGCTTGTCCACGCGCACGATGGCCTGGCAGCTCAACGTCGGAGGCCCCGTCACCACCCCCCTGGTGCCCTACCTGGCGGACTTCTTCGCCAGCACCAGCACAGGCGTGCAGCGATTCCACGTCGACACCGCCCTGGGTACGGTCACCCCGGTGTGGGCGGTACCCACCCCCATGCGGCTGCCCACCTCGGTGCGAGTCGACGCGGCGGCCGGGAAGCTCTACGTGGGCGATGCCGACGGTTACCTGCGCCGGCTCGACCTCCTCACCGGCGCGGTGGAAGGTTCGGTCAAGGTTTCGACCGCCGGCGGCGTCAGCATGCCGTCGTTGGACACCAGCGCAGGGCTCAAACGCGTCTACGTCGGCACGGCAGACGGGCGCTTGTGCGCGTACCCCCCCTCGTTTTGACCCATTTTCTTTCCGCGCGCCCACCAGCTACACAGGACGCATCTTGAAGGAACCGCGGAGCCCGCCCCCCACTCCGGACGCCATTGCGCGCCGCCGCTGGGCCGCTCCGCGCGTGCAGACCACCACCAGCCAGGTTGGCCCCGCGCTGCTCTGCTCCACCGGGGCGCCGTTCGTCTGCGAGGGCGGCGCGTGCTGCGACATCGCGCCGGACTGCCGCAGTCTGTGCAACGGCGGCTGAGGCTCAGCCGCCCCGAAGGAGTCGTACGGTGCGACGCGCCAGGGGCAGGCGCTTGAGCAGCCGCGCGGTGGCCGGGAGAAATCGAAGCAGCAGCCTGCCGGACTCTGGCCAGCCGTAAACGTGCGCTCCTCGTCTGAAACCGACCACCCGGCCCAGCGCCTCGAGCGGCTGTGGATCGAGCACGCCCACGCTCGAGGACGTCTGCAGCGGCTCGAGCGAGACGACGAGGTGCGCCGCGAGGACGCCCGCGGGAAGCTTCACCACCGCCACGTCCCCCCGCTGCAGCGTGGTGACGTCAGCGCGCTCGACGCGCAGCGAGTCTCCATCGCGCAGCAGCGGCCACAGACTGTTGCCCGAGGCGCGCAGCCACATCACGGCGCCAGGGGAAAGCCCTCGCAGCAGGCCCTCGTGGACCGCGCTCACTGGCAGCTCCCTGCGTCTGGCTCGAAGTGACACACGCCCAGGCCGCACACCCGAAGATCGCAGTCCTGATCAACGCAGTCGTTCAGGCCGTCGAGGTCGTCGTCCACGCCGTTGCCGCAGGCTGACTCTCCGCAGTGCGCGGCCAGACAGCTCTGCCCCAGCCCGCACGAGCGATCGAGGCAGTCCGAGTCGTCGCAGTCCACCGCTCCATCGCAGTCGTTGTCGAAGGTGTCGCCACACGCCTCGAGCAGCCCTGGCCGCACCGCGGGATTGCCATCGTCGCAGTCGTCTGGTGTCTGTGAAAGATCACCATCGACATCGGCGCCCAGCACGATGGGCACCTTGAGCACACGCAGGTCCACGCCGGTCTCAGTCAGGCGCCTGGCAAAGGACGCGCTCTGCGGCGCGCTCAGCTCACCGGTTGCCTCGACGCAGGCCTCGTCGGCAAAGCCCAGCGCCTCCAGGACCACCTCGCGTGGCGAAGCGTCGCGAAAGATGACGACCTGAAGCGGCTCATCGCCCCCGTCTGAACGCATGGGCCTCGTGGTGCGAGGTGCATGGCCATCGGCCGTCGCGCGCACCACGAAGCAGCGCGCGACGACTTCGGACTCACGGGTGACGCGAACGGAGATGAACTCCTGCTGCGGCGCACAGCACAGCAGGAGGCCTGCCAGCAGGAACTTCCCCAGCCTGTTGGGTTGCTCCGCCCTGGCCATCCCTCAACTCAGGCGGCGTTCTTCCCGCTCAGGGCCTGCTCGACGTACTTGATCCCGTTGGGGGTGATCTGCGGCCCCTTGGCGCTCTTGCGGGCGTAGCCGACGTGCTCGCGCAGCGCCTTGGCGACGTTGGGCGCCGCGTAGGTGATGCCGTGCCTGGCCCAGAACTTCGAGGTGACTCCCGAGGAGACCTCGACGCCACCGCGCGACACGTAGAGAGGAATGAGCGAACGCAGCAGCTGGTCCTTCTGCTTGCCTGCCTTGATCAGCGCGGCCTTCCTGGGGTGCGCGTCAAGAGAAGCGAGCACCTGGGAGAGCGGGTCCTTCGAAGCAGCGGCCTTCTTCAAGGGCGCAGCCTTGCGGGCGGCCCTGGGGGCCTTCCTGGGCGCTGACTTCTTGTCGAGACCCAGCGCGTGCTTCAGCTCAGCGACCTTCTGCTCGATGAATGCCTCGAGACCGTGAATTTCGAACAAACCCGACTTTGCCTTGGAAGCCTTGAAGGCCATGGATGACTCCTTGTTGCGTTTACGAGAGGGCGCGCACCATACACTTTTAGAAAATCGCGTGGGGTGCCGAAAAATCGGCCCTGGCGCAGATTCGACCTGCTCTGATCAGCCGATGATTTTTTCGTTGCTGCTGATCAGCGTGCTCACCGTGCCTCGTGCTCCAGCCGACGCAGAGGTGGTGGCCTACGTGCCCAGGCTCGAGCTTGCGGGGCAGCTGCTGCCGTTCTTCACCGCGGCGGGTTCACGCTCTGCACTCTTGCGCCCCGAGGCGTGGCGCTCCGACCTGCACCCGTTGATCGACGTGGACGTCACCAACAAAGACGCGCTGGCGCTGGTGGGCATCGACGCGAGCGGCAGCCTGACCAGCTCGCGCCTGGGAGACTCCTCCATCGCCTGCGTCACGGTCAGCGACGTGGACAAGTACCGCAAGGCCGCCGATGCGAAGCTTTCGCGGCTGGGTGAGGCCTTCGAGAAGCTCGAAGCCGGCGTCTCCGTGTACGCCTCGCGCGATCCGCTGGGCCGGGTGCTCGCCGCGTATTCGCTCCACGGCAAGGAGTCGTGCGCGATCTCCGGTCACGGCCGCTCGGTCGAGCCGCAGTTTCCCCTCTTGAGCAAGGTGGTGACCAGGGCCGCGGCCGGGCCCGGAATCACGCTGGCTGCGAAGCTGCCGGGCGTGGTGCAGCTGATCGCACCTGCAGGCTCATCGCACGGCGTGGTCTCGCTCAACGCGAAGGAGCTCACGCTGACCTGTGACGGGAAGTCCAAGGGCCTGCCGATCACGCAGCTCCTGGGCGCGGGCGCCTCTCCCCTGGGCGCGTTCACTGCGACGGGCATGGCGGTGGTTCGCGCGCGGGTGGCGAAGGCGCAGGTGCCGGCCCTGGTGGAGCAGGCGGTGCGGCAGTTTCCCGGGGCGGTGACGCTGCTTCCCCTGGCCCGTGAAGCGGCGCCCTATTTCACGGGCAACGCGGCGCTCATCGTGAGCCACGCCAGGGTCACTACCGGGCTGCGCACCAGAGAGGCCCGGTTCTTCGCCCTCAAGTCGGCGCTGCTGGTGGAAGTCAACGATCCCTCCGCGATGGCCGCGCTGCTCGAGAAGCTCGATCGAAAAGCTGTCTCCTTTCGAGAAGGCGCCCTGTCCATCGCCCTGGAAGGCTCGGTGCTGGTGGTCTCCAATGACGCCGAGGTGAGGGCGCGCGCGGTGGCGGCGCTGGTGACGGCTGCCGGAAAGCAGGCACACGGCGTGGAGTTCGAGATCGATCCCAGGCTGGTGGCGAAGGGGCTCTCGCAGGTGCCGTTGTTGGAGGCCGTGCAGGCGCCGGAGCTGGCGGGCCTGGTGGCGGTGGGCACCGAGCTTGGTCCGTTGCTGCTGGCCTCCGAACGGGTCTTTGGCTTCCTCGACTCGGCGACCGGGGGCGTGCACACCGGGCGCATCGTCTGGCAGCTGGACCCCGCAAAATTCACGCCGGACGCAGGTCAGTGACGCAACCTCTGCGCGAGCTCAGGGAACGACGGCGCCACATTCGGTGACGCAGTTGAAGGTCGCGGACGCACAGGAGCGCTCCGTGATGCAGGCGGTGCAGACGTCGGCCTTGCGCCGGTAGTCGGGGTCAGCGCTCGACGACTGGCGGCAGCGCGCGGCGCAGGCGCTCACGTCGTACTGCTTGTCGAAGCAGGCGGAGTAGCGATCGCAGATGCCGTTGCAGTCGAAAGCAGAGTCGATCCTCTGCGCCACAGCGCAGCCATTGAGAACCAGGGCCGCGGTCACCACCTTCAAGAATTGAGTGAGCATCCCTCCCGCTCCTTCAAGGTTCGTTCCGCGCGGTTGATCGGCTGAATCGGCGTGGGCCCCGTGCTACGTCCCGCGCGCCATGACTGACCTCCTCGACAACGATCCACTCCGCGCGCGCCTCAAGAAACTCGAAGAGCAAGCGGAGCTCGGCGGCGGCGCGGACCGCATCGCCAAGCAGCACAAAGACGGAAAGCTCACGGCCCGAGAGCGGCTCGACCTGCTCCTCGACCCGGGCAGCTTCATGGAGCTGGACAAGTTCGTCACCCACCGGGCCACCGACTTCGGCATGGCGGACAAGAAGATCCCCGGCGACGGGGTGGTCACCGGCTACGGCACCATCGACGGCCGCCAGGTCTTCGTCTTCGCGCAGGACTTCACCGTCTTCGGCGGCAGCCTCTCGGGGGCCTACGCGCAGAAGATCTGCAAGGTGATGGATCTGGCCACGCGGGTGGGAGCGCCGATCATCGGCCTCAACGACTCCGGCGGCGCGCGCATTCAGGAAGGGGTGGAGTCGCTGGCGGGCTACGCCGACATCTTCCTGCGCAACACCCTGGCCTCGGGCGTGGTGCCGCAGCTCTCGTTGATCCTCGGGCCGTGCGCGGGAGGCGCGGTGTACTCGCCGGCGATCACCGACTTCATCCTGATGACCCGGAACAGCTCGTACATGTTCATCACCGGCCCCGACGTGATCAAGACGGTGACGCACGAGGAAGTGACCAAAGAAGCGCTGGGCGGCGCCACTGCGCACAACCAGAAATCGGGCGTGGCGCACTTCGCCGCGGAGAACGAGCAGGCGGCGATCTCGATGACGCGCGAGCTGTTCTCGTACATGCCCTCGAACAACGCAGACGAAGCGCCGACCGGCCCCACCGATGATCCAGTGGATCGCGCCGAGCCGGCGCTCGCCACGCTGGTTCCAACGAACCCCAACAAGCCCTACGACATTCGCGAGGTGATCAAGCTGGTGGTCGATCACAAACACTTCTTCGAGGTGCAGGAGCACTACGCGAAGAACATCGTCATCGGCTTCGCGCGCCTCAATGGCCGCTCGGTGGGCATCGTGGGCAACAACCCGGCGATCCTCGCGGGCTGTCTCGACATCGACGCGTCGGTGAAGGCCGCGCGCTTCGTGCGCTTCTGCGATTGCTTCAACATTCCGCTCGTCACGCTCGTCGACGTGCCCGGCTTCCTGCCCGGCACCACGCAAGAGTGGGGCGGCATCATCAAGCACGGCGCCAAGCTGCTCTACGCGTACGCCGAAGCGACCGTGCCCAAGGTGACGTTGATCACCCGCAAGGCCTACGGCGGCGCGTACGACGTGATGGCCAGCAAGCACATTCGCGCTGACATGAACTTCGCGTACCCGACCGCGGAGATCGCGGTGATGGGCCCCGATGGCGCGGTGAACATCATCTTCAGAAAAGAGATCGAGGGCGCGGCGGATCAGAAGGCCGAGAAGGATCGCCTGGTCGCCGACTACCGCGAGAAGTTCGCCAACCCCTTCAAGGCCGCCGAGCTCGGGTACATCGACGAGGTCATCCGACCGGAGCAGACCCGCCTCAAGCTGATCAGGGCGCTCGAGATGCTCAAAGACAAGCGGCAGGAAAATCCCCCGCGGAAGCACGGCAACATCCCGCTCTGAAGATGACCCGGCCGCTCCGCAACAAGCTGGTGGTGGTGGTGTTCGTCATCGCGGCGTTCTTCGTGGCGCCGCGGTTGAACGACGTGGCGCTGTGGGGTGCGACGGTGGTGGCCACGCCGTTGGTGGTGCTGGCGCTGTGGGTGACCTGGCCGTTTCATCGCGCTCGCGCGCTGCTCCGCAAGCAGCAGTACGAGCCGGCCGCGACCGAGCTGGCGGCGTTCGAGAGCTCCCTCACGCAGATCGGCTGGAAGCGGGTGCTCGCTGGCACGGCCGTCGGCCTCTACACCTCGAATGCATTGGCCGCGGCGCGCAACACGCTGGGCGCGGTGCGGCTCGAGCAGGCTCGCCTCGAAGATGCTGAGACCCACTTCAAGGCCGCGCTGGGCCACGACGCCCTGTACGCGGTGCCGTGGGGAAATCTCGCGGTGCTCGCAGCGATGCGCGGTGATGCGGGAGGGGCCGAAGAAGCGCGCGTGAAGGCCGCTTCGCTGGGCTTCCAGCCGAAGGTGCTCGCCGCGATCATCAAGGACAAGCTCGCCGCTCAGCAATAAGGGTCAGCTCAGGCTCAGCAGGACTCGCGCGTCTCCGTGCTCTTCACGGCGGCGGCTGAAGATGACCCTCGTGCCTGCGGGAAATTCGCGGCGGAAGCGGTATCCAGGGCGACCGGGCGCCTGCGTCACGCGTGCGGGTGTCCGAACGGGCTGAGGAAGAGTCCGACTCCGAGCGCGAGGACGAACTCGAGGGGCTCGGGAGCGTGACCGGATTTCTGGAGCGGTCCCAGGACGGGCGCGAGCGCAGCTCCGAGGGTCGCGAGGCGATGCTTCGTGGCGAGGAGAGCGTTCGGCCCTTCGCGAAGGCGGGGAAGGCGCTCCATTGGGCTTCCAGGTCGAGGAGGCCGTTGCGGAGATCGAGCGACGGTTTGCGGCAGCGTTGGCAGGTGGGCCAGACGCTGCGCGAGCTGCAGCGGGTGCAGGCGAAGCTGGCTCCGAGGTTCCAGGTTGCCATGCTTGTCCCCTGGACCGACTGCCCTCTCCCCGACCCTCTCCCCCTCGGGGAGAGGGAGGACGAGAACGAGGACGAGAACGAGAACAGTTTTGGGGAGTTGATTCGACTTTGTGTTTAGCGACGGCCTCTGGGCCCACCGCGGAACATCGACTGACCGCTCGGCTTCACGGCACCACCCGCGGCGCTCGCGTTGCTGCTTGCACCGCCTCCGCCACCACCGCTGGCGTGGGGCTTCTTGGGGTGCGAGCGCGCGTGGCGACCCGGCGCGGCACCGGCAGGACGCTGGGAGACGCCGTGACCGTGACCACGAGGACCCGGGTCAGCCTGACGCGTGCGCTCAGCAGCCGCCGCGGCGATGAACACCGGATCGGTGTGAGGCACTTCAGAGCGCGGCACCTTGGTGCGCAGCAACTTCTCGATGTCGCGCAGCAGCTCACGCTCTTCCGGCGCACAGAACGCCGACGCGTGACCACTGGCAGCAGCGCGCGCCGTGCGACCGACGCGGTGCACGTAGTCTTCCGGAACGTGAGGGAGATCGAAGTTCACCACGTGCCCGATGTCGGCCACGTCGATGCCGCGGGCCGCGATGTCGGTGGCGACCAGCACGCGGAACTTGCCCGACTTGAAACCATCGAGGGCGTACTTACGCTGCGACTGGCTGCGGTTCGCGTGAATGCGTTCCACCTCGTGCCCAGCCTTCTCGAGCGACTTGGTCAGCTTGTCGGCGCGGCGCTTGGTGCGCGTGAAGACCAGCGTGCTCTCTTCACCCTGCGCGAGCAGCGTGAGCAGCAGCGGCGTCTTGTCGTTCTGGCCGACTTCGAACACGCACTGCGTGGCGCGGCTGGCGGTGGTGCCGCTGCGGGCCACTTCGACGCGCACGGGATCTTTCGAGTGCTGCTTGGCGAACTCAGCCACTTCACCGGCCATCGTCGCCGAGAAGAGCAGCGTCTGCCGCGGGCGGGGAACCTTCGCGAGGATGCGGGTCAGCTGCGGCTTGAACCCCATGTCGAGCATGCGGTCGGCTTCGTCGAGCACCAGCACCTCGACGTTGGCGAGCACCGCGGTGCCCTGCCCCATGTGGTCGATCAACCGGCCGGGCGTCGCGACGCAGATCTGCGCGTGCTTGAGCCCTTCGATCTGCGGGCCCATGCCGACGCCGCCGATGAGCACCACGGTCTTCACGCCGTGCGGCGCGCCGAAACGCGTGGAATGTTCGGCGATCTGCAGCGCGAGCTCGCGGGTCGGCGCCAGCACCAGCGCGCGCAGGCCCTTCTTGTTGTGGAGACGCTCGACGATGGGCAACACGAAGGCGGCGGTCTTGCCGGTACCCGTGGCGGCGCAGCCGATGACGTCTTTGCCGGCCAGCGCGTGGGGAATGGTCTGCGCCTGAATAGGCGTGGGCTTCTCGTATCCAGCGCGAGTTAAAGCGGTGAGGCTCGACGGTGAGAGGCCAAGCGATTCGAAGTCGGACAGCTGCGTCATCAGGCGCCAATACCCGAAATCGTCAGCGAGTGCCCCTCCTCATCCGACGTGGGTTCCCGAGGGGCGCCCGGAGCGCCACCTTTCAGGAATGAAACGCTCCCACCAGGGCACGCCGGGCAGGTCGGTCACCGGGGGCACCAGGAAGCTCAGCTCGAGGCGCCAGCGTGTGCCCTCAGGCAACGCAGGTGTCGGTAATGGCGCCGCATTTTCCAATGCCCGGGTGACGCACGACACCAGTCCTGAGGGCAGCTCGGGCCGCGCTTCGGCGTCGACGAACTCGAGGTGGGTCTGCCCGCGTTCCGTCTCGATCAGCAGCTCGAGCCTCACCGTGGCGCCTTCGCCCCCCCGGTGGGAGCGCACGCACTGGGCCAGCTCGTCGGTGGCCAGGAAGAACTCGCCCTGCACCACGCCTCGCTGCAGCGTATCGACGGCCCACTCGCCTTCCTTGATGAGCGGCAGGCTGTCCCACGCGCTGCGGTACCCGTCGGGTCGCGGGCGGCGAGGCGGGTCGAGCAGCGAAATCACCAGGGCTGCGACCAGCGCGATCGCGACCGCCAGCAGGATGTACCGTGAGCGCTTCATGCGGGGTTGAGCTCCACCATCGCGCCACAGCCGCGGCAATGCACGCGTGCCGGCCAACCTGCGAGACCGGGCGTGATGGCCACGGGCGCGCTGCATTTCGGGCAGGGCACTTCAGCGGCGCCCAACACCGCGGCCGCTCTCCACGCGAAGACGCCTGCGATGGGCCCGGCCACCAACACGATGCCGACGCCGCACAGGTGAACGAGGGGAATGGGGATCACCAGCGCGCCGAGGCCGCAGACCAACAGCGCGCGCTTGAGTCCGCGAAAGGCCCGGGCCGACGAAGAGAGCTTCTCCACCGGCAGGTCGATGACCAGGCCGGGGCGCTGCGAGTCCATCACGCCCACGCGCACTGGCGTCGGCTGCATCATGCGGCGAGATCGTTCAGCGCTCCGGCGGTGGCGACGTCAAGGCCCATGCCTTCGCGTAGCGCCGCTCTGTGGCCTGGGCAAGCCCCGTTGCTCACCCGAGCGCAGTGGGGGGCGGCTTGACGCTCATATAAAGTCAATGCGACTCTATATGCATGACGAACACACTCGAGCGAGCACGCGGCGCGTTGTGGGGCCAGGCGGTGGGCGATGCGTTGGGCACCACGGTGGAGTTCTCCAGCGCAGCCGCCATCGCCGCGCGCCGGCTCGACGACTGGCCACGCGAGCTCATCGGACAGGGGCCGTTTCAGCTCATCCCCGGGCAGATCACCGACGACACCGAGCTCGCCTTGAGCCTCGCGCGCACGCTGGTGAAGCAGCAGCGCTACGACGCCGAGGAAGCCGCGGCCGCCTACGCGCGCTGGCGCCAGTCACAGCCGTTCGATTGCGGCATGGCGACTGATCAGGCCTTCGGCCGCGGCCTGGAGCCAGGCCCCGGCCTTGCTGAACGAATGCGCACGCGCGCCAGTCAAAAGACCCAGGCCAACGGCTCGTTGATGCGCTCGAGCCCGCTGGGAATCTTCGGAGCGGCGCTGCCCCGTGAACAGCTCGCCCGCATCGCCGCAGCCGACAGCGCGTTGAGTCACCCTGACCCGGTCTGCCAGGCCGCGTGCGCCGTGTTCGTCACCACCATCGCCGACGCGATCACCACTGGTCTTCCCGGCCCTGCGTTGTACGAGCGAGCGATGCGCTTCACGGCCGACTCTCCGGTGAGAGCCACGCTGGAAGCCGCGGCGCGAGGGCTGCCGGAATCGGACGGCGAGAATCAAGGCTGGGTGCGCATCGCCTTGCAGCACGCGTTCTTCCAGCTGCATCACGCGACCGACTTCGAAGGAGCGCTCGCGCAAACCATTCGCATGGGTGGAGACACCGACACCAACGCAGCGATCACCGGGGCGTTGCTTGGCGCGACGCTCGGTGAAGCCGCGATTCCTGCGCGGTGGAGGGAGACGGTGCGCGACTGCCTCTCGCGCCGCCCGGTGGAGTACCGCTGCAGCGACTTGCCCGAACTGGCGGAGGCGCTCTCGAAGATCGTTACCTGAGAGCCACGGCGGAGCTGGGGACATTGCCGGCGAGATCTGGTGACGGTGAGCAACAGCCCGGCGGCGTCATTACATCGCGCCATGTCGGTTGCATGGCGGGGGATCCATGACAGCGCTTGGCATCACCCGGGGCTTGCGTTTGCGTTCTGCGCGCTGGCGACCGCGGTGGTGCTGGCGCGGGTTCCTGAAGGTCCGCTGCGCCGCTCGCTGTTGTCGTTCACCGCGCTCACTGCGCTCGATGCCTGGCTCACCGGCGCATTGACCCCGCTGAGTCGCACGGGAGGCCTCGCACAGAACGTGTCGATCGGCTTCGTGGTGCTGGGCGATCTGCGCCTCTTCGTGTTGCTCGAACGTTTCCGCAGCGACCGCCGCTGGAAGGTGGCCATCGCGCTCGCGGTGATCTTCAGCTTCGTGGTGCCGATCGCGCAGGCCATCGTCATTCGTTCGTTCCCCGAGCACTTCACCGACACTCGCCGCATCTACCTCGTCTACGAGACGCTCCTCGTGGTGCTCGCGGCGGGCCTGCTGATGCTGCGCTACCCGTCACGGAGCGCCCACAGCCCCGCGCTCGGTTGGTACGCCACCAGCCTCGTCGGCTTCTTCCTCGTGCAGTACGCGCTGTGGGTGGTGTGCGACGTGCTCATCCTCTCGCGGATCGAGTTCGGCTACGGCCTGCGGTTGTTGCCCAACGCGCTCTACTACGGGCTGTTTCTCGTCTTCGCCGCGGTGCGAGCGCCGCTGGAGGCCACCACATGAGGTGGCTTCGAAACCCCTTCGACTTCCGGAGAGGTCACTGATGCATGGCTCGGTGCTCGAGTTGGAGAAACGCGTTCGGCGGGTGCCTGAGATTCTCAGGCAGATGCTCACCGTGCCGCCGCCAGAAGGGCTTCGTCACCTCGGCTCTTCGAGCGTGGTGCTCACGGGCATCGGCGCGAGTGAAGCGGTGACGAGATCGCTCGAGCCGTGGTTTCGCCACGAGCTGCGCATTCGCGTGACCCAGGTGCCGCTCTCGGCCTTCTTGTCCGACGAGGTGCGCATGCAAGGGCAGACGATGGTGCTGCTCTCGCAAGGGCTGTGCCCCAACGCGACGCTGGCACTGTCCCGCGTGCGTGAGTTTCAGCAGGCGCTGCTGATCACTTCGTTGCCCGCCTCCGATGAACGGCTCGACGACTTCCGCGCCGCGGGTGGCCTCGTGTGGACGTTGCCGCCCATCGAAGAGCGCGACCTGCTGGTCAGAGTGGAAGGTCCGACGGCTGCGGCCTTCGCGCTGGCGCGACTGGGCATCGAGGGCGTGGGCCAGGAACTGCCGCCCGCGTTGCGTGAGCTTCCGCACGCGGTGGCCGTGGCGCAGGAGAAGGGCTTCGCGTTGGCCGAGCGCTGGCCGCTCGATTGGAAGCGCGCTCCGTTGGTGGCGACGGGTTGGTACGCGCACTGCCTCGAGCTGATCGCGTGGACGTGGATGGAGGCGTGGTGGACCGAGCCGCCGCCAGCGTTCGACGTGCTGCAGCTCGCGCACGGACCGTGGCAGCAACGCTTTCACGAAGAAGGGCCGTGGATGTGCTTCACGCGGCCCGACGACGCGCCAGAGCTGTGGTCACGGCTCGAGCAGATGTTGCCCGGGCATCAGTCGATGGTGCGAGTGGGAGCGACGCTCTCGGGGCCGCTCGCGTTGTTCGAGCACCTGGGCTTCGTGCAGGGGCTGCTCTCGGGCGTGTTGCTGCGAGCGCCCAGGGATCTCACCCAGTGGCCCGGCAAATGGACCGACGGCCCGCTGTACGGTTTCGGCATCGCGCCCCCGCCGCCGCAGCGCGCACGTGGATCAGGCTGAACGTCTGCGCCTGAGCAACAGGAAGGCGAACCAGAAAACACCGCCGTTGGCGGAGCCACAACCGCAGCCACCACCGACCGGGCTCAGGTCGATGCCGGCGTCGGTTGCACGTGCGTCGGGGACACCGGCGTCTTCGGTACCCGCATCAACGCCCGCGTCCGAGTCGAGGCCGGCATCGCCCCCCGCGTCGAGACCCGCATCGGTCCCGGCGTCGAGGCCCGCGTCGAGGCCCGCGTCGGTCCCGGCGTCGAGGCCCGCGTCGACTTCTTCATCGAGCACGCCGCGCAGTCGAGCCGAGAGGAACAGATCGCTCGAGGCAGCCGAGGCGTTGTGCACTTCGATCGCGAGCACGTTGTCACCCTGAACGAGCAGGCCCTGGGGCGGCGCAGAGACCAGGCGATGCTCGAGCAACCCGCGCTCGCGCAGGGCCCCTGCGACCGTGGCGCTGCCCTGCCCCGCGACCAGGTTCTGCCGGGAGATCTCCACGCCGTTCAAGAAGGCGACGTAGCCGTCGTCGTAGTCGACCTCGAGGGTCAGCTCGCGCACGCGAGTCACGTCGACGCCGGGCGTGAAGTGAGCGCGCGTGTACAGCGTGACCTCGCTGCCGAGCGGCACCGTGGTGGCGAGCGTGCTCGCGCCGAAACCGATGGGCTGCACGCCCGCATCCCAGGTCGAGTCATCGAAGGTGGTGCGCTGCCAGTCGAGCGGCGTCGCACCGGAAGGCACGAGGTACCGCACGCTCCCGGACGTCATCACCACCGATGGCCGCACCTCGAACGGAATGCGGGCGCCCGCGACCGAGAGATTTCCCGAGCCGTCGTCGACGCCCGAGGCGCTCACCTGGTAGCTGCCGCGCGCCTGGAGAGTGGTGTCCAGACGCACGGTGCGCGCGTCACTGCCGAGCCGCGCCGCGCTCACGGTGATCGCCGGCGTCAGGGCGTAGGCCGCTGCGTTCTGTGCGCTCGCCGCCGTCACCGGCTCATCGAAGGCCAGCTCGACCTCGAGCGCAGAGAGCGAGCGCGCCGAGAGAATGCGGGGCGGCGTGAGGTCGGGGCCCTTGCTGAGCACAAAGAGATCCACCGCGACGCCGTCATCGCGCAGGAAGTAGCCGTGCAACGTGTCGCCGCTGACGTCGATGACGCTCGCGCCGATCACGTTGCCCACTTGAAAGGCCATGAGCGGGTGCACAGGGTTCGACACGGCGCCCGTCTGACCCGCGGTGCCGCTGACCAGGTAGAGCGTGCCCGCGTCGGGGCTCGTCTTCACGTACGAGCGCGGATCGTTCTGCGCGATGGCGCTGTTCTGCAGCAGGTACGTGCGCTCGTACACGTGCGAGTGGCCCGAGAAGACGACGTCGACGCCCGCGGCCTCGACCATCGGCACGATGCCGGCGAGCACCTGAGGATCATCGGCGTGCGTGCCCCCTGACCAGGGTGGCACGTGGAAGAAGACGAACTTCCATTTCGCCGTCGAGGCCGCGAGATCCGCCGCGGCCCACTGGAGCTGCGCTGAACCCGCGGCGTGCCCGCTGACGTGCGTGTCGAGACAGACGAAGTGCGCGTCGCCGTAGTCGAACGAGTAGTACAGCTCGGTCGAGGCGGGATTGTTCGAGGGCAGCACGAACGCGTCGAGGTACGGCCCTCCGAGTGGGTCGATGCCCACGTCGTGATTGCCGATGGTGGGCCAGACCACCATGCGACGCAGCAGCGGCGCGTAGGGCGCGAAGAAGCGGTCGTCGTAGAGCGCGGCTTCTCCGAAGTAATAGATGATGTCGCCCAGAATGAGCGAGAGCGTGGCGTCACCGACGTCGTTCGCCAGGCGCTCTGCCAGCGCGAGCTGCGCTTGACTGCCCGTGCCCGAGTCGCCCCACGCGAAGAGCCGAAAGGGCGCGGCGGTACCGGGCGCGGGGTGTGTGCGGAACCCAAACGCGTCTCCGCCCGCGAGGGTGACGCCATCGACCACGACCTCGTAGCTGTAGTGCGTCGAAGGCATCAAGCCGGTGAGCCGCACCTCGTGCTGCTGCGAAGGAACGAACTCGCTGACCGTCCACGAGAGGGCGCCGGTGCCGTAGCGAACACTGCCGATGCTCGGCGTGTCGGTGCGGAAGACCACGGTGACAGCCGTCGAATCAGCGAGCTGAAGGTAGGGACCGCGGGTGAGCGCGGCGGCAGCGGCGTGACCGGCCAGCAGCGCAAACACGGCGACGAAGGCTCTCACAGGGGCTCACAGTGCCACGCCACGACGCCGTCGTGCACTTCCGCCAGCCCCCGCAACCTGAAGTCTGCCAACGGCTCGAGGGGGTGTATCAAGCGTGAGCGTTCGACCTCGAGCAGCGCGCCCTGGTCGGCCTGTGCTTGCGCGAGCTCACGATCGAGCACGGCGAGATCGCAGGGGGCGGGCCGGGCGTGGAGCGAATCGAGCAGAGGTTGCACGGCCTCGAGCCGCCCCTGCATCACGGCCTGCGCGCCGAGCCTGGTTTCGCGAGCGGTCACGTCGCGCTCGAGCGCCGCGACCTTCGCCTGCAGCGCTGCCAGGCCGCGCGAGAAGAGCTGCGAAGGAGGGGCCACCCACTTCGAGCTCGGCGCCACCAGCGCATCCTCGAGGGTGATGAAGTCCTTGCCGGTGCGGGCTTCCCAATCGCAGCGGCCGTTCTCGAGGCGCAGCCGCCATTCCTGCGTGAGCCAACGAAGCCCTGTGAGCGCTGCGACCGTCTCGCGGCAGTGCTGAACGGTGCCCGACGTGCCGACGCGCACGACGCCCGGCTCGACGAAGACGCGAGCACCTGCGCCGTGCTCACGGATGAAGGCGGCGAGGTCGAGCGCGTGCCGGAAGGCCTCGATGCGTGGCTCAGGCCCGCGGGCTTCCAGTTCGGACAGCGCTGCTCGCCGACCCTCGAGCTCGGCGCAGCGCGCACTCCATGCGCGGACCTCGTTCGTTTCGCAGCCGAGCAGGAGCAGCAGGGGGAGCCACCTCATGGCCGACGTCCGAAATGAAAGGTGAGGTACTCATCGCGCTCGAAGACCCGCTCCGGGTCCACGCGCGCTTCGACCACCAACGACTGGGCGCGCTTCACGACGGTCAACGCTTCGGGGAGAGCGACTTCTCCTTCTCGCAAGGCGCCGTAGAGCAGGCACTCGTACCTTCGGCAGGCGAGCGGGCGCTGTTCGTAGACCTGGCAGACCGTGCCCTCGAGCGCGGCGCAGCGTTGAGGCACGTGGCGCCCGCCTCGGTCGTTGGTCACGACGGCGAGCGCGAGCTCAGGCACCTGCTCTGCCGGCCCCAGCGGCACGCGGCTGAAGAGGCTGCCGTCACAACACAGTCCGCAGGCCTGGCAGAGAGACATCGGCGACACCTTGCCACACAGAGGCCCGGCGTTCCCCCGGCCAGAGGAGTTCGAGGCGTTGATCGAAGTCCCGTTCCTCCCCGGCGATTTCAACGGAAGGAACACCGTTCCTCCCGAGCAGGGGACCGGCTTCGCCGGCGATTTCGTCCGAAGGAACAGACCCACCGTTCGCATCGAGCGCAGTCGAGATGCCATCTCTGCGCCGCGCGGCAGGTGACCCCTCGACTTCGCTCGGGGGGAACGGTGCTGTTCCTTAGGAGCGGAGTCGAGGGAGTACCTCTGCTCCGAGCGGGCAGTGACCCCTCGACTGGGCTCGGGGGGACCGGTCGGTTCGCAATTCCCATTTCGGCCGCCTTCTCGGGAAGCGGGGCGCGCACCGCTGAGTTACTCCGCGACTCTTCTCCGCTAAGGCGTCGCCCGTCATGCAGCCGAAGTCACGCACCTGGCTCGCCTTCTTCACCGTGATCGCCGCGTGGGGCTCGTCGTACCTCTTCATTCGTCTGGCGGTGGCGAGCTTCACGCCGGTGGGACTGGTGATGACGCGCTTCGGCCTCGCGTCTGTGCTGTGCGCCTCGATCGCCGTCGCCCGGCACGAACGATTTCCCCGCGGCGTGGTGGCGCTTCGGTTCGCGATCGTCGGAATGATGATGATGACCGGCAGCAACGCGCTCACCGCCTTCGCGCAGGGCAGCGTCTCTTCAGGGGTGACAGGCGTGATGCACTCGTTGGGTTCCGTCTGGCTCGCAGCGCTGGGAAGTCTCGGAGCCTTCGGCGCTGACGTGCCGCGCACGCCCAGACGCGCGTGGTGGGGCGTCGCGTTCGGAGTGGGCGGCGTGGTGCTCCTGCTGTGGCCTTCTGATGGTCAGGTGCGTGGTGAAGCGGTGGGCATCGCGGCGTTGCTCCTCGCCACGTTCTTGTTCGCGGGTGCAAGCGTGCTGCAGCGTCGAACGCAGGCACTCGGAGTGAACGGTCTCTTCAGCCAGCTCTCGGTGCAGATGGCGGGTGGAGCTGCGTTGGCTGGATTGCTCTCGCTGCATTTCGGCGTGCTGCACGACCCGCTGACGCCGAGCTCGCTGGGTGCCATCGGCGTGTTGACGGTCTTCGCGTCGGTCGCCGGGTTCGCTGCCTTCGCGGTGGTGCTGCGCGACTGGCCGCCCGCGCGTGCGGGAAGCTTCGGAGTGGTGAACCCGGTGGTGGCGGTGCTGCTGGGCGTGGTGGTGCTGGGTGAACCGCTCACGATGCAGATGGTGCTGGGCGCGGTGGTGACGTTGGGCGCCGTGGCCTGGGTTCAGCGCGTCACCGTGCGCGGTTGACCTCTCAAAGGCGAAGCCGCCAAACACGCGCCGGCCTGTCGACCACGCTGTCCCACGCGGGCACCGGCACCACGGCATACGTCGCGACACACTCGAGCAACTGCATCGGCAGAAACGATCTCCCCGGATCGCCGATGCGAACTTCCGCCCCGCGCGCGTGAAGCTTCTGCAACCACGCCATCACCTGCCGCGACAGTTCCGCCTGGTAGAACACGTCGCCGACCAGCACCGTGTCCCAGCCGTCATCGTGGCCGACCACGTCATCAGACCGCACCTGCAGCGTGACCTCATTGAGCGCCGCGTTCTCCTCGATCGCCGCGACCGCGAACGCATCGAGCTCGGTCGCGAACACCTCTGACGCTCCGGCCTTCACCGCGGCGATCGCCGACACGCCGCAGCCCGAAGCGAAGTCGAGCACGCGCTTGCCCTTCACCAGGTCTGGCCCGTCGAGCACCAGTCGCGCCAGGGCCAACCCACCCGGCCACGCATGCGCCCAGAACGGCGGACCCTGAATCGACCCCGCCTTCCGCTCGGTCGCCTCCCACGGCGCGATGGGCTCAGGCGCGAGCCGCAGCACCAGCTCTGGCACCAGGCTCGCGACCCCGACCTTCGTGACCTGCCGAACCAGCTCGCGCACGCAGCCAGTATGAAGGCTCGGCATTCGCTGCGCTGCGACGAATGCGCACCCTCAATCGCCGAGAAGGCGAAGCGGTCAGACTTGGGCGTGCGCCGCGGCGTTGACCGCTTCACGCCGCTGCAGCCAGGCCACCAGGGGCGAAGTCATCACCGTGGTCACCAACGCCATCAGCACCATCATGGTGAAGACCTTCGGGCTGATCACCCCGAGGTCGAGCCCGATGTTGAGCACCACCAACTCCATCAAGCCGCGGGTGTTCATGAGCACGCCCACCGAGATGGAGTCGCGCCACGACTGACCCGTCAGCCGCGCAGCGGTCGTCGCACCGCCGAACTTTCCCAGCACCGCGACGAAGGTGAGCAAGGCACACAGCCCCCACGCCGCCGGAGTGTCGAGCAAGCCCACCTGCGTGCGCAGGCCGCTGTACGCGAAGAAGAGAGGCAGCAGCAGCACCACCACCAGGTCCTCGAGCCGCTCGCGCAGGTTGTGAGCGAGCCGATCTTCGCGCGGCATGATCACCCCGAAGAAGAAGGCGCCGAACAACGCGTGAATGCCGATGGCCTCGGTGGCGAGCGCCGACAGCAGCAACAACACCACGGTGAACGCCACGAGGCGCTGGCTGATGCCCTGCCGATCGGTTCGCTCGCGGGCGAGACGCGCCAGCAACGGCCGCGCGACCAACCACATCGCAGAGCAATACAGCGCCGCGAGGAGCACGGTGAGCGCGGCGCCCCCCAGCCCCGTCGAGCGCACCACCGCCGTGATCAAGGCCAGCAGGCACCACGCCGTGACGTCGTCGATGGCTGCACAGGTGATCGCCAGCGCGCCGACCGGCGTTTGCACCAGCCCGCGCTCACTGAGAATGCGCGCCAACACCGGGAAGGCGGTGATGCTCATGGCCACGCCCAGAAAGAGCACGAAGCTCAGCAGGGGTACGCCGGGCTCCGACAACGTGGGGGAGAGCCAGAACGCCACGCCGGCGCCGAGCGCGAACGGCAAGGCGATGCTGGTGTTGCTGATGGCCAGCGCGCTCTTCCCGAGGCCGCGCAACAAGGTGGGCTCCAGCTCGAGGCCGATGATGAACATGAAGAAGATGAGACCGAGCTGACTGACCAGGCCGAGCGTGGGCAAGGAACTCGCCGGAAAGAAGAGCGCCAGCGTGCTCGGAGACAACACGCCCAGCAACGAGGGACCCAGCGCGATTCCCGCCAGCACTTCAGCGATCACCAACGGCTGACCGAGCCGGCGGAGGACCAGCGCGAGCAGGCGCGACGTACCGATGACGAGCACTGCCTGCACGCACAACAACGCAAGCGGGTGACTGCTGAGGAAGGCCTGCATCAGCGCCACGCCTAGCATGTCCACACACTCCGGGAATCAGTGGGGGCGGAATGGCCGGGCGGTCTGCTGTTCGCGTTGACGGTGCGCGCCACACTTCGCCACGATGCCTTCGCTCGAGCAGTTGGCCCTTCTTCGCGCACTTTCAGCCGAACGCCTCGGAGCTCGAGCTGGGTGGCGCGACTGATTCACCGGACGAACAGGTTCACCTCGTTCGAGAACGCCCCCTCGCGAACCTCACCGAAATCGAACAAGGCGTGGAAGAGCGCGCAGCGTTCACTCTCATCTTCGTCTGCACACGCCGCATGTTGAGCACGCAGCTCAGAGACCGGAACCAGCGACGCCGGCTCAGGCCTGAACGCATCAGAGATGAAACCGCCATCGATGGTCGGGTGCGGCTGTTCATCGCGATGACACAAACCACACGACGTGACGCCGAAGTTCGAGTGCACCCGCGAGTACGGCGCGTCGTCACTCAACGGCTCGAGCAACGGCAGCTCAACCTCGGCCTTCAACGTGCGCGTCGGCGTCATCCACTGCGCAAACTCGAGCAGGTGCGCCCCCTCACCTTCCGGCACGACGGAAGTCACCAGCGCCGGCCCCATCACGAAGATGCGTGGGCTCTCGCGGCTAAAAGCCGGCTGCGCGCTGAAGATGCTGGTGGTCGCGACGAGATCGATCGGCCGCGACAAACTCGCGACGAAGCAGGCGGGCGTCACGGGCGTGGGCAGCGCGTTGAGTCTCGCGGTCGCCGCTCCGATGGTGGTGACCCGGCCGCGCACCTCAGCGCAGGCGTTCAAAGCGGCGCTCGCATGGTTGCCCGCGTCGGGCGGAGGAGCAGGCCCCGGATCGACGCAGGCCACGAGCACCAGGGAAACAAGACCAACGGCACGCATTGCAGCGAGCACTCTACGTGCGTCGGCGAAATCGGCTAGAGCCGCCCGGTGATTCGACTGATCCCGGTCCTCGCGCTGTGCAGTCTTTGCGCGTTCGCACAGGCGCTCACCAAACCGCCCAGGCTGCTTCAGCAAGTCCAACCGCAGACACCCGACGGTGGGGTCACGGCACCCGGCACGGTGGTGATGGAGGTCGATCTCGGCCTCGACGGGAAAGTGCTCGCAGTGAAGGTGGTGCAGGGCCTCACGCCTGAACTCGACGCAGCGGCCGTGGCCGCGCTCGAGCAGTTCGTCTTCTCGCCAGCGGAGATCGACGACCAGCCCGCCGCCGTGCGCATTCAGTACGCGCTCACCTTCGAGCCGCCCCTGGTGGTGCTCGACGCCGGGGTGCCGACCGTCAACCTGCTCGGCGTGGTGCGCACCGCGGGCACACGCGAGGCCATCGCCGGTGCGTCGATCACCGTGGGTGAGCAGTCGGTCATCAGCCTCGAATCAGGCGAGTTCGAGTTGTTCGACCTGCCCGCGGGCGAGGTCACGGTCATCGTCACCGCGCCCGGCTTCGAGCGCTTCGAGGCGACCGAGACCATCCGCCGCGAGGAGCGCACGGAGGTCGTCTACTTCGTCAAGCCCACCGGCGTTCCGACGCTGGAGACCGTGGTGCGCACCGACAAGGAACGCCGCGAGGTCACGCAGGTCAAGCTGAGCCGCGGTGAGCTGCGCAGCGTGGCCGGAACGCAAGGTGATGCGTTCAAGGTGCTCCAGTCATTGCCAGGCGTCGCGCGCGCAGCGTTCGGCAGCGGCGCGCTGGTGGTGCGGGGCAGCAAGTCGTGGGACAGCCGCGTGTACGTCGACGAGATCTCCGTGCCGCAGCTCTTTCACTTCGCCGGTCTGTCCGCGACGTTCAACGCGTCGATGGTGGACAGCATCAGCTTTCAGCCGGGCAACTGGGGCGCGAGCTTCGGCCGCTCCATCGGTGGCCTGGTGCAAGCAGACGTGCGCTCACCTTCGAAGACCGGGCTGCACGGCTACATCGACCTCTCGACGTTCGATCTCTCGGCGATGGTCGAGCTGCCGGTCTCGAAGAACTGGAGCGTGTCGGTGGCGGGCCGACGGGGCCTGGCTGACGTCACCCTGCCCTTCGCGATCAAGACCTTCGCGCCGCAAGCCGCCGCCGGCATCGGCTTCTCACTGGCGCCGCAGTACTTCGACTACCAACTGCGCGCAGAGCGAAAGAGCACCTCGAAGAGCCGACTGTTCATCTCGCTCTACGGCTCTTCAGATCGCTACGCCTTCATCAACCCCAACCCGTTCATCGACCCCGCGACGGAAGGAAACCAGGGCAGCGCCGGCAACGCGATCTCGTACCACCGGCTGACGCTGGGCTTCGACTACCGGTTCTCGGACCGCGTCACCTTCATCTCGCGCAACAGCATCGGCTTCGATCAATACGAGCAGCTCGGCGGCGCGACCGACATCTTCTACAAGGGCGTGCAGACGCCGCTTCAGGCGCGTGAGCGGTTCCGCATCGAGATCCCCGAGGCGAAGCTGACGCTGTCGACCGGCCTCGACCTCCTGGTGGTCCCGACGTTCCTCGATGCGCAGTCGCCTCCGAACTTCAAGGCGAACCAGGTGCCCGACCCGTACGTGTCGCGGCGGTTGCTGGTGGAACAGTCGACCTCGTTCTTCGTGGAACCGGGCGTCTTCCTCGAAGCGACGTGGAAGCCGTTCGAGTCGCTCTCGGTCATCGGTGGTGTGCGCGTCGACTCCGAGTCGGTCATGCAGAAGACGTGGGTCGATCCGCGGCTGTCCGTGCTGTGGACGCCCGTCGACTGGCTCACCCTCAAGGGCGGCGCAGCGCTGTATCACCAGCCTCCGGACTATCGCGTCGGCCAGCTCTCGCCGGTGTTCGGAAACCCCGGGCTGCGACCTGAAGGCGCGGCGCACTTCACCGCGGGCGCAGAGACGCGCTTCAACGACGCCATCAGCCTCGACGTGAACCTCTATTACAAGCAGCTCACCGAGCAGGTCCGGCAGGTGCTCACCAGCGGGCTGGGCAGCGACATCAACATTCCGGGCGCGCAGACGCGCTTCTCCAGCGAGGGCTACGGCCGCACGTACGGCGCTGAGCTGTTGCTGCGGCACAAGCTGACCAGGAACTTCTTCGGGTGGGTCGCCTACTCGCTCTCGCGGTTCGAGCGTGATGGCTATGGCGGCGAGCAGTGGAGCCCGGGCCCGCTCGACCAGACGCACAACCTGATCGTCGTCGCGAGCTACAAGCTGCCGTTCGACTTCGTGGTGGGCGGGCGCTTCCGTTACGCGTCGGGGCCGCTGGTCACGCCGGTGGTGGCCTCGCTCTACGACGTCGATGGCAACTACTACTACCCGCTGCCGGGCCGGCCCTGGAGCGAACGGTTGCCTGACTTCGTTCAGCTCGACGTGCGCCTCGACAAGCGCTTCGTCTTCGACAACTGGGTGTTGGCGCTGTACCTCGACATCCAGAACGTGACGAACCAGCAGAACCCCGAAGGGCTGTTCTACAGCTTCAACTACACGCAGAAGTCGTACGTGTACGGAATACCGATTCTCCCGTCGCTCGGGATCCGAGGTGAACTGTGAAGCCGCTCATGAGGCTGTCGCTGCCGCTGCTGCTGACGGGTTGTGGAGCGCAGTTCAAACCCGAGACCCTCGTCGACGCGCTGCGAGTGCTCGCGATCACCGCTGAGCCGCCCGAGGTCGCGCCCGGAGAATCAGCGCAGCTCGACATTCTGCAGCTCGATCCGTCACGACCTGGAGGCAAGACCACGGTGGTCTGGGTGGGCTGCGAGCCAGACCCGATCGACTTCAACCGCAGCGCCTGCAACGACACCACCGCGCTCCTGCAGCCCACGGCCTTCGCGACCTTCCCCCCCGGTGTGCGCATTCTGGGCTTCGGCTCGCGCGCCGGGTACGCCTCTGCGCGCACCCTCTTCGACGAGCTCCCGCCGGAAGACCCGGTGCGCTCGAACGGCACCTCTGGCCCGGTCCTGGGCGTGGTCATCGGAGAAGAAGTGAAGCCCACCTCGAACGACGCCGAGCTTCGAGAGCTCTTCGGCCGCATCGAGCGCCAGGAAATCCAAACGGTGATGTCCCTGACGCGCGTGACGGTGACGGAGCGGCTCGCGAAGAACCACAACCCCAGGCTCGCCGCGCTCGAGCTCGACGGCGTGGCGGTGCCGAAGAACGCGAAGCTTCAACTGCGCGCAGGCAAGAAGGTGCAGCTCGTGCCGAAGCCCAGCGATGACTCGCGCGAGACGTACAGCGTGATTCTGCCGGCCGGACCCAGCGAGCGGTCGGAGACCCTGGTCGTCTCCTGGTACTCGACCTCGGGGCGCTTCGATCAAGCGCGGGTCGACCTCACCTTCGGCACGCCGACGACCTTCATCGCGCCGGGCTCGAGTGAAGTGCCGGAAGATGCCGTGCCTGAGAAGCGCACCGGTACCATCTGGTTGGTGATGCGCGACGGGCGCGGCGGTCAGCACTTCGAGGTGTTGCCGTTCTACGTCTGCGACGACTCACCCACGCCGACCGTCACGAGACTTCAAGCGCCGGCCGCGGCAGGAGACCCGCTGGTCGCGACTGGCGAGAACATGGCCGGAGCACTCGACCTGGTGATCGGCGGCGTCGCGCTCACTCGCGCCAGCTACAGCCCGGGCCAGAACGCTTTCCTGGGAGACGTACCGGTGCTGCCCAGCGGCGCCTACGCGGTCGAGTTGCGCGCGAAGAACTGCGAAGTGGTGGACACCGGCCTCACCTGGACCGTGCCCTGACATCCCGATCGATCACTTCGTATCGGCGAGCACGTCGCGCAACGCCTCGAGCAGGCCCTGCGCGGTGTACGGCTTGTGAATGAAGTGATCACCCGCCCCGGTGCTCGCCACCTCAGGCGCGTAGCCGCTCGAGCCGATCACCCGCACGTGAGGATCGATCGCCCTCAGCGACCTGATCAGCGATCTGCCGTCCATCACCGGCATCGACATGTCGGTGATCACCGCGTCGATCTCGAGACGGTTCTGCGTGAAGATGCGCATCGCGTCGGCGCCGTCGGTCGCCAGCATCACCCGGTACCCGAAACGTTCCAGCGTGCGCCGCGCCACGGAACGAATGGCCGCCTCGTCATCCACCACCAGCACCACCTCGCCATTCCCGCGCGGCAGCCGCGGCAGCGCGCTGGTGCGAGGGTCGGAGGGCGCTTCGCCTTCCCCGGTCGCCAGCGCCGCGGGCAGGTAGACATCGAAGCGCGTGCCCTCACCCAGCACGCTGCTCACCGAAATGAAGCCGCCGTGACTGCGCACGATCGCCAGCGTGGTGGACAAGCCGAGGCCCGTGCCCTTGCCGAACGCCTTGGTCGTGAAGAAGGGCTCGAAGATGCGCTCCTGCACGTCGCTGGGGATGCCGGTGCCAGTGTCGCTCACGCTCACCTTGAGCCACTTCCCGGGCCGCGCTTCGGGGTTCAGCGGCGCCAGCGGCTCGGTGAGCACCACGTTCTCTACCGAGATCGAGAGCCGGCCTGGCTTCACCATGGCGTCGCGCGCGTTGACGCTCAAGTTGGTGAGCACCTGGTGCAACTGCGTGGGATCTCCCAGCACTGGCCAGGGGTCCGCGGCCACGTTCAACGCGAAGGTGATGTGTTTGGGAAAGGTCTCGCGCACGAGGCTCTCGAGATCGCGCAGCACCATCGGCGCGTCGATTCGCACGCGCTTGCCTTCGACACCTCGCGCGAACGAGAGCACTTGTTTCACCAAGTCGGCCGCGCGCCGCGCGCTCGCCTCGACCGTCTCGAGCACGTCGACGCCGTCCGGATCGTGCACCTGCCGCTTGAGGAACTCGACGGCCATCATGATGGGCGCCAGTACGTTGTTGAGATCGTGCGCGATGCCGCCGGCCAGCGTGCCGATGCTCTCCATGCGCTGCACGCGGAAGAACTGAGCCTCGAGCCGCTTCTTCTCTGAGATGTCCTGGAAGGACCCCTGCAGCCCGACGATGGTGCCGTCGACGTCACGCACCGCCTCGCCGATCGAGCGCACCCAGATGAGACGCCCGGTCGCGGTGAGCTTCTGCACCTCGATGTCGTAGGGCACGCCGTCGTGCTCACACGCGCGCATGTGCCGGGTCACGACCTCACGATGTTCCGGCGGAAAGTAGTTGAGCCCTTCTTCCAGCGTGGGCCGGTAGCCGGGCGGGAGATCGTGAATGGCGCAGATCTCGTCTGACCAGGTGAGCGTGCGCTCGGGCAGCGCAATCATCCAGCCACCCAGCTTCGCCGTACGGCCCGCGATGCGCAGGAGCGCCTGGCTCTGGCGCAACGCCTCGTCGGCCAGCTTGCGCTCGGTCACGTCGTGACAAGTACCAAACGCGCGGAGCGCAACGCCGCGCTCGTCGTAGGTCACCTGCCAACGCTCTTCGATGAACTTCACCCGACCACCCGGCAGCAGCACCCGGTGTTCGATCGAGCAGGGGGCACGCAGCTCGGGTGAACGCAGGAACGCCGCGTTGACGGCCTCTCGATCGGCCGGATGAATGAGGTCGAGAAAGCGCTCATGGGTCGGCTCGAAGGTCGCCGGGTCGGTCTCGAAGATGCGGTGTGTCTCTTCTGACCAGCGCACCTCGAACGTGGCGAGATCGGTCTCCCAACTGCCCAGACGCGCCGCGCGTTGGGCCGCCGAGAGACGAGCGCGCTCCGCCTCGAGTTCTTTGACGAGGTGCTCGCTGCTCTGGTTCGACGTCTCGTCACTCATGAGCTGGCCTCGAGTGTACTGGCGGATTCCTTCCGTTGATGCGGCCAAAATCATCGTGCCTGACCCGAAGCGAACAGCCGCGCTCGGAGTAGGCTGAGGAGGTGCGACCCGTCCTTTCCCTCACGTCCGTTGTCATCGCAATCTTCCTTTCGGGCTGCGACTGCACGAGCGTCGGACGCATCGGCGGGAAGGTCGACGGCGGCACGGATGGCGGAGCCAACACGGGCGGCGGCACCGGGAGCGGCGGTGGTGTCGGCAGCGGAGGCGGAAACACCAGCGCCGGCCCGTTGACCATCAGCCCGCGCGACCAGGTCATCGACGTGCTGCCGGGCCAGCCTGTACCCGCCGTGCAGTTCTCAGCCACCGCGCACGGCGCGAGCATCACGCCGACCTGGGCAGCCTCGGCGCTGGGCAGCGTCAGCCCCAGCGGGCTCTTCACGCCGACGGGCTCGGCGGCAGGCGTCTCGACCATCACCGCGAATGCAGCAGGCGAACAGGACAGCACCACGGTCACCGTGCGGCTGCGGCTGGTACAGAACGGAGCGGCCGATGCGGGAGCGATGGACGCCGGCTTCGGTGGCATCGGCGGCGTGGGTGGTGAAGGCGTGGGAGGCCCGGTGACCCCGGCGATCCTCACGGTGCTTCAGTCGACGCCGACGGCCGACCCTTCGTTGGGCTTGCTCTATCCGTACGATGAGACCGTGTGGCCGCGTGGAATTCTGGCGCCGCTCCTTCAGTGGAACGCGGGGGCGCGGTCGTTCGACGCCGTGGGCATTCACCTCGAGTGTCCGAACTTCACGTGGGATGGCGCCTTCGCGAAGACCGCGACGCCGTTCATTCACCACCCCATTCCGCAAGACGTGTGGAAGCAGCTGGGCGATTCGTGCGCGGGACAGGCCGTGCAGCTGCGCCTCGTCCTGGCAGCCGGTGGCGTGGCGTACGGCCCGCTCGCGCAGAGCTGGCGAATCGCGCCGGGCTTCCTGAAGGGCGTCGTCTATTACAACTCGTACGGCAGCAAGCTCGCGCTCAACTACCCGGGCGCGCTGCCGAACAACGCGCTGTTCGGTGGAGCGACGCTGGCGATTCGGGGTGGGTCCACCGAGCCTGTGCTGGTCGCCGGAAAGACCGGGCCGTCGAACGATTGCCGCGTGTGCCACGTCGTCTCGGCCAATGGCTCGACGCTGCTCTCGCAGCAAGGCGACAACAACTCGGCCACCTCGGCCTACGCGCTTCGTGCGGCGAACGCCGAGACGCCGATGTCGCCGGGTGATGGCCGCTTCGCGTGGGGTGGGCTCTCGCCCGACGGCACGTACCTCTTCTCGAACTCGGCGCCGCTGCAAGGTGCCTCGCTCTCGCCCAGCGCGCTGTTCCAGGTGCCCAGTGGCACGCCCATCGCGACCACGGGTCTGGCCGCGGGTCTGCAGGCCGGCACGCCGGTGTTCGCGCCCGATGGCCGCTCACTGGCCTTCAACTGGTACGGCGGGCCGGGCAGTGATCAGCGCTCGCTCGCCTTCACGCGCTTCACCCCGCCCGGTGCGTTCAGCGACTTCGTCACGCTGCACACGCCGCCGGTGGGCCACGTCGACCTGTACCCGAGCTTTCTTCCCACGGGCTCAGGCGTGGTCTTCCAGGTCGAGACGCAGAGCAGCGGCCGAAACTTTGCCGAGACGCGCTCGACCTGCGACGACTCGGGTGCATGCTCTGACGTCGGGGCGCACGGCGAGCTGTGGTGGGTCGACGTCGCGACGAAGCAGGCGCGCGCGCTGACGAAGCTCAACGGCGTCGGTCTGCCCACCGGCCCCAACGCGCACGGCGCCGACGCGACGCTCAACTACGAGCCGACGGTGAGCCCGATTCCTTCAGGGGGGTATGCCTGGGTGATCTTCACCAGCCGTCGTCTCTACGGAAACGTGGCCACCCTCAACCCGTTCTGGAGCGACCCGCGCTTCCACGATCTCTCGCAGTCCCCCACGCCCAAGAAGCTGTGGGTCGCCGCGATCGATCTCAACGCCGCGCCCGGAACGGATCCGAGCCACCCTGCTTTCTACCTGCCCGCGCAGGAGCTGCTCGCCGGCAACTCGCGTGGTTACTGGTCGCTCGATCCCTGCCGAGCCGATGGTGAGGGGTGTGGTTCGGGTGATCAATGCTGCGGGGGGTTCTGCCGCGGCCCCAACGACGCAGACAAGACCTGCAGCTCGAACAACGGTGGCGGCTGTTCAGCAGAGTTCGAGCGCTGCACTGCGCACGCCGATTGCTGCGGCGTGGCGAGCGGTACGGTCTGCGTCAATCAGCTCTGTGTGATCCCCGACATCAATTGATCATTTGACCGACGGCTTGAGCACGAGCGAGTCATTGACGATCTCAAACCCCGGCTGCCGATCGAGCCGCTCGCTGATCGCCTCTGCGCTCAGCCCGGTATCGCTCACGAGCTTCGTCAGCAAAGAAGCCCAGGGCGTACGCCGAGTACCACCCGGGCCATCGCTCCCCATCAGCGCGAGATGGCGCAGCGTCAGGTCGACCACCTTGCCCAGCCGTTGCTCCTCGAGCAGCGCCGTCGTCTGCGCGTTGAGATCGAGAAAACTCGAGGCGACCGTGCGAATCGCCAGCGCCATGAACGAGGTGCGCTCCATCTCTTCCTGCAGAAACAACCGGTCGACCACGGCGACGGTGGTGTCGAGCAGGGCAGTCACCGTCGCCGAGCGCGGACTGCCGGTGAGCACGGCGGTCTCACCGAACATCTCACCGGGCCCCAGCAGCCTGAGCATCTGCGTCTTGCCCGCCACGACGCGCGTCGCCTGGCAGTGCCCATCGAGAATCACGTACGCCGCGTCTCCGATTTCGCCTTCACGAACGATCGCCTCGCCCGTCTGGAACACCATGCGCGGCAGCTGCGCGGTTCCGCGGATGAAGTCCTCGAGCTCACGTTTGATCTCAGCGACGTCCTGGTAACGATCCTCAGGGGCGACGGACAGCGCCTTCATGCAGATCGCCACCAACCGGCGCGGCATCGACTGCGCGCCCCGCTTCGCCACCTGATCAGGAGGCGCGATCACCGCCTCGATCGCCAGCGCCCGCGTGCCGTTCGAGGTCTTGTCGAGGTACGGCGGCCGGCCCGCGAGAATCCGGTAGAGCATTCCACCGAGCGCGAAGACGTCAGTGCGTTCGTCGAGCGCGTGGTTCTGACCGCGCGCCTGCTCAGGGGCCATGTACGCGGGCGTGCCGAAGGAAGACCCGTCGTCCTTTTCCTTCGTGGGCAGGTTCGCCTTGCGCAGCGCGAGACCCCAATCGACCACGTAGATCTGCCCGTACTCGCCGACCATCACGTTCGAGGGCTTGAGATCGAGGTGCAACACCCCACGGGCGTGAGCGAACGAGATGGCGTCACAGACGCGCACCATCACGTCGAGCGCCGAGAAGAGGCCATCGATGCCCTCTTTCTCGTTCTGCTCGAGGAGCTGCTGGAGGCTGCTGCCCTCGAGCACCTTCATGGTGAAGCAGGTCGACTTCTTCTTGTCGGTCGCCAGCGCGTACACCGCGGGAATGTTCGGGTGATCGAGCTGCGCGGTGATGCGCGCCTCTTCGATGAACCGGCTCAGCGCGAGGTCTTCCTTCATCAGCTCGGGACGAAGGGCCTTGAAGGCGACCTCGCGGCCGAGCGTCTCGTCTCGCACCCGGTAGACGCGCGACATGCCGCCGGCGCCGAGCAGACCCAAATCGACGATCTCCCAACCGGCGGGGATCGGCTGCGTCAGCGACTGCCCATCATCGGGCCGCTTCTTTCCGAAACCGAACATGGCCCCAGTCTCACCGTTCATCCCGAGGAGGGGAACCAGGAACACCGGTCTGCCCCAGAGTTGGCCCACCGGTCACCCCAAAGCCCAGTCGAGGGGGCACTTGCCGCACGAAGCAGAGGTAATCCCTTCAAGGCCGCTCCTCAGGAACAGCCCGTTCCCCCCGATCAAGGAACCAGCTTCGCTGGCGATTTCGACCGAAGGAACACACCGGTCCTCCCGAGCGGAGTCGAGGGAGTACTTCTGCCTCGCGCGGCAGGTCACCCCTCGACTTCGCTCGGGGGGGAACGGTGCTGTTCCTTAGGAGC
>JBKJSE010000108.1:0-9246 GCA_046595925.1 Archangium sp. | reverse complement strand
GCCCCCACGAAGAGGCGTTCGACTTCATTCTTGGAAAGTTCTCGACGCACGACGTCAGTCTCCTCGATCCGCGAAGCTTTGTTCAAGCCTCGTGAGGATCCCTGCCAGCTTCTCGCGGGCGCGATGTAGTCGGCTCTTCACGGTGCCCTCAGGAAGCTCCGTGATGTCCATGATCTCTTCGTAGCTGAGGCCCTCGACGTCGCGCAGCACCACGAGGCTGCGCTGATCTTCGTCGAGCTCCTGAATCGCGCGGTGCACCAGGGCGCGATCGTTCTTTCCCATCACCGCCTCATCGGGCTGCTGCGGCCCGCCACCTTGCGACTCGGTGATCGACAGCTCGTTCGACTCGCCGTACTCGTCACTGCGCCCCCGGCCGCGGCGCTTCAGGTACTTGAGGCGGTTGAGGCAGTGGTTGCGCGCGATGCGGTAAATCCACGTCGTCAGCTTCGCGTCGGCCCTGAACTTGTCGAGGTGCTTGTGCACCGAGATGAAGATCTCCTGCGTGAGATCGAACGCCTCTTCGCGATCGCTCAGCATGCGCACGCAGAAATCGTAGACGCGATCTTGATGGGCTTTGACCAGCGCTTCGAAGGCGGCCGCGTCACCCCGACGCAGGCGGGCGATCAGGAGGTGCTCGGGCAGGCTCGAGGCCGGTGCCCGCGTCTCCGATGCCATGACCTGGGCTGGAAGTTCCAGCACGTCGCTCGCCACGTCTTCCTCCCGCCGGTCATCGTCGTCACTCATTGAACGCTCCGACGAGGCACCAGACACCAGCTGGGGCGCGGGGTTCCACCAAGGCCTTGGGGCCGATGGAACAGAGGGAAAAGAGGCTACTTGAGAACGTAAGCCCCCGTCTTCTTTGAGACCGTGAAGGTTGCAGGCCGGTGATTTTGCTCGAACGCGGTGTAGGCGGGAGCGAGCTCCTTCCAGAATTCGAGCTGCGCCGGGTCCTGGAGGCTCTCCAGACCGGCGGGGTCGATGCGCGCGGGGAAGATGTCGAAGCGGATGGGCCGGCGCTTCGCGTCGAAGGTGATCAGGTACACCTCTTCGATCGGCTCATCTTCGATCGCGATGCAGCCGATGCTGGCGCAGTTGCCGTGGAGGTAGATGTTGCCGCCCGGCCGTTTCGCGTCGCTGCGGAGCCGATCACTCGCGTTGGGGTACGAGACCTCCATCGACAGGTGGTAGCTCGAGTACGGGTTGAACGAAGGCACTTCGTACAAACCCTCAGGCACCTGCGAATCACCCTCCTTCCGCTTCGGGCCGAGATCGCCTGACGCTGCACAGAACGGGTAGGTCTTGATCAAGACGAGGGCTTGCCCCTTCTTGCCGGCCCAGAGTTCGAGCTGGCGCTCCTTCTTGAAGGCACGCAGGTAGACCTCTTCCGCCGGGTACGTGAGGCCGGCCTTTTCGAGCAGCGCCTTCACGTCAGCCGTGCGCCGCGCGCGGACGTCTTTGACCTTGTCCCTGGCCAGGGCCGAGGTGGCGACGACGAGGCTCAGCAGAACGAAAAGACGCATGTCAGCTGCCAACACCCCACCCCGGGTTGAGGTTCCATTCCAGTTCATCGAGGAACAACCAGAGCTCGAAGGGCGAGCGCCTCAGCGGAGATCGCCAGCTGCTCCACCTTGAAGTCTGCGAGCCCGTGAAACATCAGGTACTCGCCACTCTCGAGCCGCGCCTTCACGAGCTGGCCGGTGTCGCGATCGCGCAGGCCCAGCGGCGACTTTTCCTGCGCTTCCACCTTGAACTGAACTTTCGCCTGCCCACCGCCATCGAGCTGCGTGAGCGCACGCACGGCCGTCGCCTCCTCCGTCATGAAGACCTGCGAACCCGACTCGATGCGACCGTAGGAATTGTCTGCGAGCACCAGCTCGAACTCGCCGTCGCGCAGGATCGCCGGGCAATCACCACTCGGCGTGTGGCCCACCACGACGCGACGAATGCCGTTGGACAGCAGACGCTCGACGATCTCACGCGACGGAAGGTGCGGGTTGCCGCGCTCGTCGGTCGGTCGCGCGTAGACCACGCTGCCCTGGTTGAGCTTGTCGGGACCTTGTGACTGGTACTTGAGCAGCGCCTCGGGCCGCTTGCCGGTATCGAACTCGGCGAGCCCCTCGCGATAGAAAAAATCGAGCGTCGCCAGCCAGCCATCGACGTCACTCGCGGGCCCGCTGTTGGGCGTCTGCAGGAAATTCTCGGGCGTGATCCCGCCATGAACGAACAGCGTCGACCCCGCGCGAAAAGCGAGCCGGCTCGCGTTCAGGTACCCACGGAGATCACCACCCTGCGCGAGATCCACCAGGTAGCTCTCGACCACCGCGTCATCGTCGAACTGGGCGCCCGACTCGCGCAGCTCCGTCGCGCGATGTTCGAAGGCCTTCGCAGCGCCCATCGTGTTGGCGAAGGTCCACCGCAACAGCTCTGCGCGCGTCGAGGTCTCCGGTGCGAGCCGGTGCGGTTGGCCGTTGAGCTCGGTGACCAGCCGCACCTTGTTGATGTCGCGATTGCCCGAAAGGAGAACGACCCGCTCGCCGTAGCGGCGTCGCGCCGAGAGCAGCAACGCGACGAACCGCCGAGCGTGTGCGCCCCGATCGATCGCATCACCACCAAAGACGAACGTGACGCCCTCGCCGAGCCGCAGCTCGCCGTCGACGAGCGACACGTGGGGGTTGCCGGTGGTGAACGAGACCAGCTTGTCCCAGCGACCCTCGACGTCTGTGAGATAGGCGATCATGTGAAGGCGGAACGTGACCCAAGCAGAAGAGGCCCGTGCGCGCGAGGACGCGGTAGCTTCGAGCGCATGGTGCGACTGGGTATGACAGCGCTGTGGTCCGTTCTCGCGGTGAGCGCGAGCGCGGCGCCCCGGCCGGTACAACGAGAAGCCGTGGTGCAGGCCGTCTCGCTCTCGGCCAATGCCGCCATCACCGTGCGCATCGCCCCCAACCGCGCGCGTGTGCCGTCCGTGGGAATCATGGAAGAGCTCGCGAGCGGAACCAGCGACCAATGGCTCACCACGCTCTGGCAGGCCGCGTTCATCGCGACGCAAGCCACCAACTCCAGCCTGCTCGACTTCGAGTTCACCTTGCGCGTCGCAGGCCCGATCGACGGACCGTCAGCGGGTCTGCTCACGGCCTCGACGCTGGCGGCGCTCATCAAGGGGAAGAAGGTCTTGCCCAACACCACCGTCACCGGCTCGGTCAATCCCGACGGGAGCGTGGGGCCGGTCGGGGGCATTCTCCAGCGACTGCGCGGTGCGGCGGCCGCCGGCGTGAAGCGCTTTGGGTTTCCAATGGGCGGGCGACAGCAGGTCGACGCGTCGGGAGAAGCGGTTGACCTGCTCGTCGAGGGGAAGAACCTGGGCGTCGAGATGAAAGAGCTGGGCAGCCTCGACGACGCGTTCCTCTTTCTCACGGGTGACGCGTTGCCTCGTCCCTCCCCTGTTACCGAAGCGGAGATGGAACTCTGGCCCGCTGAGCTCGCCGCGCTCACCCGCCTCACGAGCACGGTGCGGCGCGACTTCCAGGCCGAGCTGCCCCAGCTCGACGAGGCGCTCGCGGGCGTTGATCCGAAACGTGCGCAGACCTGGAGAGAACTCATCGAGCGCTCGACGCGAGCGGCCGACGACTTCGCGAAGAATGGAGACACCGTGCGCGCGATGGTCGTGTGGAGTTCGACCCTGACGACCCTGCGCGTCGTGAGGCAAGACGCCCTTCTGCTGCGTTCCCTCGACGCCAAAGACACCGCTGCGGTCTTCGCGGCGCTCAAGGCGCAGGAAGAAGCGGTCTCGGTCGAGCGGCAGGACCTGCGGGCGAAGATCGACGCACAGTTTCCCAACACCACGCGCGCCAACGACGTCTACGCGATGGACCTTCTCGAGAGTGTCGTCACGCAGGGGCTTTCGCTGCGAGCCGGAGCAGCCGCGAAGGAACTTCAAGCCGAGCAAGACGACGTGGCCTTCAAACGACTGGCGCGTCAGTACGCCGAGGACCTGCTGCGCGTCAGGGAAGAGCTCGAGAACGGCAAGCGCTTCCTCGCGCTCTACGCGTCACTTCCCCCGCTGAAGAAGTCGATTCGCCCGATCGACGCCGCGCGGCTTGCGCCCTGGTACGTCTCCGCCGGAGCGGCCTCGCGTGCGGCTCTCAAAACACGAGCGGTGGAAAACGCCTTCGACACGGACGGCACCTGGCTCGATCTCGTCGGCTACGGAGAGCTGCTGGCCACCGAGACCGATGCGCGGGCTCGACTGGTCCTCGCCGCGCGGCAGACGATCTATTCGGCCTACCTGGTCAACACGTACGATGCGCTTGGTGGGCAGCTCGATGGGAAAGGAGTGCTCTCCATTCGCAACTCGCGCGCCCTCACTGCGCAGCTCGACCTCGCGCGGATTCGGGTGCTCCAGTCGTGTGGGCAGGCGAAGCGTGAGCTCGGCAGCATTCCGTTTCCCGCGCGCATGCGCTTCCTCAATGCCCGCGCTGCCCGGGAAGGCAGTGACCGGCAGAAAGCCGATGCCCTCGCCGATCTCTGGATCAGCAGTTGGTGGTGCGAGTTTGCCGTCCGCGACGCGAAGTGAACGGGCTAAACTTCGCGGCACATGACAGTCGAAGAGACGTTCTGGAAATCGTACGAGCAGGGCCGCGAGCACTGGCACAACACCTTCCTCGACGCGTTGCTCGCCGCGAAGCTTCCCTCGTACCTCAAGGTTCCCCGCGGGCACCTGCTGATCGCCGTCGGCAAGTCGATGGACCTGCTGGTCGAAGCACTGCGTGATCGCCAGATGGAGACGTACATCGCGACGCAGCGCGAGAACTTCCGCGCGCGCGTGAAGGCGGGCATCAGCAAGGACGATCTCCACGCAGGGCAGCTGATCGCCGCGAAGGTGCTCGACGCGATGGTGGTGGAGCTGACTCAGAACGACGAGGCAGCCCGACGGCTGCTGCTCTCGCGCGCCCAGCGGATGATGATGCTCACCACCTCGGCGCTCACCGAGGTGCTCTTCGAGAAGTGAGTTATTCCGGCAGCGCCTTGGCAGGGTTCTTCACGCCCATCAGCTGGGCGGTGATGAACTCTTCCAGGTCGCCATCGAGCACCTTGTCGGGCTGCCCTGATTCCACGCCGGTGCGCAGGTCTTTGACCATGCGGTACGGCGCGAGCACGTAGCTGCGGATCTGAGAGCCGAAGCTGATGTCGGCCTTGTTGCCTTCACGCGAGGCAGACTCGGCTTCACGCTTCTTGATCTCGAGGTCGTACAAACGCGACCGAAGAATCTGAAACGCCATGTCCTTGTTGGCGCTCTGGCTTCGCTCGGTCTGCACCGTGAGCACGATGTTGGTGGGGATGTGGCGCAGCTGCGCGGTCGAGCTCGTCTTGTTGACCTTCTGACCGCCGGCGCCTGAGCCGCGAATGAACTTCAGCTCGTAGTCCTTCTCGGGGATGTCGATCTTGATGGTGTCGTCGACCTCTGGGTACACGTCGATGGACGCGAACGAGGTGTGGCGGCGCGCGTTCGAGTCGTACGGAGAAATGCGCACCAACCGGTGCACGCCCATCTCGGCCTTCATGTAGCCGTAGGCGTTGTCGCCCACGATGCGCAGCGAAGCGTTCTTGATGCCCGCTTCTTCGCCCGCGTTGTAGTCGCTGACCTCGACGGTCCAGCCGCGGCGTTCGCAGTAGCGCGTGTACATGCGGTACAGCATCGAGGCCCAGTCCATCGACTCGGTGCCGCCGGCGCCCGCGTTGATGTCGACGTAGCAGTTGAGGTGATCGTTGGGCCCCGAGAGCATCTTCTGCAGCTCGAGCACCTTGAGTTGATCTTCGACCCCCGGAAGCAGGGCCAGACCCTCTTCCTTGCTGGCGGGGTCGCCCATTTCCTCCCCGAGCTCGAGGAGCGTCTTGGCGTCATCGAAGCGGCGCTGGGTGGTCTCGAAGTGCGACAGCTGCTTTTCCAGCGTCGTCTTTTCCTTCAGCATTCCCTGCGCTTTGACGTTGTCGTTCCAGAAGTCGGGCAACGTCGAATCACGTTCGATCAGCGCGATGCGGCTCTTCTTGCGGTCGACGTCAAAGCGACCCCCGGAGGCTGGTGAGCCTCGCCTGGAGGGAAGTCAGCTGCTCAGTGAGGATGTCGTTCGCCATGGGGGTGTCCGTACGATGTTCGGTTCGGCAGACGCAAGCAGCATTCCCCTGCTGACAACCGCGGTCGAGGCCATTAACTCAGCGCGCACATCATTAGTTCAGTCCCACCCGAACGCCGGAGTCACCCATGAAGTTCGAGCTGGATCCTCTCCCCTACGCGAAAAATGCCCTGGTCCCTCACCTGTCCGAGGAGACGTTCTCGTTTCACTACGAGAAGCATCACCAGGCGTACATGACCAACTTGAAGAAGCTGCTCGAGGGCAAGCCGGAAGCCGAGAAGAGCCTCGAAGAGATCGTGAAGACCTCGTCGGGCGGCGTGTTCAACAACGCGGCCCAGGTCTGGAACCACACGTTCTATTGGAACTCGATGAAGCCGGCCGGCGGCAACGAGCCCGAGGGCGCGCTGGCGGACGCGATCAAGAAGGACTTCGGCAGCTTTGCCGACTTCAAGAGCCAGTTCTCGACCGCCTGCATCGGCCAGTTCGGCTCGGGCTGGGGTTGGCTGGTGAAGGACGCCGACAAGCTGAAGATCGTCACCACGGGCAATGCTGAGACCCCGATCACCAAGGGTCAGAAGCCGCTCATCACGTGCGATGTCTGGGAGCACGCGTACTACATCGACTACCGCAACCTCCGCGCGAAGTACGTCGAGACGTTCCTCAACAACCTGGTCAACTGGGATTTCGCGGCCGCGAACTTCAAGTAAGTCAGAGTCTCCCTCTCCCTTCGGGAGAGGGTCGGGTGAGGGGCGAACTACCAATCACTCAAGAAGCCCTGCTCGGTCACCGAGCGGGGCTTCGTCGTTTCAAGAACCCGCAGTCGCCTTGTGCCGCGCGTCGAGCCACCAGAGCGCGGCGAAGCCGACGTTGAGCGGCACCAGGATCGCGAGGATGTTGCCATTGGCCTGATCAGCTGACGGCAGCACCTTGATCATGACGCCGAGCAGAGAAATCGCCGCGAGCACGGTCCAGACAGCGCGGTTCCACTTCACCGCTCGCTTCGCGCCCCACATCAACATCAGGCCGAGCGGGAACAGAGTGAACGTCAGCGGGTTCGACTGGAAGATGTTCTCGTTTCCGAACGTGACGTCGTGATCAGTCGCGGTCATCAAGAACCCGAGCGCCAGGCCGAGAATGCCGAGCACGAGACCGATACCGGACGTGTAGAGCCCGAGCAGCACGCGCGGCAGCTTCTTGCCGTCACGGCCCCAGTGACCCAGCCCGTGCGCGATGCCCGCGAGGAACAGCCCCACCAGCAGCTCGTAGATGATCCAGTTCGGTGCCGTCGCGGGCGGCGGCTGACGATCGCTCTTGAACCAGTTGCGCTGCGTCTTCACCAGCGGCCTCGTCGTGCCGTCTGCACGTTTCACCTGCAGCGCCTGCAGCTGCAGCTCCAACTCATCAGGCAGATACGCGTCTTGAAGACCCGTGATCGGTTTGTCGAGCGAGTCGGCCTGTAGGAAGTCGAGCACCAGTGACATCGGAGGATTCACCATCGAGTACCGCAACGTGTGCTGACGCAGCGTCATCCGCGAGGTGCCTGAGGTGGCGGCTTTGAGCTGACCTCCGATCGCCGCGTCGATGATGTCGCGCGGCCTGGTGGAGCAGTTGTCGTTGTAGTGGTGGTACCGGTACATCCGGTTTTCCGGAAGCACGTTGGTGCCCAAAGATTTTGCGACCGCCATCGCTTCGTCGGGCTCGAGATCGAGCTCTTGAAGCCGCACGTCTCGCTTGAGCTGGTTCTTGTAGAAACTGAACGTGCCCTGCGCGGAGTCGTCGGCCACCCAGAAGATCAACCGCCCCTTCGCGAAGTCCTTCACGAAGCCGACCGTGTCGCCTTCCTTCGGGCCGAACATTCCGAAGTTGTAGAGGCGCGCGTGGTTGAGGCGCTTGTCTTCGACGACGAACGACGTGTGACCCCACCACTCGACGAGCGAGTCGCCGGGGCTGAAGGTGACGAGCGTGATGGCGAGATCCGCTGGCTGCGTCTGTCCCGTCATCCACGGCGGGAGAGATTGACCAGCGGTGAGCGCAACGACCAGGGGAAGTACTTGAAGCACGTGACGGGTCTAACTCAGTTCACGGCGAGTTCATGCCCTCACCCTGACCCTCTCCTGAAGGAAGAGTGTTCGACAACACGAACTCACACCGTTCATCCCGAGCAGGGGACCGGCTCGCCGGCGATTTCGTCCGAAGGAACAGACCCACCGTTCGCATCGAGCGCAGTCGAGATGCCACCTCTGCGCCGCGCGGCAGGTGACCCCTCGACTCCGCTCGGGGTGACCGGTGGGGTTCTCAATTTCTATTTCGGCCAACCCTCTCGGGGAGACCGGTGGGGTTCTCAATTCCTATTTCCGCCAACCCGCTGGGGTGGCACCGGTCAGCGGCACCTCTTTTCAACTCTCCCGTCAGGGCGACAAGATGATTCGCGGGGCGGAGAGCGCCTGACGAACCTGCGCGAGCGCGGGCTCTGAAGCGGCCTCTGCCTCGGTCATGCGACGAACGTAGATGTCGCGACCACCCGTGACGGCCAGCTTCAGCTCACCGAGCAACGTCATGGCGGCATCCAACATCGTCTTCGCCTCTTCAGCGCCCTTCGCCTCAGCGGCGACGCCACCCTTCTCTTTCAGGTGCTCACCGAAGCGCTTGATGGCATCGCGCGTCTTGACCTGGTCGAACGCGGCGAGCGCTTCCTTCACCGACTCGGTACCCACCTTGATCAACCGCACCTGCGTGCTGCTGCGGAACTCCGGCGCAGGCACCTGCAGATCGGTGAACGCACCGAGCAGCCCCTCTTCCGCCGCCTTGAACTGGAACGGGACGACGTCGAGGAACAGAAAGAGTGGGTCGATGCCCTGCTTCGCCGCGGCGAGCTCTTCTTCACCGAGCGGCGGGAACGTGGCCGGCGCGCCGACGAACAGCAGCGGCATCACCACCTCCTGCCAGAACTCTTCTGCAGCAGGCCCTGTTTTGGTGGTCGCGCTATTGAGCAGACCGACGGTCTCCACCACGCGGGGCGCGCGGGCGGCCTGGGTGATGATGGGCTTTCCGCCTTCGAGCCGGCCGAGCGCACCGACCAGCTGCTGCTCGAGCTGCTTCTTCAGCGCAGCGGGCA
>JBKJSE010000433.1:0-5415 GCA_046595925.1 Archangium sp. | reverse complement strand
CAGCACGCGATCTTTGCCGTTGGCTTCCAGCAAGTTCATCGCATAGGCAGTCGCGAGGGTGGACTTGCCAGAGCCGCCTTTTCCGGCAAAGAAGTGGATCACGGGTCCGTGACTCATTGAGAAGCGCCTTCCTGGATGCTGGCCTGACCGGGAACTGGTGAGTGCTACAGAACTGCCCGGCCTTGGGCGGCGGATCTTCGGTCAACTGACCCCTGTCGGTCAAGGTAGGACCTTGATTTTCAGGGGGGTTGCACGATCCCCCGCTGGTACTGCCGCACCTCTGATCGAGCCGGTTTCATCAACGCGATCAACGACTTGACCCCTTCTTCGGGCAGCGTTTCACCGCAGGTGAGGATGTCGGCGGCGGCGTAGCCGTGCTCGGGCCAGGTGTGGATCGAGAGGTGACTTTCGGCCACCAGCACCACCACGCTGGCCCCGTGAGGGGCGAACTGGTGCTTGACGGAACCGATGACGGTGCACTTCGCGGCGGCCGCGGCAGCGAGCAGCACCTGCTCCAGACGCGGAGGATCATCGAGGAGCGCCCCTTCGACGCCCCACAGCTCGAGGTGCACGTGCGTCGCGAGCGTGTTCTTCACGCGTAGCGTTTGCGAACGAGGAAGACGATCGAGTCCTTCGCGGAGGCCTCGGTGTAGCCGAAGCGCGCGACCATCTCGTCCATCGTCTTCTTCACCTGCGCCTGCTCTTTCGGGGAGAGCGAGCTGCGTTCGTCGGACAGGTACTTGAGGATGTTTTCAACGTTGCGCTTGAGCTGGCGCTTTCGCTCTTCGTAGAAGTGATCGGACAGCCGCTTGAAGAGGTCGGGGAAGATGCGCGCGTAGTCGACGGGGATCTCCGGGTTGTCGATGCGCCACGCGCCCACGGTCGAGATCAACGCGCGGCGGAAGCCCGTGGCGTCTTCGCCCTTGGGCATCACGTAGCTTTCGAACTCAGCGAGGCTGCCTTCGTTGGGCTTTTCCTGCGCGCCAGAGTGTTTGTTCTGTACGCGCTCGCCTTTGATCCACGCAGAGACCGTCTGCACGTAGCGCTCGAACAGCTCGACGTACTGCGCCTCACTGACGAGGCCCATGGAGTCACGCACTTCGCGATCGACCACGTCGAGGTAGTCGTTCTCGACGATGCGAACGAACTCGGCGTGGTCGTGGTACCCGTCGACGATCTCCTGCTGCAGGTACTCGTAGACGCTCTTGTCGCGGGTGAGCGCGAGCAGCTCCTTGAGCACGGCGAGCGGGTGCAGCGAGTCGTGTTCGGGTGACTGCGCGGCGTTGAACAACGCGGTCTTGATCTCGCGCGCCGAGGCGCCAGAGCGGCCTTCGTAGTTCGGGTACGAGTCGCTCTCTTCGTAGAGCAACGGCACCAGCTTCTTGAGCTCGCGCTGCTGCTGCACGGTGAGCCGATCGGGCGCTTCGCCGTCTTGATAGAGGCGCAGCTTTTCCATCGGGGAGAGCCGCTCGACGAGCGAGCGCGACTCTGCCGGGTAGCGATCGGGGATCGGCTTCTTGAGGCGCGTGAGCACTGCCCACATCGCGGCGACGCGCGTGGCGTGCGGAGCGACGTGACGGCCCACGGTGCGCGGCGTGACTTGCGCGTCGTAGACCTCGCGCTCCAGCTTCCAGCGGCGCAGGTACGGCACGCGCACCAGCTCGATGCGGCCCTTGAACGAGCTGAAGTCAGGCAGCTCTTTGAACGCGGCGAGGTGCTTTTCGTTGGAAGACGCCAGCAGCACTTCGTCGAGCTGCAGCACCATGTGCTCGAGCGGAACTTCCTGCGTCTCGGAGAACCCGAGCAGGTACTTGAAGGCCTCGAGCGGGCGCTTCAAGAGATCGGCGTACTCGATGAGGCCGCGGTTCGCGCTCACCAGCGGGCCTGCGGGCTGAAAGAGCACCACGCTGTGCAACGCGGACGGCAGGTTGGCCTGCGTGCGATCGGCGGAGACCTGTTGATAGGCCGCGTCGACGCTCATCTGCGGTTCGACGGTGAAGGTGCCGACCTGGTAGCGGCGCGAGACGTAGAAGCGCTCGACCTGCACGTGACGCAGCACCTTGAGCCAGTCGCCCGAGTAGCTCGCGAGCAACGCGTCGAAGATCTTCCGGTTCGTGGTCGAGAGCTCGCCTTCCACCAGGTACGCCGGCGCGACGGCATCGGAGTCCTTTTCCCCGAACGCGTCGTTGAGCAGCTTGCGACGCTCTTCGCGGGGAATGAGGAACAGCGGGTGCTCGCGCAGCGGATTGGTGAGGCGCACTTCGATGTCTTCGGCCGCGAGGTGCGCGTACGAGGTGACCTGGCCACTGGGCACGTGATCGCCGAAGCCGATGCTGCCTTTGACGAGCTTCTCTTTCGGGAAGACCCAGTTGAACGTGTACAGCGCGCCTTCAGGTGTCTGGCTGTAGATCTCGAGGCCGCGCTTGAGCGATTCGGCGATCGAGGACTTCGCCGAGCCGTTGGGCCCGTGCATGAGGATGAGCTTGTTGATGCGCCCTGCGCGCACGAAGTTGCCGAGCAGTCGGTAGAGCGCGTTCTGAACCTCTTCCTGGCCGGCGACGCGCACCTGGTGACCGTCTTTGATCGCGTCGAACACCTTGAAGCGGCGCACCTGACCTGAGGGGTGCGCGACCAGCTCAGTGCCGAACGAGTCGATGGCGTCTTTCAGGTACTGCGCCGCGTTGCGGGCCTGAAGGTGCGCGGCGCCACCGAAGAGCTGCAGGTACTCCTCGAAGGAGAGGAGTGAACGGTTCTTGCTGAAGTCACTCGAGACGGTGCTGCCCACGTCTTGCAGAAAACGTCGCGCGTCCATGGTGGCAGAGTCTAATCGGGTCGACGTGGCCGCGGCGATCTTGTCGCGTGGGCCACAGCGCCCGTGCTCAGGCCAGTGCCATGACAGAGCGCTACGCGCAGCTCGACGTGGTCGTGGGCCAGGGAGGCATGGGCCAGGTCGAGCGCTACCAGGACACCCTCCTCGAGCGGTCAGTCGCGCGCAAGGTGATGCAACCCCGTGTCGCGGCAGAGCCCGGAGGAACGGAACGGTTTCTCCGCGAGGCCCGGATTCAGGGACGGCTCGAGCACCCCGCGGTGGTGCCTGTGTACGATCAGGGCCACGACGAGAAGGGCTCACCGTGGTTCACCGTGCAGGAGGTGCGCGGCGAGACCTTGCAGAAGGTGATCTCGGAACTGGCTCGCGGCGATTCGGAGTTCGAACTTCGTTTTCCCAGGCGGCGTCACCTTCTGCGACGTGAGAGTTCGCGCAGTCGAATTTACGGTGGGGCGAGAAGGAGTCGAACCTTCAACGGCGAGATGACGAATCTCGTGCTCTATGGCTGAGCTATCGCTCCGGCGTTTGAGGCCGGTGTTTCCCTTGGAGGGGAGACGTGTTCCATCAGCCTGCTGTTGAATCGCCTGCGTTGACGTGGAAGCGCGAACGGTCTCCCGTACCAACCACAAACGGGCGCAGCGTCTGGCTGACGACGCCCACGCACCTTCGCGCTCGCTTTTCCGACTGACGATCATTTCCACCGCGAACAGTGGATTCGTGTCGGTCAGGGCGCGTCGGAGTGACAAGCCAACCCGCCACCATCGACGCCAGCGGAAAAGGAGACTCTCCACTTGTCGTTCGGCCTGAGCAGGGCGGAGGCCTGGGCGTGACTGCCGCGCGCAGGGATCGCAAATCCTGAGCAGCCGAGCAGCGGCTGGATGTCGTAGCCACCATCGCTCGTTTCCAAGCCAACGATCACAGTGCCATTGATGGTGCTCGCGAAGAAGGTGCGGCCATCTGGCGCTTTGCCTGCAGTCACCGACGAGCTGGTGTGCGGGGCAAGGACGGTAAATTCCCAGTGCGAAGGATCATTGGCACAGGGGCGCCGAATGCATCGGGCCACCGTCAGTGACCCGTGCACATAAAACTCGGTGAAAAAGATGCGAGGAAGCGTCGCTCGGTCGAGCACCACGGCGGGGCTGGTGCCCCGGCCGGAGGTCAGGAAACTTTCGCTGCTCCAAGCGGTCAACGACACGGCGCAGTCAGGGCCGACACACTCCCGATAGGAAGGCGGATCTGCGCCCTCGCCGCCTTTTGCAAGGGCGCGCCAGAGGAGACCAGTATTCGGATCGACGGCGAGATCGATCGAGAGACCGAAGCCCCGGGAGGCGGGGAGAAAGAGCGTGCTCCAGGCCGGTCCCGCTGCAGCGCAGTTGCTCGAGCACTCGGAATAGAAGTGCAAGTCTCCCATGGTGCTTGGACGCACCCACGTTGCGGCTCGCAGATTTCCAAGCGCGGCAAGGTCAATCACCGAGCCGGTGCCGATAGGCATATCGGTCACGGTCCACGAGGAAGGTTGATCACAGCCGCCCGCGCACTCGGCGTACGAAAAGGCATCGGCAAAGATGTTCACTGCCGGCCACGTGGCAACGAGAGTTGAGTTTCCGACCACAGCCAAAACAGGGCGTGACTGAAAGGTGCCGGTCTGGCCAAGCTGGATCGGGGACGAATAGACCGGATTCGGAGTGTCACACGCTCCGGTGCACTCGACGTACATCACGGCGAACGGGAATGAGGGGCCGTAGTACAAAAAACGGGGACGGCCGGCGAGCTCGACCAGTCTGCTGGCTTCGACTCCGCCGCGAGCGGGCAAAGTGACGTAGCCGGCGCATCCCCCATCGACTTGGCCCCCGTCGAAGCCGCTGTCCGGCAGCCCGCCGTCCGTGAAGCCGCCGTCGCCGCCGTCAGAACCACTGTCGGGTCCGCTGGAACCTCCACCCGACCCGCCTCCCGTTCCTCCGCCGAGGCCGCCCCCCGTGAATGTGCCGCCTCCTGATCCACCGAAGCCGCCGCCCACAATGGTGCCGCCGCCCGATCCACCGAAGCCGCCCCCGACCCCGGTGCCGCCACCTGATCCACCGAAGCCGCCCCCCGAAACGCTTCCTCCTCCGCCCGAGGCACAGCGGCCGTTGATACACGTCCCGCCTGCCTCGCAGAGCGAACCGTTTACGCACTCTTGTGCAACTGGCTCAAAGCATCCGCTCGACCCGACGCACAGTGAGAGGACCAACACGTGCCACCAACTCAACGACCCACGCTGATGGTCACCTGTCATGTCGCCCGCGACCGTAGCTCAGGCTGTCGCTTCATGCGGCGATGACGCGTTGGGGTTGATTCGCCCGCAGTATCCTTCGCGTCCGCGATGTTGATGTTGGAGGCGTCATCGCCTCCCCCTGGCGTCGCGGTGTTCTTCCCCGTGGCCATCACCACACCCTGGCAGGTCGATCGCGGCTTCGGCGAGACGCTCTGTTTCTCCAGGCCCTCACCCCGACCCCTCTCCCACAGGGAGAGGGAGAGAAGTGTCAGCGGCGACGGCGCGCCAGCGCGACCAGACCGGCGAGGAGCGCGAACAGCTCTCCACCGCTCAC